>JAESTK010000072.1 GCA_016763645.1 Flavobacteriales bacterium
ATGGTCAAAAACCGAAATTCGTTATCTACACCTCACCCAAAACTTTTAACAAAGTTTTGACCTCTCCTCAAGGAGAGGTTGAAGCGGAAACCCACGAGGCAGAGCCTCGGGGAATTCTTTCTGATTAAAGATAATTCTGCCTAGACTTTTCAATTTCGTTAGCAATTTGATCTCTTAGCGATTTTGGAGAAATTACTTTAACTCCACTACCCATTGATAAAATTTTCATTGCCAACTCTTTAGTTACCACTACGCGAAGCCGAATTTTACATTCTGACTTGTTATCTACAATCACATTCTGCGACCAATGAAGCGGTTGACTTTTCAAGTAACTACCGTCTAGTGGCGAAGCGACCAACAAAATATCTTCAGGCTCTTTATCTAAAGTTGTAATACCAATATTGTATTTAAAAAACCGATCATAGCCAAAATTTTGGTCCATTTTAAATTGAACTGGAGTAACGAAAAGTTCAACAATCCTATCTAAAGAATAAATTTTCACGAATTCATCGTCATTATCGAAACCAACCACATACCACCTATTTTGATATTCTCTTAAAAGATATGGATTAATGGATCTTTGTTTTATTATATCAGATTGGAATTTTTGATACCCAATTTTTATCGAAACTTTATTTTTTATTGCCTGAAGTATATCGCCAAGATACTCTGTACCTATAATTACAGGAGCTGTTTCAAACTGCACATATTGCTGAATTGCCTTATCTTGAATATCTGGAGAGATATTTACACGGTCTAAAATTTTATCGATAGCCGAATGAAATTCTGAAAATATTTCGGTATTCTTAAACTGAGATAATACGTTGGCTGCCATTTTTATAGCCTCAATTTGGTCAGCATTTAAATCAATGCTGTACCCCTCTTTAGAATAATAATATCCGTGGTGCGAACGACTAAATTTGATAGGAGCATCATAATTCATTTTAAGGTACTGAAGATCTTTCTCTATAGTTGAATCTGAAATATTATCCCCAGAAATACTGCCATACAAAGCTTCTTCGCATGCTTGTCTCAACTCTTCTTTTGATGGGTATGGTTGATATTTATTACCAATTTTTTGATCAATAATTCGGTGACGAATTGCAGCATATTTGTTCACGGCCATGCAGCTAAACTATAAAATTTAGATTCAAATATTCCAGTATTATGAATACTTTTAGCGCCTGAAACAATAGATTCGTAGTGGCAATGCTTAATTACATATTATATTACCTAATTATTATTCCCATATCGCTACTTCCCTACCCCTTATTGTACTTGTTTTCTGACTTCTTGTATTTGTTTATTTACTACATCCTTGGCTATAGAAAAAAAGTAGTTATTTCTAATTTAAAAAACTCATTTCCTAAGAAATCACTTGAGGAGCTAAAACTCATCGAAAAAAAATTCTACTCCCACTTTTGTGATATAATTGTCGAAACCCTTAAAACCTTTACCATTTCGGAAAAAGACATCCGAAAACGATGCAACTATAAAAATGCTGAGATGTTAAACGAATACTACAAAAAAGGGCAAAGTGTAATCGGCGTAACTGCCCATTATGGAAATTGGGAATGGGGTGCATTATCGATGGGTATATTTCTCAAACCTAAAACTATGGGTATATTTCAAAAATTGAAAAGTAATTTTTGGGATAAAAAACTACGTGCCTCTCGAAGCAAATTTGGCTTAACTTTAATTCCGACAGACAAAGTTAAGCCATGGCTTAACGAAAATAAAAACAATGTTGTTTTCCCTGGTTTTGTTGGAGACCAATCTCCTTTCAAAGCAAATAGGTGCCATTGGATGACATTTTTAAATCAAGAAACTCCTGTATTTCTAGGTGCTGAAAAATATGCTAGAGAATTCAACTGGCCGCTTATTTATGCTATTGTACGTAAAGTAAAAAGAGGATATTACGAGATTGAATTTAAGCTTGTTACCGAAAATCCAAGAGAAGAAACTCCCTCCTCGATTACCGAAAAACACGTTAAAATATTGGAAGAATCAATTATCGAGAATCCAGAATATTGGTTGTGGACACATCGCAGATGGAAATACTCCAAACCTGACGATTACAAACCTTACCAAGGTTAATGGCTACTTTTAATAACATACCATTGGCTGAACGCCTTCGCCCAACCGATTTAGATAATTATATAGGACAAGAACACCTTATTGGAAAAGGTAGCGTACTCCGTAAAGTTATCGATTCTGGAAATGTGCCCTCTATAATTTTATGGGGACCTCCAGGGGTTGGAAAAACAACATTAGCTAAAATTATTTCTGAAAAACTCGACCGACCTTTTTACACTTTAAGCGCAATTAATTCTGGAGTAAAGGATATTCGAGAGATAATCGAAAAAGCCAAAAATCAAGGATTTTTTGGCACAAATAACCCTATTCTTTTTATAGATGAAATTCATCGATTCAGTAAATCACAGCAAGATTCACTGTTAGGTGCTGTAGAAAATGGCACAATTACCTTGATTGGGGCGACTACTGAAAACCCATCGTTTGAGGTAATTTCTGCTTTGCTTTCTCGATGTCAGGTATATGTACTAAAAACTTTAGAAAAAAAGAATTTAACTCAACTACTCGATATCGCTATTACTTCAGATGTTGATCTGAAAAAGAAAAAAATTAATCTAAAAGAAACTGAATCGTTATTGCGTATTTCGGGGGGTGATGCTCGTAAATTGTTGAACGCACTCGAATTAGTTGTCAATACAATTGATAAAAAAACAATAACGATTACTAACGAATTAGTTTCGAACACCATTCAAGCAAATATTGTTCGGTACGACAAAGATGGTGACCAACATTATGATATTATCTCTGCTTTTATAAAGTCAATTCGTGGTAGCGACCCAAATGCTGCTGTTTATTGGCTAGCAAGGATGATTGAAGGTGGAGAAGACCCCAAATTTATCGCTCGCAGGATTTTAATTTTAGCTTCTGAAGATATTGGCAATGCTAATCCAACGGCATTGGTTATTGCCAATAATTGTTTTCAAGCGGTCAATGTAATTGGCTACCCTGAGTGCAGAATAACATTATCGCAAACAGTAATTTACTTAGCAACTTCTGCGAAAAGCAATGCGAGTTACGAAGCAATAAACAAAGCCCAACAATTAGTAAAACAAACAGGTAATTTATCAATTCCCTTAAATATTCGTAATGCCCCTACTTCGTTAATGAAAGATTTAGACTATGGTAAAGACTATAGGTATGCTCATTCTTACGAAGGCAATTTTATTGAAGAAGAATTTTTACCAGCAGAAGTAAAAGGGACTAAACTCTATAACCCAGGAAATAACACCAGAGAAAATGAAATACGAAAAAACCTAAAAAACTGGTGGAAATCTAAATATCTCTATTAGAGGCTTCAATTTTCGCCTGCTCTTTATAAGTTTCGTACATATAGCCAGCAATTAAGCCCCCAAAACCAGTTTCAACCATTTGCCACATAAAATCAATTGCTACGTGAGCCATTTCATTACCGTTAGTAAAAGAAATACCTAGAACGAAAGCAATCAAATAAAAGAAGAACCCCAAAACACCACCGAATATAGCTCCATTAACGTATTTTTTAGAGGAAAACTCTACCTTCGTTGCTAAGATTGTTACAATAAAACCAATGCATAAATAAGTAAAAGCAGCTAACCCGTAATACAATGCAAGCGGGTAGTTAACCTTATCAATATCGTTTAGAAAAATCCCATGCCAAAGATATGAGAGGCTAAACATCACCAAAGACGCAACAAACCACGACCCGTAATATCTTTTTTTCCACTTCATACTATCTCATAAAAACGTAAGAATACCTAAAAGGTTGCTAGAAATTTAAGGCTTTATTTTCATATTTTTACAACAAATTAATAACAGGACCATTGTCAATTAAGAAGCATACATTATTTTTTACACTAATGATGGCCTCATTTCTATTTTTTTCGTGTAAAAAAAGTAATCAGTATTCGCAATGGGATGCCGATGAGTTAGTTCCACTGATAAAAACTTCCGTCAATATTTATAACTTAGCGAACTATGACGAGCTGCAAGTAGATTCGACTGGAGCCTTAAAATTAGTTTTTAATAATTCTCTTTTCAACCTTAATTTAGATTCGTTGGTTACTATTCCAGATACTGCCTTATCAGAAAAAATAGAAAATCTAATTTTTGTCGGATTCATCCCTGGCGTTTCGGTTAGTTTAGCGCAAGACAACGAAACTAAACTTTCTATCGACAACGCTGAATTGGTTGAAGCAACCATAAAATCGGGCACAATAAATGTCTCCATTAAATCGACATTTACCCAGCCAACTATTGTTAGCTACGAACTAACATCTGCCACTAAAAATGGCAATCCTCTGCTAATTTCAGAATTAATTCCTGCAGGAAGTTTATCTTCTCCTGCAATTGTAACAGCCTCGTACAACATTGTAAATTACAATTTCGATTTTAGAGGACTCAGTGGGACATCATATAATACATTAGTCGCGCAAATTTCGGCAATGGTAGCTCCTTCTGCTGACACACTAACTACTCAACCAACAGACTACATTGAAATTAATTACACTTTTAGCGATGTTAAACCAAGTTATGCACGAGGATATTTCGGGAGTGAACTCTATAGTAATTCTGGCTCAGAGGGGTTCGAGTTTCTCGCTAATATTGCAGGAGGCAGTATCGACATCGAAACTGTTGATGTCAATTTTGAATTAAAAAACAGCGTTGGAGTAGATTTGCAAGCGCAAATCAATAGCATATCTATGCAAAATACCCAAACAAATAATTCTACTACTCTAACTAGTGCGGCTCTTAATAACACCATTAACATTGACAAAGCTATAGAAACTGGGGTTAGCACTCCTCCTGTTATTGCGTCTACTTATTTTATCAACTTATCAAACAATTCAAATATTGACGAACTATTCGAAATTTTACCTAACCAAATTTCTTACAATTTCGATCTCCAACTAAATCCTTTCGGGCACGTTTCTTCTCATAACGATTTTATTTATGAAAATAATGGCATCGAAATTCTCTTGAATTTAGAAATGCCCATTTCTATCGCTTTGAATGAATTCACATTAAGCGATACTGTTGAGTTTAACATGGGCAAAAAAACAATTGATGACCGATATCTCATTATTGATGGCTTTATTCATTTATATGCCGACAATTGGTATCCGTTTTCTGCGACAAGCCAATTATACCTTCTTGATGAAAGCTATACGATAATTGATTCAATTTTAATGGAAAACGCGATAATCGAAGCTGGAGTTTTAGAGAACGATATTGTAACTGAAGCTAGTCGATCTAAAATTAGCGGAGCAATTAACCCCACAAAAATTGAGGCGCTTTATAATGCTCAATACTTAAAAGTAAACTTTACACTCTCTACTGAAGATTATCCCAAATTAGTAACCATTTACGACCACTATAAAATTGACATGACATTAGTTGGTGACTTTAACTACGTAATAGACCCTAACAAGTGAAGCCATTTACCTTATATTTTGCTTTACTTTTCGCTGCTCCTGTGGTGGTTGCACAATCAGCGTATACTCTTCAAGCTTATGATTCTGATTCAAGTAAAATAGTTGTTGGCGTGTCTGGAGAAATTCAATATAACTCCTCAGCAATTACCAACGAATTTGCCAAAACATTTTATCAAGGAGATTATCTTACCAATGAAATTAAACAAAGTTCATTAGGAAGAATGACCAACTTCAACCGACTAGGATTAGACGTAAATTATGGTGTCTATACTTCGTTAAGGTTGGGGAAATTTTTAGGAAGAAACCCATATCGCCTCAATTGGTTTATTGGTATCTATGACCGATCACATACTAATTTGTCAATTCCTAAAAGCTTGTTCGAATTGATATTCGAAGGAAACAAGCAATTTGCAGGTCAAGCCATTGGTATTGGTGGATTTAACTTTAACTTGTACCAATATCAACAAGTTCAAACAGGGCTACTTTATGATAACGGTCTAGGGCAAGTATTTGCTATAAGTGCGTCTTATTTAAATGGCAACAAATACATTTCTTATGATGTGCCTCAACTTAGCTTTTATACGAGCGAAATTGGTGACGAGATAGCTGTTGATTGGGAGTTACAATATAAACAGTCTGATCTCGAAAACAGTGGTTATGCCACCTCAAACGGGTCTGGTTTTTCTACCGACTTAATGTACCAATTTAGTTACGATAGCTCGACCGAAATCGACAATTATTTCAAAATAGAACTCAATGATTTAGGGTTTATTACTTGGTCTAGTAACTCAAAAACGATAACGAGTTCAGATTCTATTTCTTACAATGGCTACTACATAAAAGATGTTCAAGAAATTAGCGACTCCATAATTCGAAACCTGAGCACCGATAGCATTATAGATTCGTATTCATATTCCAACACTGGAAAATTTACGACCTACCTACCTGCTAGAATATCGATAAATATCTATCAGCAACACAGTGAAAAATTGGCAATGAATTTAGGAATGAGTTACAGAATTAACGCTAATTATACCCCATATCTATTCTTTGAAGAACATTTTTACATCACTTCATCTATCGATATTGCTGGACGATTAAGCTACGGAGGATATAGTAAATTATCGTACGGAATAAACATTCGAGCAAAGCTTAAAACTATAGCGTTATTTTTGGGCACAAACAATATCGAAGGGCTTATGGCTCCAACAAATTTTGGAGGATTTAGCGTCTTCGGAGGACTAAACATTCGAATGTAAATGAAAATTAAAGCGACCCTATTTACACTTGCTCTTCTTTTGGTTGGAAACAATCTTTTCTCTCAAATAATTACTTTTCGGCATGTTTTTGGTGGAACAGGAGATGATTTTGGACAAGACATAGAACAAACTTCGGATGGAGGCTACATTATTACAGGCGCAACAGGTAGTTTCGGTTACGGACAATCAGATGTCTATTTACTGAAAATCGACTCTTTGGGAATATATGAATGGTCTCGTTCGTATGGTGGCTCTAATATAGATTGGGGTTATGATGTAGAAATCACCTCAGATGGTGGATATGTAATTGCCGGTTATACCAATAGTTTTGGTGCAGGAGGTTACGACTTCTACCTCATCAGAACCGATAGCATTGGCGATACGCTTTGGACCAAAACCTACGGAGGTTGGGACTGGGAGCACTGTTACTCAATGGACATTACTTCCGATAATGGGTATGTAATGGTTGGCAGCACTTATAGCTATGGGGCTGGAGAAAAAGACGTTTGGATTGTTAAAACTGATGAATTTGGTGACACTCTTTGGACTAAAACTTTCGGGGGAATCCTAGATGATGAGGCTAAATCAATAAAAGAGACGTTTGACGGTGATTTGATTGTTTGTGGAGGCAGCTATACATTTTCTGATGGTGATTCTGATGGGCTGTTAATTAGGCTAGATAGCGTGGGGAATACGTTGTGGTTCGCTAATTATGGGGGACCTAAATACGCAGAATTTAATGAAGCAGTTCAACTTGACGACACCTCTGGGTTCGCTTTGTTTGGAACTAATGCGACAGGAGCAACAGGTGGAACAGATATGTATGCAATAAAAATAGATAATATTGGCACCATTACATGGGTAAAATTATTGGGTAACAGTTTAGACGATTGGGGGATGGGAATTGACAATCTACCGAATAATCGCCTTGTGTTTATTGGCTCAAATTCTATTGATGGAGGCTCCATCGAAAGCCATGTTTTCTACGCTAACGGAATTCAAATAAATAGCATAGCAATGGCAGGGACAAAAAAAGATGAAGGGCGAGCAATAAAATTATGTGATGATGCTGGATTTGTAATTCTTGGTAATACAAAATCTTTCAATTTCGGTTACTCGGATATAATTGTCGCAAAAACAAATCAGATCTTAGAAACTGATACGAATCTATACATAGAAATTTTAGACACGAATACAATCCAATACCCTATCCCATATACGAGTACAACCGAGATAAAAAAAGAAGAACGAAGCATTCTGCTATTTCCCAACCCTGTAAGCAATAATCAATTTACTATTAAGGCTAATTATATTATTAACGATGTACAAGTATTTGACTTACTCGGCCAGCCTATCCCTATTTCGATACAAAAAAGTGAAACTGCATTCACAATTTTACCTAGCTCAATTATTTCTGGAATCTACTTTGTGGAAATAAGAACAAATACCAAAATTATTAGTAAGAAAGTTATTTTCGAATAATGAAGTTTTTCGTCAATTCCGCTCATTTAATTTTCTTAACACTCTTCTTTTTTTCATTAGTTTTCTATTTAGAGCGCGTAGCGTTTATAGATTCTTCTTATCATCTATTTAAGTTAATTAATGCCGAGTCTCTCACGTTCGAAGCAGGAAGGTACGGAGCATTTCTTACCAAGTGGCCTGCTCTTTTAATGATCAAATTGGGAGCTTCCCTGAAAATCGTAATGCTTGTCTTTTCTAGTTGGTTTATTGTTTGGTACTATCTTATTTTTCTTTTTATCACATATGTGTTAAACAACAAAACGGTAGGGATTGCGCTAGCGCTATCCTTAGTTACGGGTTATGGCGACACATTCTTTCATTGTGTTACTGAAACACACCAGGCACTCGCATATTGTCTATTGTTTTACTCTTGGTTTTCTAACCCACTCAAACTAAACTTCGCAATTCAATTAGTAATTGGACTAGTAATAATAATTCTGGCTTTTCTTTCTCATCCTATTTCTGTATTAGTGATTCTTGTTTTACTCGGTTTTCATTTGGTAAAAGACAATAATTACAAACAAATTTCTAATTATTTATTCCTGATTCTTCTAGTGATAATTGTTTCTCTAAAGCTAATTTTCACTGATGGAAATTCCTACGAGGGGCAATTCTTTGATATAAAAGATCTTGCACACTCATTTAAAGATAGAATGTTCAACTGGGTGTTCTATTTCCGAAATATTTACTTCTTATACCTTACGTCAAGTGTTGCTATTTTAGTAATCGGAGTTAATGCGATAAAGCGAAAAACTTTACCATTTATTTACACATTTTTATCATCAATCGTGTTGCTATTTCTTTTGATGTTAATATACAAGGGGGGCGCTAACGTTATGAAAGAAAGAGCCATTCTTCCTTTTTGTACCGTTGTGATTTTGTTTCTTATCGAGTTGCTTTTGCATTCAAATGCAGAAAAATCACTCGCCAAAGGATCTGTTGTGATTGGCTCATTAA
>JAESTK010000073.1 GCA_016763645.1 Flavobacteriales bacterium
TAGGGAGATTGACCTAATATTTTTCGATATTGACTCCATTTAAGTCGCTGACAATCATTTGTTTAATAGTAAGTTCGATTAATCGAACTCAGGTTATTAGTTATGGCTTCTATATGTATTATACAATTGCCCATAATATTATAGCTATAATGAATGCTGTACAGCCGAATATCAGTACAGCATTAGCGAATTTTTTCTTCCTTTTTTTCATCAACTTGCCTGACTCATGTTTTAGTTTTTCCACAGTGTAGCTATCCTTAAACATTATCCCACCGGGCACTTTTTTTCTTAACCCAGCAATGAATGCCAGTTTATGATCTGACGATACTATAACAACCTCGGTTTGTGGTAGTTGCTCCTTTATTTTTTCACAAATCACATCACCTTTTTTGGCATATGAATGTGTTCCATCAAGATGGTAATCAAGTATTACGAGATCTGGTTTCAGCTTTAGGTAATCTAAGCATGCTTCGCCTGTTGTAAAGGTGTAAATCGAAAATTTAGGGTTCTCAGACAATTCTTCTTTAAGAAGATTAAGATAAACCTCATGGTCATCAACAATAAATATTGTTAGTTCCTTATCCTTATTTCCTTTAATAAAGTAAAGTCCTCCGTGGTAGTCCTGTATAATAGTATCCTTTTTCATGGCTTTACGTTTTGGTTAAACATTTTTTATTCAGTGCTCTCTTTCAGCTTCTTGACTTCTTTTTCTAATCCTTTAATTAAAAAAGGAATCTTGTGTTTTATTTTTTCCAATAGATCAGGTATTTGATTTAGGTTAGCAGTTTCTCGGGCATATTCTTCAATTTTTAGAACGTCATTTTTTAGTCCTTCACTGGCTACCAACATAAAATTAGGTTTTGTTCGGTGAGCAACTGAACGAAGTCTTTCCCAGTTCTGTTCATTGAAGGCTTTTTCTATTAATTCAACATCTTTTGGAATTTCTTCGATTAGTGTATGAATGGTGTCGATTATTAGTTTTGTTTTATTATTTGTAAACTCTTTCAAGATTGAGATATCAGTTACTTTTTCTTGTTCAGAATTGTCTGGGTGTTGTGAGATATCTTTAACTGGAGTACACATTTTATCAACCAGTTCAACAATTTTGATGAAAAGAGCTTGCGGATGGAAGGGTTTGGCGAGGTAGTCGTCAACTCCCGCTTTTTTACATTTTTCTATTTCCCCTTCTATAGCATGGGCCGTTAAAGCTAATATTGGGATATTTTGCTTGCCTTGCTCCATTTTACTCCTAATGTAGGCTGTTGCTTGATAACCATCCATTACAGGCATTTGCATGTCCATTAATATTATATCAAAATTTTCTGATGATAGCATTTCAATAGCTTCTTTTCCATTATTTGCAATCTTTACGTTGGAGCCTTTTTCACTTAACAAATCATTCGTAACCATTTGATTAACAGGGTTATCTTCAACTAAAAGAACATTAAGACTGTGGAGGCGATCAATATTGTTGCTATTTTCACAGCCATTAACAGCCTTTTCTTCCTGAATATTTTGGGCTATTTCATAATTAATCACAACTGTGAATACAGAGCCTTTACCTGGGGCGCTTTCTGCGGTGATACTACCATACTGTAATTCAACCAATTTTTTGACGATTGTTAATCCTAATCCTGTTCCTCCATATTTTCTGGTTGTATCTCCGTTTGCCTGAGTAAATGCCCTGAAAACGCTGGTGAGCTTAGATTTCGGTATCCCAATACCAGTATCACTGATTATATACCCAACCTCTACACCTGATTTGTTTTTTTTCTTCACTTTTACTGTCAGTTTCACTTCTCCTTCTTGTGTGAATTTTATTGCATTACCCAAAATGTTATATAGTATTTGGTTTAAACGGGTAACGTCTCCTATTAGGATGTCGGGAAGTGTTGGGTCAATATCTACATTTAATAACAGACCTTTTTCTGCTGCTTTGTTACTAAATATTTCTACGATAGATGATATTACATCTCTTGCTTTAAAGTTTCTTTTTTCAATAGTGAATTTACCTGCTTCAATTTTTGAAATGTCTAAAACATCGTTAATAATTACCATCAGGGTTTCTGAGGAGGTTATTATTGCGTTAAGGTAATTATGCTGCTTACCCGTTACTTCGGTGTTATTAATTAACAGGCCAGTTAATCCCATAATCCCATTCATTGGAGTACGGATCTCATGGCTCATATTGGCCAAAAACTGGGACTTTGCTTTTGCTGATTGTTCTGCCAAGTTCTTAGCTCTATTTAGTTCTTTTTCTGCTTCTTTCCGTTCTGAAATATCTAGATATATACCAATGGAGCCGACTATTTCGTGATTTTTATCGTAAAGAGGAGAGTCACTGGCAAGTACCCATATTAACTCGCCTGTCTTCTTGCGCAATTGTATTTCGTATGCTTTTATTTTTTCTTCACCTAATATTTTTTTCAAATTATTCAAAGACACCCTCGATTTAAACCGATCATCGAGAAGCTTCACCAAAAAACATTCATTATCCAATTCACCTAGCGAATATCCTGTCATTTCATAAAAACGATCGTTTGCGTGCAGAATGGAATCACTTTCATTCATTTCCAATAAGCCAAGCTCCATATTTTCTATAATATTTCTGTATTTCTCCTCGCTCATTTGTATTTGTTTCTCTGCTAGCTTTCTATCGGTAATGTCTCTTGCCACTGCCTGGATACTTATAATCCTATTATTGTCAATCAATAAAGTTATATTCTGTCCAATCCATACTTCCTGACCTGTGTTTGTTGCGCTAAGAGGAAACTCCCAGTAAGAAGTCTTGATCTGTTTTCTGAAAACATTTGCATAAAATTTGAGGGCTTTCTTTTTGTAGTCTTCCCGAACCAATGAAGAAAAGTGTTTTCCCAATATGTCTCCTTCTTTCATCCCTGTAATTTTCAGAGCAATTTTATTGGCATAAGTAAAGTAGCCCTTTAGATCAGTTCTATATATAATATCGCTGGCTCCTTCAATAATCTGACGATATTTTTGCTCACTCTCCTTCAGGGCATTTTCTGATTGCTTACGAACCTCAATTTCATCTTGCAACTTTTGATTCATTTCGGTCAATTCCTCTATTAAATTATATTGAATTTGTGTATGAACAGTATTTTTATCATTTTTTTCCATAATGCTACACTTCTATTTTTTGGGGGGTTAATTCTCTGAGAAAACTTTTCGAATCGATTACATTATCGTATAAAGGAAATACATTTTCACAATAAAATTTTTGCTCAAATACAGTCCTCCCAGATATACAATCGTTCAACATAGTTATTTTGTACCCTCTCTCAAAAGCCGATCTTCTGGTAGAGTCAATGCAAATGGAGCATACAACCCCTGCGATTACAACATCAGTTATTCCATCTTCTGCGAAATAATCATTTTGGAACCCGATAAGAATAAGTGCCTGTTTTTTCGTATTCATGATTTTAAGTATTTACTAAATTAATTAATATTTTACAGATTCATTTAAGTTTTGTTCGTTACCTCTAATGACTCTTTTACTTTTTCTAATAGTTCTTTACCTGAAAATGGTTTCACTAAGTATGCAGATGCCCCAATGGTATTAGCAAAATATTGCACATCGTAACTGTCCATAGCAGAAATTACTATAACTGGCGTATCCTGAAATAGTCGCCCCTTATAGGTATTTGATAGTTCTGTTCCTGATAAATTAGGCATCATAATATCCGTTATGATTAAATCCACTTTTTTTGAATTAATAGCCCCAAGCGCTGCTAAACCATCTGTTGCAATTGTAACTTCATAACCTTCATCTTCTAGCAAATGCCTCATGGTGTTGTACATTACTTTCTCGTCTTCAACAATTAAAATTTTCATAATAATTAATTTAGCAGTTATTATTTTTCACGATTTCTTCTTCCTTTGTTCTTTAGATTATTAACGCAAAAATTGTTACCCCAAACTCGATTTTTTCTGTTATTTTGTGACATGTTTCTGTGAATGAAGCATATTAGTCTGTGTCCGTTAACAAATGATCTTAAAATGCCTTGTAATAGATGATGATAGAACCCAGAGGGAACTGGTGGGCAATTATGTCTGCGAAACTGAGGGGCTTCAATTAACAGAATCATTCAACAGTGCAGTAAAGGCGAGCAATTTTTTAAGTGATAATTCTGCTGATTTAATTTTTTTAGATATTGAAATGCCTGTAATGAGTGGGCTCGAATTTCTGAAAAACCTTCGAAAAAAAACGAAAATAGTTTTGGTTACCTCTAAAGAGGAATATGCACTTGAGTCTTATAAATTTGATGTAACGGATTGCCTGTTAAAGCCTGTTGCGTATGCTAGGTTTCTTCAGGCTGTAAACAAGGTTAAAGATTTATTGAATGATGGAGGTGTGCCACAAAACCTAAGGAAATACCTTTTTGTAAAGATTAATTCGGTTATTGAAAAAATTGAATTAAAAGATGTTTTGTTTATTAAGGCTGCTGTAGATTATGTACAAATATTTACAATCAATCAAAAGTTCTTAGTTAATACTTCCATGAATAGCGTATTGGCTAAATTACCAAAAGATGACTTTATTAGAATACATCGTTCATATATTGTGAGAATTGATAGAATCAATAAAATTGATGGAAACCTTATTACAATTAATCAACAACTGATACGAATAAGTAAATCATATAAAGAAGCGGTGATGCGAAAGATAAATTTGGTGTAAAAATGGTGAAAGAATAGAGTAAGGAAGAAGATACAAAAAGCAGAGAGCTACTTGGCAGGTTGCCAGACATAGCCAAACTAGAATCTAATTGCTTCGCTTTTTGCATAGCTTCCTTCGCTTTTTGTTTATCACCCATTTGGCTGTAGGTAATTCCCATATTTACATAAACTTGCGCATTGCTAGGGTCTTCTATTTTTGCTTTGTTAAAGCATTCTAAAGCCTTAGTGAAATTCGCAGTCATGCCATAAGCGACACCAAGGTTAACATACCTGTCTAAACCCGCATAACCATATTTTATACCTTTTTCCATGTATTCAATTGCTTGTAAAGGTTTGTTAAACCCATGCCCTAAGGACATCCCCAAGTAGTAATGTGTATTGATATGATAAGGCTGAATTTCTAATACACGATTAAAACATTTCAATGCATTTTCATGATCTTGCTTCGCTTGGTAGGCTAGTCCAAGATTGTAGTGAGCATGATAAAATTCAGGATAAATATTGGTAGATTTAGTAATTTCTTCAATTGACATTTCCAATTTTTCGAAATCTTTATCAACGTAATGCTGGTTCAATAATTCGATACCCAAAAATAAACGAGCTCGAGCACTATTTGGTACAACTTCTCTATCTGCCATATAAAGTGAGTAGTTATCTTTCCACTCCACGTTTCGATTGATTGTAGCGTAACCCGCAATCGGAATTAAAACTAACATTGGTAATGCCCATTTTACGTTAAATTGAAAAGGAGAACTGGTATCTATTTTTAATAGTTTTATTATTAATCCTGCTACTGCGATGCAAAACCCTAAAGATGCCATGTATAAAAACCGTTCGCCCATATACGTTCCGATATTGAACACGAAATTTGAAACAATAGAGTAAGCAATGGCATAAAAGAGAATGCCAAATGCGATAACAGAAATGATATTTGGTTGTGTGATTTCTTCTTCTTTGTACTTCGCCCAAAATACTTTACTAGCAAAACCTAATGCCGCAGCGATTACAGCAAAAGAAAGAATAGCGTAAATGTCTCCCCAAGTTCTCCAACCAAGTGCATCATAACTGTAATCGTAAGATAATGGATAAGGAAAAACAGAAAGAGTTAAATACTTCCCGGCAATAACAAACAGGGTTGGTAATTTCACATCCATACCCATACCGAGAAAGGGATTATCCATTAATTGTTTGGCAGCATGGCCGCCAAAAAAGCCACCAGAATATATCTCCCTTAGTGTTAAATATACAATAGCTACGCCAAGTAATGCACCTGTTTTCATTATTCCTGATTTTAATTCTTCTTTTCTGAAAAACACGTATAATACGGGAATAATGGCCAATGCCGTAAATGTATTTTCTTTAGAGAGAAGTGAAAGAAGGTAGAAAAAGGCGGAAAAAATCATTGGTTTTTGTCCTTTGTCGAGCATGAAATAAATAGAAATCATCAAAAACAGTAAGGATAAAATTTCGTCCATACTTTTTATGTTGGCAACAACCTCGGTATGAATCGGGTGAATTACAAAAAGTGTAGCGGCAATAAGTGGTAGCCACTCGTTAAAGTTTCTGAATATCTTTAATAGCAAAAGGTAAATCATTATCCCGCTAAAAGCGAACAATAGAACGTTGGTTAAATGACCAACAAAAGCCATATGGCTTTTGATGCCTCGCTCGTCAACATAATCTCCAAAAAACTCATATTCAACCGCAAGAATTGTAAACGATAATGGTCTGTATCTGCCACCCGTTAATTCAAATTCTTGCCCGTGAGCACCAACAAACATATCGTGAGTCCAAATGTCATCAATTCCTGCAAAGCCCTGTGTGGTAAAGCTATTACCCAAAATGGCAAGAGAATCGTCTAGTGCGAAATCATTATTAAGCGTGTTTCCGTAAAAGACTAGGGCAAGAATAAACAAGAAAATCAGATGAAGTCTTCTTACACTACGGCTAGAATCGGAAGATGGTTTAGGTATAATGGTGCTTACCACTTCCTGTTGAATGGCTTGTTCTGCTGCTTTTTCTTTTCTTGTCTTTTTTGCCATGAAGTTTCAAAAATAGAATTATTCCATAAAACTAATGACTGTTGTTATAGGGAAATGGTCAGAAATATTTTCTGGCGTTACTCCAAAATTAGAAGAGGTAAGCTTTTTATCGTGTAGAATGTAATCTATTCGAAAAACAGGAACAGAACTATTGTAGGTGGCGCCAACTCCAACTCCACTACCAGAAAAACTATCACAAAGATCGTTTGAAATCGTTCGATAAGTAAAAGAAGAGGGAGTATCGTTGAAGTCTCCGCAAACTACTACTTTGTAAGGCGAATTATCAATATGTTCTGCAATGGTTCTTGCTTGTTCAGACCTTTTGATAAAAGCATTTTTCAGCAATTCAACAATCTTTTTAGAGCCATCGAGTTGTTCATCCGTTTCTTGGTTGTTAATGTTTTCTATAAAGTCATAATTCTCTTTACCAAGATGCACAGATGCTAAGTGCATGTTATAAATACGAATAGTATCTTGGTCAATTAATACATCAGTATAGATACAAATGTTGTTTTTTGAATCTTGTAAACTTACTTTTTCACGATTGATGATCGGATATTTCGATAGTGTGGCAATACCAAAATAATGAAGGCTATTTGTTGTAGTGCACGCTGTATGATAATATTTTGCTTTTTGAAATTCCCTTAGTGTATCTAAGGTGTTGAAGTATCCTCTTTTTTCTGAGTAAAAGAATTCTTGAAAGCAAATAATATCAGCACTCTTTTCATCGATTAATTCAAATATTTTGTTTCTAGTTTGCTTGTTGTCCGACCAATTATATAAATCAAATAGCCTGACATTATATGACATTACTTTAAACCCTTCTAGTTGGTTTTCGGAACTGCCTAATTGAATGAAGTTAGTTAATTGTCCCCATCCACAACCAATTACAATTACGGAAAGTAAGATTTGTCGTTTAAAAGTAACGAGCCAATAAATTCCGAAAACAATATTAATGAGGAGTATAAAAGGATAGGCTAATCCAAAAAATGCAATGGGCCAAAAAATATCGGGCGGCACAAAAGGAGCGAGATAAGTTATGAGTAGAAGAATGCCAAAAACGCTATTTAAAACGAAAATCAGTTTACCAATGATGGATAGATTTTTCACACCTAAAATTGCTAATAATAAATTACTTTTTATTACTCATGTTAAACAAGAAATCCTTTTCCGTTTTTGAGAGGCTATCATATCCCGATTTAGAAATTTTATCGAGTATAGTATCTACTTTCTGTTGATGCTCTTTCTTGTCGTCATTAAACTGATCATCTGTTTTTGACCGTTTATAAGCTACCTTCATTTTTGGCTGTCGTTTAAACATGTTTTTTAATGTTTCAACTATTCTACTAAACCACAAACCTGTTGTTTTTCCTTGCTTGTGTTGTAGTGCGAAAAAATAGCCATAAGCAGCACCGCCTACGTGTACCATCTTTCCGCCAATATTGGCGTCTATATTTAAAACAGTAGAAATAATAATGGTGAACAACGCAATGTATTTTAGTTTGACTGCGCCAATAAATAACATATTAAGCTCTTTATTGGGCATAAGTGTTGCCACAGCCACAATTACTGCTAAAACAGCGCCAGAAGCCCCAACTACACCCGCAAAAAGAGGGATAAATGGAATAAAACCTAAACTAATTAAAGTGCCAAGAACTAAATACGCTAGTCCTCCAACAAACCCACCAATAAAATAGACGGTAAGAAATGCTCTATTCCCAATTACATCGGCTAATATTTTGCCAAATGAATACAACAGAAGCATATTGAATAAAATGTGGTTAAAACCATCATGTAGAAACATGTAGCTTACGATAGTCCATGGTTGAAAAATGAATTCGAAAAAGGATTCAGGTAGCCCTAAAGCTCCGAAAAAGCCTTGTTTTAGTCCAAGTGTTAAATTGCTAGGAACAAACAAGATAACGTTGGCTAAAATGATTTTGGCTAAATCATTATTGCTTTTAAATGTTCGTTTTATATCGTCAATAATAAAGTTCGCCATCAGTATATTCCTTGTCCGGTTTTTTTCCAATACATTATCATCAAATACCCAAACAACATTCCGCCTAGGTGGGCGAAGTGAGCTACGTTATCGCCTGGTGTATTCGCAAATCCAGAGAATAGTTCAATTGCTCCGTAAATCGCGACAAAATATTTTGCTTTTAAAGGAAACAGCATATAGATGTATATTTCATTATTAGGAAACAACATTCCGAAGGCCAGCAAGAGTCCAAATAATGAGCCAGAGGCCCCGACAATGGGTATGTGGTATAAATAATTTAACTGCCCTAAATCAGGGTCAGAATAGTTTTGATGTCCTGCCAAAACACTTGCCCCTTCGTTTAGCACCATATTTATTGCACTTGGGTCGAGAATAGCCTCTAAAGATGCTACCTGAAAAAACACAATTACATAATGAAGAAAAGCAGCTCCAAATCCGGTAATTAAATAGTACTGTAAAAATCGTTTTTTTCCCCAAACGTTTTCAATGGCAGCACCAAACATCCATACAGCAAACATGTTGAAAAACAAGTGAGTGAGGTCGCCATGCATAAATAGGTAAGTTACAATTTGATAGATTTCAAAAAGTGGCGATTCCCAATAATGCAAGCCTAAATAATCAGAAAGGTCAATGCCTAAAGAACTACTAACCGCCCATGTGGCTAGAAAAAAGATACAATTTATGATAAGTAAATTCTTTACTACTGGGGGTAATATGCCAAATCCTCTCATTGTTTTTGTTCAAATTTTTTGCTCAATTCATCAAGCGTAAGTGTAACGATGGTGGCATCTCCATTTGGAGCAGAGTAGGGCATATTACAAGCAAATAGCTGGTCGATAAGTTCGTTAATTTCCGCTTGCGATAATTTTTTTCCTGCTTTAATTCCCGATTTTCGTGCCAGCGACTTCGCTATAGAAGCCTGTTTGTCAGTTTTAATGTCGTTTTCACCCTCCTTAAAACCTTCTAAAATCCCTTCGAGTAAATCTGATGCACTTTCATTAGTCGATTCGGCAGGAATTCCGTGTACGATAAAACAGCTCTTTCCAAATTCGCTGATATCGAAACCAACGGCTTTTATTTCGCTTTGTATCGACTGTAATAATTGAAAATCTCCTTGCGAAAACTCGACTGTTTGAGGGAATAGCTGCTGTTGTGCATTTCCTTGGTTATTTTCAATCGCTAGGAGATACGATTCAAACAAAATGCGCTCGTGGGCTTTTTGTTGATCGATTAATATTATACCCGATTTTATCTGAGAAATGATATATCGATTATGAATTTGAGACGCAATTTTGATGTCTGTAGTTTCCGTGTCCCAATTGGCAGAAATTACTTGTTGGGCGGATTCTTGCTGCTCAAAGCCCGAATATAAATCTTGCCAATTTTCATTGTTGGACGTCTGTAAAGGAGTAAGAGTGGGTTTAGTAAAACTGCCAACAGAATTAGCGCTATCAAAAGGATTAAAATTCGTATTTACTTTAATCTGAGGTGGTACAATCGGACGATTTGGGTCTATACCAATCGAAAGGGTTTCTTCTTGGTCGAAATCTAACGATGGCGAAATATTGTATTTACCAAGCGACTGTTTTACTGCAGATCGAATTATAGAGTAAATTGATCGTTCGTCAGCAAATTTAATCTCTGTTTTTGTAGGGTGAATATTTATATCGATAAGTTGAGGGTCGATACTCATGTTGATAAAATAGGAAGGATGATATCCCACGTGAATCAACTCTTGATAGGCCTTTTGGATAGCGTTATGCAAATACGGACTTTTAATAAATCGTCCGTTCACTAATAAAAATTGTTCGCCCCTTGTTTTTTTTGCCGATTCAGGTTTACCGATAAACCCTGATAGGTTTACGATGTTGGTTTCTTCTTCAATAGGTACTAATTTTTGCTCGTAATTTTTGCCAAAAATTCCGACAATTCGCTGTTTGAAAGTACCTTGGTGAAGGTTGAAAACTTCATTGTTGTTATGGTGCATCGAAAATGCTACTTGCGGATTTGCTAATGAAATACGTTGAAATTCGTCAACAATATGCCTTGTTTCTACAGGGTCTGATTTTAAAAATTTTCTTCGCGCAGGAACGTTAAAAAATAAATTTTTGATGCTCAACGAAGTTCCTTTCGCGCAACCATCTTCTTCTTGACTTTTTAAAATTGAGCCATCAACAATAATTTTGGTGCCGAGCTCTTCGTTTTCGGTTCTTGTTTTTAACTCGCATTGGGCAATTGCGGCAATAGAAGCCATTGCCTCACCACGAAAGCCCATAGATGTAATTTCGTGAAGGTCTTCGGCTTTTCTGATTTTTGAAGTAGCATGACGCTCAAAACACATTCGTGCATCTGTTTCGCTCATACCCGTACCATCATCAATAACCTGCATAAGGGTTTTGCCAGCATCTTTAATAATGAGCTTAATATTGTTGCTTTTCGCATCAACAGAGTTTTCTAGCAATTCTTTTATTGCAGAAGCAGGACGTTGGATTACTTCTCCTGCGGCTATTTGGTTCGCTACTGAATCTGGTAAAAGTTGAATAATATCTGCCATTTCTCTCTAGTCCCTTACACGTATTGTAGCGCAACGTATGTTATTGCCGATAATACTCCGATAATGATAAGTATTCTCCTGTTCGATTTTTTTTGCTGAGTCAATCTGTCAGTTCGCTGCCAATTAAACTGAATTCTATCGGAATTGATAGCATCCTCATTGCCAGCATTGGCTTCCTCAAATTCTATTTGACGATTAACCCGCGCTTCAGCACGTTGCAAACGCTCTTTTCTCTCATTGTAATAACGATTAGTAAAGTTAAATTGCTTTGGCTTACGTGTTTTAAATGCTCCTAAAAATCCTGACATGGGCTACAAATTTACAGAATGAATATCAATTTTCGAGCCATTGGAATAATTTAATAAGAGAATGACAAAATGCATGAATAAGTGTGTAGTTTAATACAAAATAGAATGTTGTTATTATAGGAATGAAAATTTTGTTGAGAACTGTAGTTTGTAAAAAGTATAGATTACTTTTCTCAAATTAAACCGTGGTCTTCGAGGTTCAAAAATGACTTTTTGTTAACGATACTTATTAAACAGTGTATTGGCCATTTGCATTGAGGTCTCAAAAGCTGCATTATTAATACCTGTTATTGTATCGTTTCTCTTGAAATAAGAAAGCAATTTAAAACTAATTATTTGATAGCTCAAAGCCCACCAAGTAGTGCTTGGTCTTAACCTGAGTTCGATTAATCACGAAAGCAAATAAGTAGTTGATTTATAGTGCTTTAATTGAGTTCGCATCAAAAAGCACTTGGTCAATCTCCCTAACCAGTCCGAATATATTCGGAGTCTCCAAGAGGGAATTCTCCCTTAGAAAAGACTTCGAGTATTCTCGAACGGAGGGATTGACAAAATGTAACTCATTAAAAATAAGCTAATTAAGAATAGAGCTCAGGTTATTAGCGTTTAATAAAAAACAATTTGTTGCTTTGCACGCCTGTGATAAGTAAAATTTCAATAATTCTTGTTTGTCTATTTTCTGCATTCGTTTCTCCTAACGATTTGTTTGAAGAAGGCATGGCTCATTATCAAGTTAGGCACGAAGGACATGTGGGTTACAACGCAAAGCCAGAAATAATTGAGAAAGCATTGCAAAAATTCTTAGCAGCGTATGCCGAGCACCCAACCGAAAAAAAGGCAGAATATGTGTTGAGGAGTTATTACTTTAAAGGCAACTTTTCAATTTTTAACGAAAAAGAACAGTTAAAATGTTTTGAAGAGGGTAAAGACTTTGGGGAAAAGGCAATCAAAAAATTTCCGAAGTCGGCAGAAGTACTCTATTACCATGCGATAACGTATGGCAAATGGGGTTATGAAATTGGTTTATGGACAGGCATGAAAGATAATGCAGCCGACAAACTGAGAGCCTATTTTAAAAAAGTTATCGAACTCGGGCCAAAAGTAATTGACGCAGGAGGACATCGAATTTTAGGGTTAATTCATTACCAAATACCCTATGTCCCTTTTATTATTTCGTGGCCATCGGCAGACGATGCGGAGCTAAATTTAAAAAAGGCGTTGGAGTATTTCCCTAACAACCCATCTAATAATTTTATGTATGCTGAGTTTTTAGAACAAGAGGAGAGAAACGAGGAAGCGAAACCTTTCTTAAAAAAAGTAATTGCCATGGACCCCCGACCAACTTTTGTGGTAGAAGATACTTGGGCAAAAATAAAGTCGCAAGAATTGCTCGATAAAATTAATGACTAGCTTCTTCAATCCACGTAAAATTGTTTAAAACATCTATTTGCATTCCACTATCCGTTAAGTGAACTATGTAGATTTGATCGATAGAGAAATCTACCCTAATGGCTGAAGAACCAAACGAAATAGAATTAGACGTTGAAAAAGTAAAGGTAGATCTTGAACAAGACTTCAAGGATACTTTTCTCAATTTTCATAAAAGTCTATGGGGGTTTATAAAAGATACATCCAATATTAGTGAAGGAACTGATTATATAGGAACAACCGAAGGGATAAAAAGAGACATTGAATTTAAAGGTCCAGGTGTTTGGATTCTTGTCATTTCCATATTCATCGCCTCAATAGGTTTAAACGTAAATTCAACTGCCGTTATAATTGGTGCAATGTTAATTTCACCATTAATGGGTCCCGTTATGGGCCTCGGTCTTTCTCTCGGCACAAACGATTGGCCAACTTTACTAAAATCAATAAAGAGTTTTGGTGTAATGACCCTCTTGGCAGTGCTAACAAGCGCTTTATACTTTTTTATCACTCCGTTATCAGAAGTGCAACCTGAATTAATTACACGAACCAAGCCCACTATTTTAGATGTATTTATCGCTATAGGCGGAGGAATGGCAGGTATCATTGCGGGGTCTCGAAAAGAGAAAAGCAATGTAATACCGGGTGTTGCTATCGCAACAGCATTGATGCCCCCGTTATGTACGGCAGGTTATGGTTTAGCCAACGGAAATTGGGAATTCTTTTTTGGAGCATTCTATCTCTTCTTTTTGAATTCATTATTCATTATGATTTCAACCGTGTTAATCGTTCGTTTTCTTCGCTTTCCAATCGTTCATTTTGTAAACGCTGCAACTGAAAAAAAAGTGAAACGGTACATGGTATTATTTGTATTAGTGGTAATAATACCAAGCGGTTGGATTTTTTGGGGAGTGATAAAAGAATCTATTTTCCATCAAAAAGCTGAAAAATATATTGTAGAGAATTTTCAGTTTCCCGATACCAATATTGATGGCAAGCGAATTGTGTTTTCCGATACCCTTGCAACCATCGAAATTTCGTTGAATGGAAAATTGATATCGGAAGCCCAAAAAGAAGAGTTACAACTGGGACTCGCTCTCTACGATTTAACCTCAACATTATTTATTGACAATACCATCGATAAGGTTCGGTTAAAGATATATCAAGGCAACGATAATTCAACCGAAATAGCCGCCCTTAGAAAAGAAATCGCTGAAACTAAATTCGAAAACGTAGAAGACCAATTGCGTAAAAACATCGAAACTATTGAAAATAGAAATAGAGAAATTAGGAATTTGCAGCGCTCAATTGTAAAACTAAAAGGCGATTCGATTCCGTTACAGCAAATAGAAAGAGAGGTGTTGTTACAATACGAAGGTGTGAACAGAATTTCTTATGGAACTTCTATTTCAATAAACCCAACCACCAATTTGCCAGATACCGTTCCTTGTCTAATGTTAAACTGGAAAAAAGGGGTAAAAAACAAAGATGAACAACAGCAAAAATTAGGCAAATGGTTACAAATAAGATTAGATTTAGACACTCTTCAAGTAATTAGATACTGATGTTTACAAAAGCAGGATACATAAAAGTTGGGATATTTTCGGTGATATTTTTTACTGGAGTTTTCGTGGTTTATTTTATCACCCTGGATGCAAGGACTTTGCCGATTTACAACCCATCACAGTTAAACCCTGATGTGGTCGATAAATCGATGCAAAACGTAACTAAAAATCATAAAATTGCTCCATTTTCGCTGATAGACCAAGAAGGAAAAACGATAACCGAAAAAGACTTTGAAGGCAAGATTTATGTTGCTGATTTTTTCCTTACCACCTGCCAAAGTATTTGCCCTAAAATGAGCGGACAAATGCAACGACTTGCCGAAGAATTTGCTGGTGATATCGACCTAAAATTTATCTCTCACACTGTTTATCCAGAAGTAGATTCTGTTCCATTGCTAAAAGCTTACGCTAAAGAATATGGAGCAAACAGAGGTAAATGGGCGCTAGTAACAGGAGATAAAAAGCACATTTACGATTTAGCACGAAAATCATATTTTGCAGTTACAACCGAAGGCGATGGTGGTGAAGGCGATTTTATACACACCGAAAACTTTGTGTTAGTTGATAAAGAAAAACGATTGCGCGGATTTTATGATGGCACCAATCCCGAAGAAATAGACCAACTTATTGAAGACATCGAAATATTAAAAAATGAATACGCAAAACAAGATGGGCATTAAAGAACGTATTCGCAAAATAATTTTTGAAGCCGATACCCTTTCAGGGAAAGCGTTTGATATCGGTTTGCTCTTAGCAATTATTTTAAGTGTACTGGCCGTAATGCTAGAAAGCGTAAAAGCTATCGAACTTGAGTACGGAGATTATCTAACACTTGTTGAATGGGTGTTTACCATTGTGTTTACTATCGAGTATATTTTAAGGATTTACATTACAGGGAAGCCTTTAAAGTATGTTTTTAGCTTTTTCGGAATGGTAGATTTGCTCTCGTTAATTCCTACGTATTTGAGTATCTTTTTTATTGGATCCCACTCCCTACTCATCATTCGATCTATCCGGCTATTAAGGGTATTTAGAATATTGAAACTCGCCCGCTTTTTGGGGGAGGCCGAATCGTTAGTGAATGCACTAAAGGCGAGTCGATCAAAAATAATTGTTTTTGTTTTTGCAGTATTATGCATCACTATGGTTATGGGTACAGCAATGTATATGATAGAAGGTGGCGAAAATGGGTTTACCTCTATCCCTCGAAGTATCTATTGGGCGATAGTAACGCTTACTACTGTTGGCTATGGAGACATCGCACCGCAAACCGTTTTGGGGCAGGCACTAGCATCTGTTATAATGATTTTCGGTTACGGAATTATTGCTGTGCCCACAGGTATTGTTGGAGCCGAAATCGCCTACAATAAAAAAGATGAAGAAATTTCTACACAAACATGCCCCCAATGTTCAGCCGAAGGACATGATGTTAATGCGACATATTGCAAGTTTTGTGGAGAAAAATTGTAGTGTTTTCAAGCACTTGGGGCAGGTTTTAAACCTTTAATGTTTGTTTTACGAGATGCTCACATTCTCTGGCTTAATCAAGGGTAAGTTTTTAAACCGTAGTAGCAATTGAGCAACAGTTAATACATCTTTTTCGCAATAAGTTGCAATTCGCTTTAAGTCTTTGTCTTGCCAATATACTCGCCAAACATCGCTACCGTCAATATCATCTTTTGGGGTTGGAATATCGAAAATTGCGCACAGCAAGTTTAAAGCTGTGTAATGTTTATAATCACCAAATTTCCATAGTTCCATGGTGTCGAGATGAAAAATTTCCCAAGGTTTTTTTCCGGCAATATCCAATATTTTTGGGAGCTTAACTCCATGAACCAACATCCTGCGACAGATATAAGGAAAATCGAATTCTTTGGCATTGTGCCCACAAAGTAAGTGGTCGGTTTTGTTGTAATATTTCGTGAGAAGGTTGGAAAAATCTTCAAGTAATTGTTTTTCATTATCGTTGGCAAACGACTTCAACCGAAATTCCAGGTTATCCTCTGTTCCATGAGCCATGCCTACTGAAATACAAACTATTTTTCCAAATTCAGAGTAAATTCCTGCTCGGTTGTAATTCTCTTCTGGAGTTGGTGGCTTAT
Organism: Flavobacteriales bacterium; assembly: GCA_016763645.1. Classification (GTDB taxonomy): domain Bacteria; phylum Bacteroidota; class Bacteroidia; order Flavobacteriales_G; family NORP312; genus NORP312. Next base: position 16,697 of record JAESTK010000073.1, read on the forward strand.
CTTCTCTCTGTGTTAATTGATTAGATTTCTTATCCCACAAACCGGCCATATTTTTTGCCAATTCTTTATAGGTCGAATGTTGCGGAACAGTTTCAATATCTAAAAAAAGTACATTGCTCAGGTTGAGTTTATCTAGCATACTATTTAATCATTACGCCCAGTTTATTAATTACCGGAACAGCTATTAAATGTTTCGTTTGAACACTTTCTGCCAAAAAAATATACTTCTTGTCATACATAATTTTTTTGTGATAGAAACTTAGCCAGTATTCGTTGTTCAGGCCAAACAATTCTTCTTGAATAGGCTCTACTTTTTTAAACGACCGCGGAGGCATTTTATCTAAAAAATGACGCAACATAGATGTTTTTACTTTCTCTCCTTCTTTTTTTCCATACCCTTTAGATGAGACTAAAACACCTTCTATTTCATCATCTTTTAAGTTGATTATATAAACATTCCATTCCAATTGTTTAAGGTTATTTTCTTCTTGCACAATTGCCAACGCAATGTCTTCTACTTTTGGTATAATAATGTCTTTCTTCATTCTTGTCTAACATCCTGCGGGGTTTATTCTTGCCTCCATATTCAATGCTGCATCAATATAAAAGTAAACATCTTTTGGGTGTTTGTCACCTTTTTCTTTGATTCTTTTATGACCTAACCGTACGATTACCAATTCCTTTTCGGGGATAATAATTGTGTACTGTCCGCTAATTCCTCGTGCGTAAAAAATGTCATTGCCTTTATAATTCATCAACCACCAGGCATAACCATAATGGTCTGTATTTTCCCCGAAACGATCAGGAAGGTTAATTGGTTTTGCCCCGTTAACAACATAGTTAGAATCTAAAATTTGTTGTCCGTTCCAATTTCCTTTTTGCAACATCAACTGCCCTACCCTTGCAAAATCTTTTGCATTGGAAAAAACACAGCAATACGCTTTTTCATATCCATCTTCTTTATCTAAACTCCATAAAGCATCATACTGAGCCCCAAAGAGTTTCCATATTTTTTCGGAAAAATACTCGGCAGGGGTTTTACCCGTTGCTTCTCTTAAAAGAATTCCAAGTAAAAGGTTGTTACCTCCTTGGTAATGCCATTTTGTGCCTGGCGAATATTCAACATGATGTTCCTGTGCGATATCTTTTACATCATCGCCATACAATGCTTTTGCCATAAAGCCAAAGGGGTTCATATATTGCTCTCCAAAATCGATTCCCGAAGTCATTGTAAGCAAGTGTTTTATGGTTAGGTTTTTATCAAGCTCTTCATTATAGCCTGAAAGATATTCACCTACTTTATCGTCAATACTTTTTATATGACCTTCTTTAATCGCAACACCTATCAACATACTGATATACGATTTCGCCATCGACCATGAATTACTTAACGATGAATCTGAAAAACTATCCCAATACTCTTCATAAAGCAACTCATTTTTATGAACAACAACGAAAGCTGCCGGCTTTATACTTTCTATATTTTCTCTTAAACCGTTTGGAATGTTTATTTTATTGTATTTATCTGCCAAAGCCCATGGCTGATATATTCCTGTTTCAATTGTTCTATTGGGATAGTTTTCATGATCTAAAATCGAAGGCCCCAGCCGTCCTTTAAACACCGTGTCGGCAAGCATATTATAAAAATGTAGGTTACCCGTTGACCACAACAAAACATGCTGAACAACAAGGAAAATGATTATTCCTATTCCAGTATTTTTGAGTTTACGCATCTGTTAGCTCTGCTTCAAATAATTCACAAAAATACTTTTTGAGTTTTTGTTTCACTTCGTGTACGTCAACTTTATAGCCAAGTTCTTTTTCCATAGAGGTAACTTGTTTATCGTCTATCCCACATGGAACAATATTTTTAAAATAAGACAAGTCCGGATTGGCGTTTAGCGCAAATCCGTGCATCGTAATCCAGCGACTACAACGCACACCCATCGCACAAATTTTTCTTGCTTTCAAAGGTTTATCGACATCAAGCCAAACGCCTGTGTAACCTTCGTACCTACCTGATTCTATACCATATTCAGACAATGTTCTGATTACCATTTCTTCTAAAAAA
>JAESTK010000295.1 GCA_016763645.1 Flavobacteriales bacterium
CAACCTGTTCAAGATGAAATGCAGCATGAGCCGAAAAGGTAACTGCTGGGACAATGCGCCTATGGAACGCTTCTTCAGTAGCTTGAAAAGCGAATGGCTACGCGATAAGATATTCTCAACACATCAAGCGGCGACCAGTGCCATCTTCGACTATATTGAGACCTTCTACAACAGCAGACGGCGACATGCGGCTCTTGGCTACTTGTCTCCCATGCAATACGAAAGTAACATGAAACAGCTACAAACACTAGCAGCATAAATCCTCGAAACGACTGTACACTATGGATGGAGCATTACATACTAACGAAGCAACACAACTTACAGAGGCTAAATGAGAAATTATGGAATCTGTGGGAAAAGCACAAAGTGTTGAATTCGTAGGATTCGTCAATTCTGAAACCATTCAATTCAGTCGTTTTTTTAAAAGACCCCTTGTCTTGACTAGCCCATGCATCCATTGGAAATCGCACGGAAGTTGAAACCCATTATTCCTGACACGGTAAACCGTCTGACTGCCGCACGGGAGTATTCCGATGTGGATGCTCAGAATCTGATCGACATGCAGTTGATACATCTGGGACGAAAGTATCTTGGAGATTATACAAACAAACCGCTATTGTCCCTGCCGCCTGAATCTGTCGCTAAGCGAAAGTTTCATTTTGGGAATATCCTTTATGATAAAGAACGATGGCCCTTTGGGATTTCGGAGCAAGAACTGTTGCAATCGGTTACTATCCTTGGAAGATCAGGAAGCGGAAAGACAAATTGCACCTTTATTCTTCTCGAACAACTGGTAGATGCTGGAATTCCATTTCTCTACCTCGATTGGAAGCGGACGGCGCGTCACATGCTACCCCGGCTTCAAAAGAAAGTGAATGTGTACACACCGGGTCGTTCGTTATCTCCTTTCCCCTTCAATCCTTTCATTCCCCCGCCCGGCATCGAAAAACACATTTATGCAGGGCAGGTCATCGATTCACTTGCCTCAGCTTATACCCTCGGAGATGGAGCAACGAGTCTTCTGCAAAAGGCATTAAAGGAATGCTACGACAATGCAACACAATGGCCGTCTATTGCCGAAGTACGAAAAAGAATTGAATATATGGAGACCAAGGAACGCGCAAATGGCTGGAAAATATCTCTTTTACGCGCATTACAAACCCTGGAATCCTCCCAAATGGTGTCCAATGATGAAAAAAGTCAGCGTGTGCTCGTCGCTACTTTATGCAAGTCGAATACCATACTTGAACTGGATGGATTAAATCGTAATGCGAAGAAATTTTTGGTACCCCTTATTTGTTCATGGGTATATCACTATCGTCTGGTTCAACCGGATAGAGAAACATTACGAATGGTCATATTCGTTGAGGAGGCACATCATCTAATCTATAAACAGGAACGACGGGCACACGAACCCTTGATGGAAACACTTATACGGCAATGTAGGGAAGTAGGCATCGGGATGGTGGTTGTTGACCAGCACCCACACCTTTTATCCTCTTCGGCACTTGGAAATTACTATACGACGATCTGCCTGAATTTGAAAGAGCCGACGGACATTCACAAGGCGGCAGGTCTGTGCAATCTTGATGAAAAAGACAAAAGACATTTCTCTGAACTTCCCGTGGGACAAGGCATCGTGAAACTTCAGGATCGATGGCATCAACCCATTCTGGTTCAGTTTCCATTGATGAACATCCAAAAGGGGTATGTTACCGATACCATGATTGCTAACAGGGTTTTCACGCCCAAACCAGCACAATCTGGTCTTTCCAACTCACAGGGACTAAAATCTTCAACAATCCGGCATAATTTGTTGGCGTATCCTCCTCTAAAGGATGAGTGTTTTCAGTTCCTAAAGGATGTATTGGCACATAAGCTGGACGGCGTAAATGCCCGCTACAAAAGACTTAGATGGGGAACCTACAAAGGCTTACGTATAAAGAACAGACTCGTCCGATCTGGATGGCTGGAGCAAGAACGCATTGAGACCGGAAACACACGAAAACTAATGATACGACCAAGCGCGGAGTTTAAACGGATTCTGGGACATGCAAACACGCGCGAGTCCATTACCCACGAATACTGGAAACACTGGTACGCCGAAAAACTAAAGCAACAAGGATTCCAAGTCCGCCTGGAAGCCACCAGACACGGAGGCACCGTAGACATCCTCGCTTTTGACGACAAACAACAAATCGGCGTGGAAATTGAAACAGGAAAATCTGATATGCTCTCAAACGTCAAAAACGGATTGCTGTCTCGATTCAATAAAATTATTGTCATCGCAACTGATAGGCGTTCAAATAGTGTCATCGAAAAACAACTAGCGAAACAATACCTATTGCTGAAGTCTAGGTTGCGATTGGTGTTGGCAGGTGGAGAATTTTAATTTAGGTCAACAATACACAATAGCAAAATATAAATATAAGCATCTCCAAAATCAATATACAGAAAATGAAAGGTACAGGTATAAGAGGCAGGTGTTCAGCTGTATATTCCACATTAGAAGAATTAACTGAAGGTAAAAATAATCCAAAATACAAATCATATAGTGAAGAGATCGTTGGAGATGCTATTGAAAATGCAGGAATACGCTTCAATTATGAAAAAGGTGTATTTATTGTAGATAATTCCAATGAAGAACAGCAAGTTCGATTGTGGTATCCCGATTTTTACCTTCCCGAATTAGATATAATCTTGGAGTATGTGGGAATGCCCGATAACGAAGAATACATGAAAGGGATCGCAAAGAAGAAACAGGTTTATGACGATATGGATTTGTCCGTAGTTTGGATATATCCTAATGATATCTGGGAAGAATCAGATGGAAAATACTCTAAACGTAGAAATGTCCATGAAGTCATATTAAGCAAAATATATGATATCGCTTTGGAATCAAACATGCAAGATGAACTAAGAAAAGCCGTTTGACAGCGACATTCAGTTATTTTTATTAGAACTATGCCCTGAATTTGAGCACACATTTATTTCATATTAAAATTCAATTTAAAAGTTCGTATAATAACATAATTGAAACCCCAATAGGATTTTATTATGAAAAAATGTCTCATATATACAAGGGTCTCCACTGTTGAACAAACACGCGGTGAATTCACTTCCATCGACAATCAAGAACGTATCTGTCTCCATGCAATTGCATTGAAGGAAGAAGAAAACTGGCAACATGTCCAGACTATCTCCGATCCTGGGTTCTCCGGCAAGGATCTTAATAGACCAGGTATCTCGAAAGCCATTTCAGATATCAAGGCAGGTCTCTATGATGTGATTGTCACATACAAGGTGGATAGGGTGAGTCGTTCACTTGTTAAGTTTTATGAGTTTTACAATCTCTTGCAGGAAAAAGGAATAGCTTTTTATTCTGCGACTCAGAATTTCGATACTTCGTCCTCTGCTGGCAAGCTTATGCTTAATATGCTGTTGAGTTTCGCAGAATATGAGCGTGAAATTGTTATGGAACGAACTCGCGATAGGTTACAGGCAAATTTTGAACGTGGGAAATGGGGTGGTGGATGGGTGCCTTTTGGCTACAATTATAATTTAGAAAACGGAATCCTTGTTCCTAATCCCGATGAAAAGGCAGTAGTAGATATGATTTTTGGACTGCTTTCTAAAGGATATGCACTTAAGAAAGTTGCAGACCATCTCAATGAATCAGGTTATAGAACGAAAATCCGTAATCAGACTAGAAAAGATGGAGGGACTCGCATAGTTGGTGGAAATTATTTTACAAGTGATACTGTAAGTACGATTGCTAAAAACCCTATTTACACTGGTAAGATTCGACATAACAATGAGATTGGCGATGGCCAACATGAAGCGATTGTTACTGAACAACTATTCAACAATGTAAATCTCAAGCTAAACGGAAAAGTAAATGGCGAGTTATCAAACTTCTATGAACGCGATGAGCATGTACACTTGTTAAAGGGCTTGATACGATGCGGGGATTGTGGCTCTCTAATGACTCCGTTTCCTAGTGGGAAGAAGGACAAGCATGGAAACCCATATCTTTATTACACTTGCACTGATGTTGTGCATCATAAACGGCGATCTACCTGTAAATTACGTACACTCTCAGCTCGACCATTTGAAAAGACAATAAAGGAATTCTTGAAATGCCTTGGGGATAACAAAGTCATTTTAGAGGGCTGTATAGCTGAAGCAAACAAAGGAAAAGGTAAAGGATTAACTAGAATTCGCTCAAAGGTAAAAAAACTCGAAAAACAAGTTACTGAACTAACTAGAGGGATTAAAGCATTCTCCGATTTCCTCAAGAGTGGAGAACCTATTCCAGATGACTTGCGAGCTGATTATCGAAAACAAGTTGAAGAGCGTGAAGAAACTAAGCTGGTGTTGGAAAAATTGAATGTAGAGCTGGGATTTAGGGAACGTGAAAAAATGGACTCTACACTAATTCAAGAATCACTTCGCTTATTTGATAAAGTTATTGATTCTTTGCCTTTAAAGGATCAAAAAGAGCTGATGCAGCTCCTCATCAAGGAAATTAGAGTTTCACTGGTTAACCCCGACAATAACAAGACCCCCTCCGAAGAGGGGGCTTTTATCTCAAAATTACGAACTAAGCATATACAGGTTAATGTTATCCTGCATGAACTTCCTTCCCTGCCAATTACTTACGACAATGGTGAACAAAAGTTCGTAATTCAATCTAAATGGCTCCCCGAGCAAGA
>JAESTK010000074.1 GCA_016763645.1 Flavobacteriales bacterium
CTCTAGGGTTGTCTTCAAATTTATTTAGGACGGGATTGCCGGAAAACTATTAAACATATGAATTGTTGCCTCTCGCACAACTTTCATTTCAGCTAAAATATCGACCAATTTTCGGTTTTCTGAATTATCGTAATTTACATAATCATCATGGTCGTACCCTGGTAAATCTGTAGAGTCGTTTCTAGCGAACCGTAAAGCGCGGGCACAAAATATTCGCTCAGTGTCTATACAATGACACAGTAATTGTTTTATCGTCCATTTACCCTCTGCGTAGGCAAAAGAGCCCTTATCTTCCGATAAATTTGACACCGTAATCTGAGTTTCAGAATTCGTAAGCTTCAGTGCATCGTCTATCGAAACATCATCAACTAAGCTTGTGTAAAATTTAAAATAGTCGTCAAAATTGTGTGTTGCCATAATACTTTCATTTTTTTTTACAATGATGACTATTTATCGATTACTAGACAATATTTTTCGTTGAAAAACATTTGTCAAAAGACTAACTTTTAGAAATGCATCTAAACTCTTAAGCCTATTACGCAAACGTCATCTATTTGCTTGTGGTCACCCATCCGACTTATAAATCGATTATCTATAATCGTTTTTTGCTCTCCCATTGGTTTATCTTTCATTTCGAGTAGCAATTGCTTAAAGGCTTTATACTTAAACTTTTTTCCTTTTTTGCCACCAAATTGGTCTGCAAAACCATCCGTAAAGAGTACAATACTGTCTCCCTTTTCTAGCAATAGCTTATGGTCAACGAATGGAACCATATTATAATCGAAACCTATAGACTGTTTATTAGGTGGTATGAGTTTTACATAATGTGTATTATTTTGGATGTCCTTCTCTATTTCAAGCCCATCCAGCTTTTTTATATGATACAGAGGATTATTTGCTCCAGCCCATACTAATTCTGTAACTTCTGATTTGTCGAATTTCATCCGTATCAAACTCATGTCCATACCATCTTTATTTTCTTTATATGCGCCCGTTTGCCCTAATTCCCTAATAACTCTTACCCGTAACGCATCTAATATTTCGGACGGTGTCAATAGTTTTTCATGCGAAGTTATTTCGTTTAAAAAAGAGATTCCCAGCATACTCATAAACGCTCCAGGCACACCATGACCTGTACAATCGACCACTGTTAAATAAAGGTATTTTTCTATTCCTTCGACAGAACTAGATGGAATCTCTTTTTCGAGTGACCAATAGTAATCGCCACTCACTACATCTTTGGGTTTAAATAAAATAAAATGTTCAGGAAATTGCTGCCGCTGATGATTCTCACTTGTTAACATTGCATCTTGTATTCGTTTAGCATAATTTATGCTGTCTTGTATTTCTTTATGATGAGTCGCTAAACTATCATGCGTTTTTTCAAGCTCATGTTTTTGAATATCGATGGCCTCCTTTTGTTTTCGCGTGAGTTTTAGTCGGTTAAAAATAAATAACAAAAACGCTAAAACTAAAACTAACCCTATACTTGCGGACAATGCAATTAATTGCTGTTTTTCTTTTTCTTTTTGAAAATATAGTTCCTTAATTTTCTCCTCCTTCTCTATTTTATATTTTAAAATGTGCTTTGTTATTTCTCGATATATCTTGTTATTATTGATACTGTCTTTGTAATCAATATGCTTTCGAACATATGAATATGCCTCGCTGTAATTTCCTTTTTTTTCTTCCAATATTGCTAGTTCATTGTATAAGGGTATCAAATTTTCAATCGCACCAACTTCTTGGGCTAAATTCATGGCACGGAGTAAGAATATTTCTGCTTCTTCGAATTTTCCTTGTTGAATATATATTTCAGCAAAGATTCTATACGTCTCAGCCAATCGTCTTATATCATTAATCGCTTGATATTTCTCTAAAGCAAAATTGTAATTTTCAATCGCCTTATCGAATAGTTTTTGCTTAAATAATACTTTACCAATCAGTAAATAAGAGTCTGCTATACTTCGAGAGTCGCCTGTTTTTAACCTCGAACTGAGAGCTTGGGAATGATAATAAAAACACGAATCTAAATCACTCGTTTCGTAATAATTTCCGAGATAGGTGTAACTAAAGCCCAAGTTATACTTGTCGCCTAGCTCTTTTCTGATTTTTAAAGACTTATAATAGTATGGAAGCACATCTTTATTTTCACCAAGAGACAAGTTAACAAAACCAATATATAGATAGGAAAAACCTAAGTTTTTTTTGTCATTATTTTCTTCTGCGATTTGTAATGCTGAAACAGCATTTTTAATGGCCGTTTCAAAATCACTTTCGTAAAGATTGATGTAAGCTAAATTGTTATATGACCATGCTTTACCATACGACCATCCAGTTTTATCAGCAACCGACAAAGCGCTATCTGCGTATAATTTTGCCAAATCCAGATTGCCAGAAATTCGATATTCATTGGCTAAATCGTTCAAATAAGAGCACTTTACTGTGTCCACGGAAGACCGGGATAACTTATATTTTAATGAATCTGCTTGATTTGCGGATGTCCTAAAACAAACTACAATCAAAAAAAGCGTTATTAATACTGTAATACTATGCCTCAATTCTATTAATTTAATTCAGTGGAAAAATAATCAAAAATTATTTTATAACCTAATACGCAGCAATACAGTCATTTAAGTGCTTTTTCTAAAATATTTTAGTACTATGTCTTACATAGTACCTTTTTTTTATATATATCTTTGCTTTGTAAAGTACTATAAAATGGATTTGAAAATTGAAAACACAAAAGCACAGATGCGAAAAGGAGTATTGGAATACTGCATTCTATGTGTTTTAGAAAAAGGGGAAGCATATCCTTCCGATATTATTTTGGAATTAAAAACAGCTAAAATGATTGTCGTAGAAGGCACTTTATACCCTCTGCTCACGCGGCTTAAAAATTCTGGACTTCTCACCTACCGTTGGGAGGAATCAAAATCGGGTCCTCCAAGAAAGTACTATTCCCTCACCGAAATAGGTGTTAAGTTTTTAATTGAGCTATCGGGTACATGGAGCGAACTCGAAAAAGCGGTTAACCAAATCAAAAAAAAGAAATAAGCAAACCTCAATACAATGAAAAAAACAGTTACAGTAAATATTAGCGGCATAGTCTTCACAATGGATGAAGATGCTTATGACGTTTTGCAGAAATACTTAGGTAAAATAAAAGGTTACTTCAGTAAATCGGACGGGCAAGATGAAATTATTGCCGATATCGAAGCAAGAATAGCCGAAATGTTTCACGAAAAAATAGATAGCAAATTTCAGGTTGTTTCCATTCTTCATGTAGAAGAAATGATGACTATAATGGGTAAACCCGAAGATTTAATTGATGACGAGCAACAAGCTTCCGAAACGGAAGAAAAAGAAGATCCAAAACGAAAAGAGGCAGCATCTACAAATCAAGAATACAAATCCAAAAGACTATATAGAGATGGCGATGGCAACGTAGTAGGAGGTGTATGTTCTGGAGTTGCCTACTATTTTGGAATTGATGTTGTGTGGATTAGAATCGTGCTGATTTTACTATTCTTCGCTGGATTTTCTGGTGTGTTTATTTACATCGTTTTGTGGGTTGTTATACCTAAAGCCAAAACAACTTCCGAAAAATTGGAAATGAAAGGCGAGCCAGTCAACATAGATAATATTGGTAAAACCATCGAAGATGAAATACACAATATCAAAGATAAATTTAGCAAAGGAGCAAATAATTGGAGTCAAGGTGGCAGACACGAAAGAGCAAGAAATTTTTTCCGTAGAATTTTTGATTTTACTCTAACCATACTAAAAGCAATTGTTAAAATGCTTGGTAAATTTGTTGGTATTGGGTTAATCATATTTGGAGTTATCGTTTTGCTTCCAATATTTTTCTCTTTCTTAGACACAAGCAACTTCATCCTTTCATGGACTACCGAAGGGGTTTCATCATTATCTGGCCTGCAAATTTCATCCTTAATATTTGGCTCTGAAGGCTTAACATCACTCGCTGTTTTGGCGTTCTGTTTGTTTTTAGGAATTCCTGCGTTAGCAATTGTTTACGGAGGAATACGGTTGCTTTTCGGCATAAAATCTGAACTAAAAGGAGTTGGTATCGCTATGACTTCTATATGGATAATAGGCTTATTGCTTCTCTGTTATTCTGGTTATAGACTTGCTTTAGAATTTAAAAGCGAAAGCGAGAGAATTGATATCGTAGAATTACCACAGTCGGTTAGCGATACGTTAAACTTAACTATTTCGAAAGACATCGTTAAAATGTCGAATCGAAAAAGGCATAGAAACCATGGCGAAATTTTTAGTCTTTTAGTATTAGATGATAAAATAAATTATAATGGAGATGTCGAATTAACAATAGAACCGACTCAGCAAGACAGTTTTAAAATTGAAATATTAAGCATTAGTCGAGGAAAAACAAACTCACAAGCGTTAGAATATGCCAAAGAAATAAATTACAACTATGCCATAAACGAAAACACAATTACTTTCGATCCTTATTTAACTATCGATTCCGATTCGCAAATTAGAGGTCAAGAAATTGACATAATTATTTACGTGCCTCAGGGAAAATCAGTTTATTTGAGTGATGATTTAATCAGAATATTATATGATGTAGATAACTACACTAATACGCTCGATAGAGATATGACCGATAAAATTTGGACAATGACCAAACGAGGATTAGAATGTATTGGCTGCGATGAAGATGACTTATAATAAAAACTTTAAAAAAATGAAAAAACTTACGATAACCCTACTCGCATTTTTAACAATAATTTTATTCTCTTGTGGCCCAAGAGTGAGCGGAAATGGAGAGGTAACAAAAAAGGAGCACAAAATTGGTAACATCACTAATCTTGATATTAGCGGGCAATTTGTTGTGATCATCAAACAAGGCAAAAATGCTAGTTTAACTATCGAAACAGACGACAACTTACACGAATACATTGACGTAACTGTCGAAAACAACACCGTAAAAATAAAAACCAACGCATTTATTACCAATGCCGAAGAATTAAACATTTACGTTACCTTGAAAGATTACGATGTAATAAATTTATCTGGCGCAATCGAATTGCAATCTGAGTCGAAAATAAAAACCGATAA
>JAESTK010000075.1 GCA_016763645.1 Flavobacteriales bacterium
CAATACTGCTCCGAGATTCCAATTTACGTTAAACCAATTACGTTCCCGAATGGACTGCCGTGCATTTTCATCAAATTGTTTATCTGTTAAACCACCGGCCTGTTGGGCAAGGTAACTCATATAAGTATATTCTACACCTACATTCAGCTTTTCGGTAAATTGCTTATTTACATTAAAATGGGCTGTAGCCGCATTAAATTTCGAATTCGGACGCCATCCATTACCTAGCTTTTTTTGCCCAAAAGCATAATAGTTAACTGTACCTTTTGTACCCCCTACCGAAACAAATGAATTCAGCAAACCAAACGAACCTGCTGTTTGACGAGCTGTTAACTCTATCGGTTTTTTACGTGGTCCTTTTTTAAGTTTAAAATTTAATACTCCTCCAAACTGGGTTCCATATTGCAGAGATGCTGCTCCACGAATAACCTCGATTCGTTCAAGTGCCTCTATTGGCGGAGTATAATAACTTTCCGGGTAGCCTAACGCATCTGCACTTATATCATAACCATTTTGTCTTGTATTAAAATTGGTTGTACGGTTTGGATTTAATCCCCTACCACCAACACCCAACTGAAGTCCTGCGCCATCACTTTCCCAAATAGTGAGCCCTGAGACTTTGGCATATACCTGACGCGAATTATTGGTTGCTTTATTTCCGGCTATATCTTCCAGGTATATTACCTCATTCTTTTTCGATGCATAGATTGCAGTTCCTTCAACTGAGTTCATATAACCAATACCGAAGCCATTTAACCTCTCTTCTTTTATTTCAAATTCTTTTAAATTTTTTACAATTGAACTTAATTCAATTGAAATATCTAAATCTCTATTTTTAAAATCAATACCTCTGTTTATCTGCTCATATCCAAATGCAAATACAATTAGTTGATAGGCTCCTTCAGGGATGCTATCCAAAATAAAAAACCCATCATTATCTGTAGCTGTATTGTACTTTGTTCCCTGAAGGGTAATATTGGCTAAATAAACAGGTGCTCCATCTTTTGATACTACTCTTCCCTTAACGGTACGGTATGCATAAACCCCTTGAACGGATAACAAGATTGATAATATGAAAAATAATTTCTTCACTTAGTCTCCGTCTCCATCGCTATAAGTAATCGAAACTTCCATTTCGGTTGACATATCTGTCTTTATTAGCACAACTAATTTTCTTATTTCCTCGTAGGCAAGATCAACAATACTTTGATTATTAATAATGGTTTCCGCCATTGGATCGGGTACATCTTCCATTGCGGAAATGGCAAGATCAAACCGAGACTTTATGTCTCCGGATAAAACAGAAGCATTATTACTGGTTAGGTAGTCATCCAGACCATTTTTATCCTCACCTTGTTCCGATATCCCGAGGTATAGGTCATACAATCCCTTTAAAGATTTTTGAGCAAGTTCCGATGAAACTTCTCCATAATATCCCTCACATTGCTCTGGGAGAGGAACACCCAGTGTTTGCTTACCTAAAGGTATCCCTACTTTTGCCTGCTTCACCAATTCATAATCAAAATTAAATTGATTAACCAACAAACTTAGTGAACTGCTTACTGTTGAGCCTGTAGAGGAAACGAAAGTGTTGATATAATTATCCCCGGTAGATGCCCACCCATTGTATACAACGTTTACATCATTATCGAATACTAATACAACATCTTTCAGAAATGTTAATCGATTTGCAGAACCTTGAAATTTTTGGATAATTTCAGTATTCAAGCCTTTGTTTACCAAATAATCGATTGCAGGTAATCCCTTGTAACCTACAGCTAAAAAACTGGACAAATCATATGTTCCTAAAGTGATTTTATTTTCAATTGATGTAGTGTCTGTTGGAAACGTATTTACATGGGTTCTGAGACTATTATCTTCTGCCGGACCAAACTCAAACGTTGAGCATTCCTGCCATGCCAGTTCAGCTGTTTTCAATTTACTTTGTACATCTACCAGATTAGTTTCGGTAAGATCTGCAGTAAATACTGCCACCGAATTGTTTAAATTTTCAGCTGCTTCAATCATCGCTTCATATCTTGGTAAAATGATATCATTACCAATATCTTCCAGCATTTTAGCCACAGTAAATCCGTTTGTAGTGTATTCGCAGGAGCCATCATCCTTTTTGGCTTTCTCTTCGAAATTAGCTGCCAAAGGGTCTGTACACCCTTTTCGTTTACAACAGGATAACATAGTAAAACATGAAATAATTAATATGATTAGTGTTTGTTTTCCCATAATATTAGCATATAATTTCTCGTTTACATAATAGTAAAGGCATGCCATAGAGGCACGCCTTTACTACAAAATTTTAATTGAGTACTCATTAAAAGTTAGTCATTTGGGTATCGCTAAATCCATAAGTATTCTTGATTATGGTTAACGAAGCATCAAAATCGCTCCCAACTGTAATAGCACCAGGATTATTACCAAATGCAGCTTCTACCGTAGATTGGTCAGCAGTTGAAATCACCTTTGAAATATTATATTTTAAACACATTGCAAACCCTTTTCCTTCTGCCCAATGGTGATATTTACTACCCAAATCGCCACTGGTAAGATCTGCTTTTACACTATTAATGTAATGCACCACTGATGCTGCTGCAACTTTTTCCCACTCAGTTATAATTGTTTCAATTGCTGCATCTCTAGCCACATAATCTTCATTAGAAATAGCCGCTCTTCCTGTTCTAAATGCAGTGAAAATTGTCTCCACGTTGTTTAATTCTCCATTTCTGCTTATCGTATATTTTCCCCAGAAATTTGCGTTTGCAACAAAATCTGCATCACCTGTTGTAGATTGATCTGAAAAATCTGTGGGTGCTCCAAAATAGCCAAATGCTTCATCGAAGTGGTGCTCCATATCAGTTGCTTCTGTTCCTCCGGCTCCTGTATTATCATCACCACTAATATCTTCTAAATAGCCAGATGTAGCTTGGTAATACAACACGGCTCCCATCAACCCCTTTTGAATCAGTTGATCTATTTCAACTCCTTGGTTGGTCACGTAATAGTCCCCTTCCATAACACCAGATCCGTTTATTGAAGTGGTATCTATCGTTGTTAATAAATCAAGAAAATATTGCTGATCGAGTGAATATGTCTTTCCGTAGAGGTCTTTTGAAGAACCAAATAAAGATCCACTTATATTCTTATAAATCGCTTCTAGATCTGAGTAATTAACTGCATTACTAGTACTGGCACTGTTTACTTCATCAGATAACATATCTAACATCTGTAAACGAGCAGTTTGTCCATCATACCTTACATCGTTAAAAGTATAAGTTGTCGGTACTTCATAACTGTCATCAAATTCACAAGTTCCATCATCTTTCTTTGCCTTTTCATTGTAATTAGTTGCCGTCTCATCCGTACATCCCTTTTTTCTGCAACTTGACATCCCTCCTATTATAGAGAAGGTTATCACAATAAGTAATACTTTTTTGAGTTCTCTTAATTTTACTGTTTCCATTTTTTTAATTTATTTATTAATCAAGGGGCATTTTCTACAAAACTTTCCCTTTCTATTTATTTTATCGCAACAATTTTTTTTCGTTTCCTTTTTTAAACAATGCACTTGGGCCCGTTCTGCATTTGGCTCTAAAAAAGAAATTAATGTTGTATTCTGTTGCTTTTTCATTTCGTTATTTAGACTTATTCTAAATAGTGGCGCAAATATACATATGAAGTTAAAATGAGCAAGTACCTAAAAAGTGGTATAATACACTTTCTTTTAAAAAACACCTACTTTTAGGTAGCTTCTACTGCTTTTCACTTATTTCTAAATTTGATGGTTTATACCGTTTTTTACATCGCTCATTTTACGCTTCTTTGTTTATCAAAATTTTACATTTAATGGAAGAAACAGACATATTTATCAATCCAACTTCGAATTCTCCACAGGTAGAATTACGTCCTAAAGATGGATTTATCAGGATTTCAGGGGTATCTATCTCTTATGAAGGCGTATCAATATTGGAACAATTTTTAAATTCTATTGGGAATTACTTTAAAACCCCCCTTCGCATGACTCACGTAGAAATCGAACTTAACTACTTTAACACCAAATCTGCGCTTGCCTTATACAACATTCTTATGTTATTAGAAACACACAACAAATCAGGCGATTCAGCAGTTGACGTAATCTGGATAGCAGAATCAGATGACGAAGTACTGCAAGAAGCTGCTGATGATTATCAGTCTATTTTCCCTGATCTACCAATAAAAAAAGTAATAGTTAAGGCTTTAGCTGCCTAATCAAGTGGTGTGGGAGCAAACAAGTATTTATTAGGCGATATTACATTTTCCTTTACAGCATAAATAACAATACCTGCGGTGTTTTTAACACCTAATTTATTCATGATGTTTTTACGATGAGTCATAACAGTATGAGTACTCAAAAATAATTTTTGGGCAATGTCTTTATTTGTCATGCCATCGGCAATCATTGCGATAATTTCTAACTCTCTTTTCGATAATTTAATTGGCGCACAAGAGGAATTTCGAGCATCTAACGACTCCTCATTAATTGCATTCAAA
>JAESTK010000076.1 GCA_016763645.1 Flavobacteriales bacterium
GTAGAATTATCGGGACATACAGATAGCAAAGGGCCTACTGATTACAACCAAAAACTATCGGAAAAAAGAGCACAAGCTGTGGTCGATTATTTAATTAAAAAAGGAATAAGTAAAGATCGTCTCATTGCCGTTGGTCATGGAGAAGACAGACCTGCCGCACCAAATGCCAACCCCGATGGAAGCGGCAACCCCAACGGTAGGCAGCTAAACAGAAGAACCGAGGTGAAACTGATAAAAGAATAGATTGGCTCAAATTAGAAACCGGGCAAACGCATCTAATTTCTCATAACCTTACTTAAATAGCGATTATCCCATCCTGCCATTTTCCTTTTTGCTTTAAGACCATTTATGAATCAAAACAGCCACCTCTTATTCGGGAAGTAAATGTAGCAAAACCACCCTTAAAAAGGGATAATTTGTAAACCAACTGAAAATGGATGCAGCTTTGGTCCTTCTCCTTTTTGGAACATTTCGGTAAGCGAATACATTGCATATAAATTGAAATTATTGTACCCGACAGAAGCACGAGCGCTTAGCCTGTATGGTGTTAAATTGAAGTTTGAACGAATTGAGTTACTAAAATCTTCACTGCCAGAAATATATTTTTGCTTGTATTTAGTGCCTATTCTGTATCCTGCAACCAATCCTGCAGTTATATGGAATGCTTTGTCTGGATTTATGTTCGAATTAAATGCTAATAGCAATGGCACATTGATAAATATTGTATTCAATTTATTTGTTCTAAAAGTAAACGTAGAATCCGTTACTCCTGTAATTACAGGTTGGTTTGGCTGAAGACTCATATTGTTATCAAAATGATAGGAATTAAACTCGAATCCCAGACCAGTAACAACTTTAAAATACTCGTCATAGATGTTAAATCCTTTTTCATAAATATTTAGATTCATACTCAAAGACTTAGCGTTGTTTAACTCAAGAAACTCGAAACCTGGTTGAGGCTGAAACGACCCCGAAGGAGTCATAAATCCATTTACGCCAACATCAAAACCCGCCCAATGTTTATTACGGCTGTAACATGTATCGCAATCATCCCAACATTCTCCATCAGTAATAATCCAAAATTTATTACCTCTAAATTTAAGTTTTGTTGTGTCTGAATTTAAGCTGTCGGTTTCATAGCTGTAAAAATCTCCGGCACCAGCAACTTCGATATTCTTCTTTGCGGGTTCTCCTTCTAAAAAAACATCTCCAGCACCACTAACTTTTATATTTACTTCTTCTGTTGCGTTAATATGAATGTCTCCAGCACCAGCAACTCTGGCGTTGGTAACTTGTGTTTTGAGGTCGAACGCCATAAGGTCTCCGGCACCTCTTACATCTACTTCGTGTACAATGGCAATACCTGAGAGTTTAACATCCCCAGCCCCCATAATGTTTGTTTTTAAGTTGTTGCATTTTACAGTTAAGTCGATTCCTCCTGCGCCAGTAACTTGTAATTTAAGATTATCGCATTTTAGTGTGTCTTCGCTAACAACAGTTGCTACCCCGCTTAGCTTGATACTTGTAATATTTGGTGCGGTTACGTATAATGTTACGTTTTTGATATTTGCGTTTTTGATTTGTGTGATTATCAACTTACCATTTACTACCTCAGACTTGACTTTTTTAATGTCTTTTTCGGAAGCCTCTACCTCAACTTTGTATTCGCCCGTTGCCAAAATAATGTCGCCAATTCCCGATACTTCAATTTCGGTAAATTGAGTAAGAGTCCTTTCTTCTGTTACCTGTGCAAACGAAATAATGGTTAAAAACGAGAAGAATAAAGTAAAATAAGTTGCTATATTTTTCATGGTGATTTTGTTGTTTGAAAGTAAGACGAATGGTCTCAGAAAAAAGTTACAAGGAGGTTTTACTTTTTCAAATTAAGATGGGCGTGTTGATATTTCTACTCAAGTAAACGTATGGCTCCGCTCCTTTACCCTAGCTTTGGATAAAATCGTATTCATGAAATACTTCTTTCTCTTTTTATTCTGCTTTTCGTTTGGTCTTTCTCAAGCTCAACATACCGTTGTATTAAAATCAGGAGAAAAAATGGAAGGCGTAGTGATGAGCATCAATAATGATGTGTTGAGCTTCTATTCAAGTCAAATGATGCAAGAAATTCAACTGGTTGATGTGGTTTCTATTTTTTTCAACGAACATGTTGCTTACGATGGTAGTTTCGACCCAACAGAAGAAGTTAAAAAAATAGAGTCGGGTAAGTACATTCTTCTTTACCAAATGAAAGACCGAAAGATGGTTAAAGCTCCTATAATTTCCAATGCAACCGAAAATAAAGGGCGGGTTGTTGTTGATGTTACTATTGATAAATACGGCATTGTACATCGTGCAAAAGCAGGAGCTACAGGCTCAACAACCAGCAACAATTACCTATACATTAAAGCTGAGTTTGCGGCTAAGGGGGCTCGGTTTAGCGAACATAAAACAGGCCCATTAGAAACCAAAGGAACCATCATTATTGATTATTAACCTGTTGTTCGTCCTCTTTTTATAACAAATTGTATATTTTGGTGGTGAAAATCAATCTATTAACTTGGTTATTACTTCTGTTCGGTTATTCCTCATTTGCTCAGTTTAGTTATAAGGAGCAGAAAAATGGGAACAAGCTCTGGAAATGTATCAATTAGAAACACAAATGAGCGACAGCATTAAAAATGAGAAAACCCAAAAAGCTACTATTCGTCAGAAAACCAAATACGAGTTTGAAAAAGAACAGCTAGTTAAAGACCATGAAAAAAAAGAAGCTGCTCACGCTCTTGAAGAAGAAACTTCCCGAAGAAACAATTTACAATACTCGCTTATTTTTTTAGGCATTTTACTCTTTTTTGGACTTGTTCTTTCTCTCGGCTTTGTTAAGGTTTCTCCAACAGTTACCGAAGGGTTAATTTTCTTTGCCTTTCTGTTACTGTTCGAATTTTTACTCGTTCTTGGAAATCCGTACATTCAGGGGTCTAAAGGTGAGCCGATATATAAACTGCTGCTCAACGCAATTCTCGCTGGGGCAATATTTCCTGCTCATGCCTTTTTTGAAAAACACTTAAAAAAAGACTTGTTAAATAACAATCTCACCAAATTAAGTACTATTGTAATATTCCCCAACTAGATAAATGAAATTCGACTTTGATATTATCCGACCTTACAATGATGATGAAATTCGTCCTGCAATGGAACGAATCTCCAATTCGCCTGAGTTCTATCTCGTGATGAAGTGGTTGTTGCCAGAGCTTACAAAGGACGAAATAAAAAGTAAAGTTGACTCTATAAATTCTACTTACGAATTTCAAAAAGAATTCATGTATGTTGGTATTCGCAAAGTTGTTGAAAAAACAATTACAGCGCTAACCTCTTCTGGGTTCGAAAAAATAGACGCTAGAGGCTCTTATTTATACATCGCAAATCATCGAGATATTTTGTTAGATTCTGGATTATTGAATGTTCTTCTTTTCGAAAAAAAATTCGATACCACACAAATTACCTTTGGCAGCAACCTTATGGAGGGATTAATGGTTGATGTTGGGAAAGCAAATAAAATGTTTACCGTTTTTCGGGGTGGCACCCGAAAAGAAATGTACGAAAACTCACTACGGCTATCTGCCTATATTAGAAACGCTATCACCAAACTAAATGATTCCGTTTGGATTGCTCAGCGAGCTGGAAGAACCAAAAATGGACACGATTTAACACAAACAGGAGTGCTTAAAATGTTCGCCCAAAGTGGGTCCAATAATTTTGTTGCCTGTTTCAACGAACTAAATTTAACTCCGATTTCCATATCTTATGAGTATGAACCTTGCGATTATTTTAAAGCACAAGAACTACATTTAAAACAACTGAACGGTAACTATAACAAGCAAGAAGATGAAGACTTAGTTAGTCTTATTAAAGGCGTAACCGACTATAAAGGACGAATCCATTTAGCAGCAACAAACCCTATTGAGGAACATGAATTAAAAGTTATAGACGAAAACAACACGACCAATAACGATAAAATTAAAGCCTTGTGCTTGCTGATAGACCAGCGTATTTATACTAATTACAAACTTTGGCCGACTCATTTTATTGCAACAGATATACTGGATTCCTCATCCAAGAATGCAAATGAGTACACTTTTGAAGAGAAAGTTAAATTTGAAAAAATAATGGCTCTACGGTTAGAAAAAATGATAGGAAACCAAATCGAATTACGAAGAATTTATTTAGAAATTTATGCCACCCCCGTAAAGGTTTGTGCAAATAATACAACTACTCCGCTAGAAACGACTTACGCCACAGGAAAAGAGATATAAAACGTAGTTCCTTTTTCGACTTCTGTTTCAAACCAAATTTGACCATTACTATTTTCAACAATATTTTTTACCATCGCTAGCCCCAAACCCATGCCTGATGTTTTTGTAGTAAAATTAGGCGTAAATATTTTGGTTTTTTTATCTTCCGAAATTCCCGTTCCATTGTCTTGAATCGACACCAACACTTTTCCTTTATTCTTTCTCGCATCTATATTAATTTCTCCTTTTCTCTCTTTGGGTATTGCCTGAATTGCGTTTTTAATTAAATTGGTGAATGCTCTTGAAATTTGATTACGGTCAGACTTGATTTCGAGAAATTCGTTACTTGCATTAGAATACGAAACCGAAACATTCGGTAAGTCTTTAAACAGCTCCAGTACCCAAAGTAATTCTTTGTTTACGTCAACCTTTTCCATTTTTGCCTGAGGCATTTTTGCAAAGTTCGAAAACTCGCTTGCAATGTCAGAAAGAGTATCAATCTGCTCAATTATCGCGTTTGAAAATTTTTGAAGACGTTCTTCCCAGTCTTCCGAATCGGAGGATAACGTTCGCTCTAAATGTTGAACACTTAACTTCATGGGTGTTAGCGGATTTTTAATTTCATGCGCCACTTGTTTTGCCATTTCGCGCCAAGCACTTTCGCGCTCAGATTGAGCCAATAATTGGGCGCTCTTTTCTAATTCGAAAAGCATTCTGTTGTACTCTTTTACTAGCGCTCCTATTTCATCGTTACTCTTCCAGTCGAGCGGCTCATTTCTTTTTCCAATCGAAATTTGCTTCAATTTTGCACCAATTGTTTGTATTGACCCTGTAATATAATTGGATAAAAAATAAGCAACAACAGCCGCTCCCATAAACAGAAATAAGTACACTTCAGAGAGGGTTACTAGAAAATCTCGGATTTCTTGTCGACTGATTTTATTCTCCTGAAAATAAGGCAAATTGATAATTGCAATTGGTCTGTTGTCAATATTATTCATGTAACGATATGTTGATAATATAGAGAGAGTATCGCCTTCGACTTCTTGTATCAGTCTATTATTTCCTAACGAAAGGTCCTTTAGTATCGCTTCATCTAATTGAAACACAAACACTCCTTTTTCGAAATAATCTGAATGAGATGAAATTAATAATTCTCCTTTGAGGTTAAAAATATTGATATCTAGATTGTTGATATCTGCCAACTCTGTAATCTTGTCAGAAAACAACACAACTACCGAATCGGGGTTGTCGTATATGCCTTCGCGCTCCAAGAAATAACCGATACTTTTTATAACCGCTGTTTCTTTACGTTCTAACCTATTTTGGTGGTACTCTTCGTTTTCGGTCATAAAATGACGAACGGTAACCACTCCTATAACGATAAAAGAAACCATTATCATCATCAGCATAGAAATGTAAATACGGGTGCGAAGAGAGAAGCCGAAGAGCATTTTTAATTAATACCTTTCATTTTTACTCCATGCAGTGTATGATTTGGATCTGTCTCAGAAAAGTCTAACAATATTGAAACAGTTAAATTATTCTTTTTCTTCATACTTATTTGTGAGTTTTAAAGCCTCATTATACTTCTCAATTGCGTTTGATTGAACAATTTTGTACCTCCTAATTAACACAATATTTGTGACTAGCAGCACAGCTGCTATTGGACCACCAACAGCAAGGATATAACCCCCTGTTAAAAGTATGAACTCTGCCTGATAAGTAATGATTCCTACCCCTGCAGCCGCTCCTAGAAAATAATACGCGGATTTTCTCATCCTCACAGATTTGTCATACAAAGCTCTGGACTCAGGATTGTTAAGCTTTTTCAACCAATTCTCAACCGTTCGCCTGCCAATTTTTCTGTTATCTGCGTAAAACCGACCTTCATCATTTTCAATAACACGCGGATTCGAGTTCGGGCTATTTATATTATCAACGTTTTTAGCTCGCGAATAGCTTGGTACATGCGCACTTGATGGCCGGTTAGCATTAATTTTTTCAACATCTCCGTTTTCGAATGTAATTTGAATAACATTATATGTTTCGATAGAGTAAATCGGGCCAGAAAGGTTATTATGTTTTTGATATTTTATCTCTTCATCCGAAATTTTAATAACTTTCGCTTCTATCTTTTCACCCGTTTTCTTCCAGATAATGTCTTGAGATAAAGCAACTTTACTAACGAGAAGGACCCCAATCAACGCAAAAATTCTAACTATCATTTTTGACTTGCTTTAT
This sequence comes from Flavobacteriales bacterium, assembly GCA_016763645.1. Taxonomy (GTDB): domain Bacteria; phylum Bacteroidota; class Bacteroidia; order Flavobacteriales_G; family NORP312; genus NORP312. The sequence continues at coordinate 6,531 of JAESTK010000076.1, forward strand.
TTGCCTTTTTTTGTTGGCGTGCAATTTTTCGTTGTTCAAAACGAAACGAAGCAAAGTCGGTTTTAAACTCATACTCAATTCGCTCTAAAGTGTGAAAAAGGGGCTTATCCCAAAAAGGTAACATCCCAAAACCGCTACCATTAAATAGATAATTTTTAACTTGAATAATTTTTTTAGTTTCTATATCAAAATAGACCCCGCTGTACTGCGCTTCTTTGTTTCTTCCTCCAAAGTAATTCGAAATCAGAATGAGCCCAATTCCTTGCTGATTATCCGGAGAATTACATAGGTTTATTATTTCTTGTATTTGCTCCCCATTAAAAGGTGGTGGCGGGCTTCCGAATGTAGTTATATTTTCCCCATGTAGTGCCTCACTTCTAACAATCGCAGCCGCGACATCTACAACAAAAGGTTTGTCGTACAGTTTTCCGTTATACCTTTCAGATATGTGGGCAATAATGCGGTAATTCCATTTAGAAAAATACTCTCCAATTATTCTGTCTGGATTGTCAAACCCACCTATTAATTTGGTTTTAGAATAATCTACTCCAAACCAAACAATTTCTTCCGCAGCATACACATCGTCCATCGTTTGTGAATAACCAACCGTACATGTTATCTGTACTAATAGTATTATGATAATCTTTTTCATAAGCTACTCCTTTATTTGAAAAACAAATATAGCATTTTCAAAAATGATTCTCAACACTCACCTAATCAATTGCCTACAGCACTTGTTGGCTTGAAATTAATTAATCCTCAACACCGCCCTTCTGTTCATTTGATTTTGCTTATCGGTACATTTTTCGCAATCAACTGCGAAGTTTGTTGCGCCCAAGCCACGAGAAGTCAGTCTGTTTCTCCGAATACCATTAGAGGTTAAGTACTCAACCACGCTACTTGACCGCCTTTCCGAAAGTTCTTGATTATATTCGGTTGTGCCCGATTTATCAGAATAAGCTGATATATCAATGTACAATGATTCATCCGCTTTGAGTGCTTCGACTAATTCAATCAAACTCTCATTTTCTGCAAAATTATATTCATCAGAGTCGAAACCAAAGTAGATAACCATAACATTATCGGTTAGTTTTTTAACAATTACTTCCCCCTTTCCTATCGAAGCCATTTCCATGTCTTCTTCGGTCATAAACAAGAGATCGAAGGGTATATCTCCTTTTAGGAAAGTATAGTTAAATGAGCCATTAGCCGAAACTACTTCGGTAATCATTTCTGAATCGGAATTGAATAGTGTCAATTTAATCTCGCTCCTGTCAGTAGGCAAATTCACAAAATGAAATGTTACTTCATCTTCTGGGGAGAAATGATTAAAATAAATTCTGCCTTTATCATCCGTTGTTCCTGCACCAATAATCTTACCGTTTTTATCTAACACTTTTATTGCCATTTTTGCTAAAAACTTGTTTTCAAGCATCGTATATTTAAACTGAGCCATCACCGAACTTTTAGATGAGTGTAGTGCAATATCATTATCTCCATCCATTTCCATGAGCGAAGCAACAGCCATTTTCGCGAGTTTCATAAACACAAATTCACCTTTGTTATTCGTTGCTAGTTCGGCAGACACTCCCCCGTCACCAATTACTAATAATTCGATGTCTGAATTTGCTTCTCCTAGTTTTACTATATAGCTTTTATCGAATAGAAGGTTTTTAAATGCAAACATACCGTTGGCATCTGTTGTGGTCGTGTAAACTATGTTTCCTTCATCGTCAACTAAGTGAACTACTAAACCGCCAAGCGAATCGGCTGCTAGATATTTAAAGCGAAATTGCCCTCGAAATGTTTTTGTTAATAGGCCTTCAACTAATTCTCCGTCTGTAGTGTACAACAACCCTAACGCAGCTATTTGCTCTGCATCTAATTCGCGGTACAAGAACATTCCTGACTTGTCGGGACTCATAACTGCAACAAAAGTTTCGGCATCATCACCCAAAATTACAAGCTGCATGTCTTGGTCGGCAGCATCAATTTTGACAAAGTAATTTATTTCTGGATCTAAATTTTTGAATTTAAAAAATCCGTTTTCATCCGTAACAACAGTCATTACGATATTGCCTTCATCGTCAATAAGGTAAACGTTCATTCCGCCAATACGATCAGCAGCAAGTGTTTTGTAGCTAAAAAATCCTTGCATTATATTGATGTCTTCTTCTACCATTAAAGCGATAAATGCCGTATGTTCACTTGGCAAATAATTGAATTTAAACACCCCTTCGGATGGCGAAATTACAGCTACTTCTTCCATATCATCGTTTAGCATAACCAACTCCACAGCTTTATCCCTTTCATCAATTTTGACGAGGTAGTTTTTATCTGAATCAAGGTTTTTGAAGCTGAAATAGCCTTTGCTATCAGTTGTCACAGTCATTACAATATTACCTTCATCGTCAACAAGATAAACTTTCATGCCTGCTACATTTTCTGATGCGAGGGTTTGATAACGGAAAAACCCATCGAGAGTAGTATTGTCTTCCTCATTCATCAAGAGCATCGCGATTGGCTCGTCTCCACCTAAGAAGGTAAACATAAACACGCCTTGGTACTTAGATAAAATCGCACGCTTTTTATCCGTAAGCGGACTTACAATCACCATGTCAATGTCTTCTTCCGTTTCGGCAATGATGATATAGTTCTGGTCTGTTGGTAAATCGGTAAACGTAAAATATCCATTTGCATCTGTAAGGGTTGTGGCAATGGTGTCTCCTGCATCGTTAATTACATACAGTTTGATTCCTGCGAAATTATCGGGAGATAATTTTTCGAATTTAAAATAACCTTTTAATGTTGTTTGAGCGACCAGGTCTTCTGGTGATTCCTCGAGAGTATAATATTCAGACATTTTCTGATAAATAGGTTCGATAATCCAATTTCCAGTTTTGTCGATATAGCCATATTTTTTATCTTTTTTGACCAATGCACGACCATCAATAAATTGAACTTTGCCTTTCGTCATTGGTTGGTGGTCGAATTGAGGTTCGATAACCCAATTGCCATCATAATCGATAAATCCGATTTTGCCTCCGTTATAAACGGCACCTAACCCTTCGCTAAAAACTCCATAATCTTTGTAAAGGTGTGCGCCAGCAACTCGTATTTCTTTGCCCTTAGTGGTTACCCAAAACCACCGTTCTTCTTTGTCTATTAATCCCTTTGCCATTCCTCCTTCCATTGGCCGAAACCCATCATATACAGGCGGAACAACCCATTTACATTCGTCATTAATTAATCCTCTTCCTTTTCTTCCGAAAGCTATTATGTGCCCTTCAATAAATTTTGTAAAGTCTTTGGCATCTTCTGGCATAAGCGTAAACGTGCCAAATTTATCGACAACACCAAATCCTACTTTTCGCTTTTCGACAAACCATTTGCCCGATTCTGTGCTTAATAAATAACTGTATTCGGGCTCTATAATTACTTTGCCCAAACTATCAATAATTCCCTTTTTGTCGTTTTGAATTACCATCCGATAACCATCAACAAGTGGATGAATTTTCTGATAAATAGGCTCTGCGATAAAATTCCCTTCTGTATTAATTAACCCCCATTTGTCATCTTGTAAAACAAGCGCTTGACCATTTTCGAATGGTTTAGCGTTATCGAATACTAAATCGATAACCAGCTCGCCTTTTGGATTTATATACCCCATTTTTCCTTTAAAAACAACTCGACCGAGCCCTCCAGAAAATACCTGAATAGCTGGTCGAACTACTTCTCCGTTAATCTTAATGGGGATTTCTTCCAATTGCGCATTTACAAGGTACTTTCCTGTTTCATCTGCGACTATCGCAACTCCATCGCTAAAGTCGTAGAGTTTTTTATATAATTTTTTGGTAAAAATATTCCCTTTCGAATCCAGATAAAGAGATTTACCAATGTCGTCTTTTGTTAAATCATGGTTTTCAACATAATATTCACCAATAACTGCTCTAGCAATTCCTTCTTCAGAGAAATCGTAAATTTTTTGAAACTCAGGCTTAACAACTTCCTGTCCTTTGATGTTGATTGCGCCATGTAATTTCCCCTGGCGAACAATTGCCATCCAATTTGCAAACTCTGAAACACTAGTGTACTTTGGCTCTACTATCTGGTTCCCGTCTTGGTCGATAACGCCCCACAATTTATTTTGCTGAACCAAAGCGACTTTTTGTTGTGCCTGTCCAAGGTTAGAAACAAACAGTATCGCTAGTATAATTATCAAGTGTTTCAACTTCATGTTACTTCTTTTGATGTAGGTTTGAAACTCAAAAGTACCGAATTGGATGAATAAAGCCCTCTTATTGTTCACATTATCTTGTGTTATTGTGCTGGGCAGTTGTAATTTACTACGTCCCTCTCCGCAAAAAGTATTTGATAAAAACAAAGTGACTGCTCCTTACGATGTTATTATAGTACCAGGTGTACCGTATAATGGCGAACATTGGAGCGGTACAATGAAAATACGTGTGCATTGGTCTAAATACTTATATGATAATGGCTATTCAAAAAACATAATTTATAGCGGTGGTGCTGTTTATTCTGAGTACGTTGAAGCTCAAGTAATGGCACTTTATGGTGAGGCGATGGGTATCCCCGTAGATAATATTTTTGTTGATACCCTTGCCGAACACAGTACCGAAAACGTGTATTCGAGTTACCAAATTGCTAAAGAAATGGGGTTTACAAAAATTGCTTTGGCTACAGACCCTTTTCAGACTAACCAATTACGAAAGTTCATTAGAAAGTATGATTTACCAATTACTCTGTTACCAATTGTTATTGACACAATGGTAACTATCGACAGGTACGAACCCACAATTAACGCTGAATCAGCTAAAAAGAAAGGGTTCATTTCTATTGAAGAACGCGAAACGCTTTTTCAACGATTAAAAGGGACAATGGGCAAACAAATTGTTTGGCACGAAGAAGACCTTAAAAAGAACCGGTTTGTGAGGAAGTTTAAGAGGAAAGGGAGGTTGATTTCGAGAACTAAGTAACCGAAACCGGTCAAAATTTGTTTAATCCCACGTTTTGCGAAAATAATCGTCAAATTCTACGAACTTCTTAATTGTTGCGCTCTTCCGTGTATAGAAACTTGGGCAATATGTCGTTAATTTTTTATAATTATTCATATCCATCAGTTCATACACATAAAATACACAGTCGCTAATCATTGATCCATCATTGTAAAAGAGGTTTTCGTTGGTAAAAGAAAGAAAGCCACGTTGCTTTATCTCATTTAACATATACATTAGGGAATCACAGGGCATTGTTCGCTGAATTACCACGCTATCCTGAAAGTTTGTCTTCCACCCTTTAGATGTTATATTCTGTTTGTAACAACTCTCTCCATTCTGTATATACACTACTATTCTATCATCGTGAGCAGCATACCCTCCAGAATAATAGTGAGAGAAAACAAAATCATGCTTGCCGTATAAAACTCTATAGATGTATGAGTATTTAGAAGTATCCTCCGTGTTGAACTCTGACTCAAATTCAAATGGCACGATAGATTGTTCTTGTGCTGAAGCGTAATTGATTAAGAAAACAAATGCACCTAAAATTAATTTTTGCATAAACCAAAGGTACTAAAAAGCAAACTCCCTTTCAAAATCAATTTGGAAAGAGGGGGTGTTTTGGGTTTCGTCATTGCGAACGTAGTGAAGCAATCTTGGCTGTTGAAAAGGGGATTGCTTCGTTATTCCACCTCGTTCCATGCCTCGCAATGACGGGGAGCTCTTATCCACTGCACTTGGCAATGCCAATGTTTACTACTGCGAAAATCCTTGAGCTACACTTCGACAGGCTCAGCGTTACAGCTCAGATATTTTCTTATCCGCTGCACATTTCACAATCGTCACCGTTTTCTGAAGCAACTCTTGCGACTTGTAGCATCGCTTGGTGTTCCTCTACTGACATTGCTTCGGCCTTTTCCGCTGGTTGCTCTAGCTGAGCTTTATCAACAGTAAACTTGATAGCATCGGTAGCTGCTTTTGTTCTTAAGTAATACATTCCTGTTTTCAATCCTTTTTTCCAGCCGTAGAAGTGCATTGAAGTCAGCTTTGCAAAGTTTGCGTTTTCTACATGAATATTCAATGATTGAGATTGGCAGATAAATGCACCACGGTCTGCAGCCATATCAATAATAGTCTTTTGACTGATTTCCCAAGTTGTTTTGTACAGCTCTTTCAAGTTCTCTGGAACTTCATCAATGTTTTGAACAGAACCGTTGTTTGCGATCAATTTGTTTTTCAAGTTATCATTCCAGATTCCTAGTTTTACTAAATCTCTAAGCAAGTGCTTATTGATTACAGCAAACTCACCAGAAAGTGTTCTTCTTGAATAAATGTTAGAAGTATATGGCTCAAAACATTCGTTGTTCCCTAAAATCTGAGAAGTTGAAGCTGTTGGCATAGGGGCCATCAACAATGAGTTTCTAACTCCATGTTTCTTCACTTCCTCTTTCAATACATCCCATTCCCAACGGTCGCTTGGTGTTACATTCCACATATCGTATTGGAAAACACCCTGAGACACAGGAGAACCTTCGTATGTTTCGTAAGCACCATCAACAATTGCCAAATCTTTAGAGGCAGTCATTGCCGCATAGTACATTGTTTCAAAAATCTCTTTGTTTAACGTCTTCGCCTCTTCAGACTCGAACGGATAACGTAACATGATAAACGCATCAGCTAAACCTTGAACGCCTAAACCAATTGGTCTGTGACGGAAGTTAGAGTTTCTAGCTTCTGGTACTGGGTAGTAATTGTTGTCAATTATTACGTTCAAGTTTTTGGTAGCCTGATACGTTACTTCGAATAACTTATCGTGATCGAATTTACCATCAATAACAAATTTAGGAAGAGCTACAGACGCTAAGTTACAAACCGCAACTTCGTCAGGAGCAGTATACTCCATAATCTCCGTACATAAATTCGAAGACTTAATTGTACCTAAATTCTTCTGATTTGATTTGATGTTTGCAGCATCTTTATACAACATGTATGGTGTTCCTGTCTCAATTTGAGATTCTAGAATTTTAAACCATAAATCTTGTGCTTTAATTGTTTTTCTGCCTCTACCTTCTTCTTCGTATTTCGTGTAAAGAGCTTTGAACTCGTCTCCATAAGCATCAGAAAGTCCCGGGCATTCGTTAGGGCACATCAGTGTCCAATCTACATTTGCTTCAACTCTTTCCATAAAAAGATCAGACATCCACATAGCGTAGAATAAATCTCTAGCTCTTTGCTCTTCTTTGCCGTGGTTCTTCTTTAAGTCTAAGAAGTCCATGATGTCTGCATGCCAAGGCTCAATATAAATTGCGAAAGAACCTTTTCTTTTTCCACCACCTTGGTCAACATAACGAGCTGTGTCGTTAAATACTCTTAGCATTGGCACAATACCATTAGAAGCGCCATTTGTCCCTCTAATATAAGACCCGGTAGCTCTTACATCGTGAATAGAAAGACCTATGCCACCAGCAGATTGAGAAATCTTAGCACATTGCTTTAATGTGTCGTAAATTCCATCGATGCTATCTTCTTTCATGGTTAATAAGAAACAAGAAGACATTTGTGGTTTTGGAGTGCCTGCGTTAAATAAAGTTGGAGTAGCGTGCGTAAACCATCTTTCTGACATTAATTCGTATGTCTTAATCGCTGAGTCGATGTCGTTTTTGTGGATGCCTAAAGAAACACGCATCAACATGTGTTGAGGTCTTTCAGCAACCTTTCCTTCCAATTTTAAAAGATAAGATCTTTCTAATGTTTTGAAACCGAAGTAATCGTAACCAAAATCTCTATCGTAGATAATGCTTGAGTCTAATACTTCTGAATTTTTATCAATAATATCATATACATCGTCAGCTAAAAGAGGAGCTTTCTTTTCTGTTTTAGGATCTACATATTCGTATAAATCTTTCATGGTAGCAGAGAAAGATTTCTTAGTTGCAGAATGTAAATTCGATACAGCAATTCTTGATGCTAAAAGAGAATACCCTGGGTGAAGAGTTGTCATTGATGCCGCTACTTCAGCCGCAAGGTTGTCTAACTCAGCAGTTGTTACACCATCGTATAGGCCTTCGATTACTCTCATTGCCACTTTTGTTGGGTCAACGATAGGGTCTAATCCATAACACAATTTCTTAATCCGGGCGGTTATCTTATCGAATTTTACCGCTTCTCTTCTACCGTCTCTTTTTAATACATGCATGCTACCTGGTTTTTTATTTTATTAATGCGCAAATCAATACTTTAATGTGTCAATGTTATAATGCTTTAATCATTGTCTCATTAAAGCATTCAATCATTTAAAAAATCAGCTTCTAAATCAAATACTTGATCTTCAGCGTTACCTGTAACACCAGCTTTTTGATATTCAGCTACTCGTTTTTCGAAGAAGTTCGTTTTTCCTTGCAGAGAAATTAACTCCATGAATTCGAATGGGTTTGTTGCGTTGTAATATTTAGAACAATTCAGTTCTAATAAAAGTCTATCTGCAACGAACTCAATGTACTGACACATCAATTTTGAGTTCATCCCAATTAAATCAACTGGGAGAGCATCTGTAACGAATTCTTTTTCAATGTCAACAGCGCTAATTATAATTTCTTGAATTCTTGCTTTAGGGACTTTATTTACAACGTGATTGTTGTGCAACAAGCAAGCAAAATCACAATGTAATCCTTCGTCTCTTGAAATTAACTCGTTAGAAAAAGTTAACCCAGGCATTAAACCTCTTTTCTTCAACCAGAAGATAGAGCAGAAAGAACCGGAGAAGAAAATACCTTCAACAGCAGCAAAAGCAATTAATCGCTCAGCAAAAGAATCACTATCAATCCATTTAATAGCCCAGTTTGCTTTCTTTTGAACACATTCAATTGTATCCAGGGCCTTGAATAGGTGGTTTTTCTCTTTGGTGTCTTTGATTAATGTATCAATTAGTAAAGAATAGGTTTCAGAGTGAATGTTCTCAATAGCGATTTGAAATCCGTAAAAGAATTTTGCTTCTGAGTATTGAACTTCACTTAAAAAGTTTTCAGCGAGATTTTCGTTTACAATACCGTCACTCGCGGCAAAAAATGCCAACACGTGTTTAATAAAGTGACGTTCGTTATCATTTAACTTTGCATCCCAATCAATAATATCGGTAGAAAGGTCAATTTCTTCTGCGGTCCAAAAGCTAGCTTCCGATTTTTTATAGAACTGCCAAATATCATCGTGTTGTATAGGGAATAAAACGAAACGATCAGGGTTTTCCTTCAATATCGGTTCTTCAACAACTTCAGCAGAAACAGTTTCTAGTTCTGTATTTTTTGGCAAAACAGATTCGATGTCTGGCCCTTGTTCGGTTGTCGTTGTTTTTTCTTGCTCCATTTTTGTTCCTGTTTTTAGGGGCTAATATCCCCAGTCGATAATTGGTTAGTTATCAAGCAAATACCAGTTTTTATGCTGTGTTTCTCTTTAAAGAGAAGTTAAAAAAGATTGGTTTGTTGCTTATCTGCGAGACAAAAATTCAAAAAAAGAATCGATAATCAAGGATAAACAAATTAACAATTAACCGAAGTTTTTAACAATCGGAATTAACATGTTGATGTGTATAAATTACATTCAATTCGGAAAGGTTTAGCATCACTCAAAAGTTGTTCAAAGACACTCTCATTTTTTTGAACGATGAAAAATTATTGTTGGTCGAATCAATTATTTTGCTTATCAGAAAGTAATTTATCGGCTTCGCACATTTTTTGGTACCATTCTTTTCCAAATTTTCTGGAGAGTGGTTCTTTCAAAAATCGAAAGA
>JAESTK010000077.1 GCA_016763645.1 Flavobacteriales bacterium
ATGGTCAAAAACCGAAATTCGTTATCTACACCTCACCCAAAACTTTTAACAAAGTTTTGACCTCTCCTCAAGGAGAGGTTGAAGCGGAAACCCACGAGGCAGAGCCTCGGGGAATTCTTTCTGATTAAACCTAGCACTATTCATATAATAGACTAAGCGAAGCCTAGAAAAAAGCTCTCACCTGTACCCCCCCAACGTGTACTAATTTAGACCCTTCACTCCAGCGCCCATTGTAGTTCAGATTAAGTTGTAAATTATTAGCAAGGGTTCGCTGGTAAATTACTTCCCAAGTCATGTTTTGCCCAGGCTGTAATCCTTCGAGCATTTCGAACGAAAGTGAAGAATTTGCAGGGTAATCATAATCGATTAAAATGAAGTTGAAGTTGGCTGAAACATTTCCTTTTTCGGCAGTGCTAAATTTTCCTTCCAAACCACCTTTATGGTAAATCGCCTGTTCGTTGTTTTCCGAATTGTTCTGTTTGTTTTTATGTTCGTACAACAACGCAATTCTAAAAACGGTGCCGGGCTGAAACGTAATTTTTGGTTGAAAACTATAATAATCGATGTCAAAATTTCGTGTTATCAGGTAGTCGGATAAATTTTCTTTATTGCCCATTTGTCCATCGAGGTTCAATCGAAATTTTCTATTGAGATTCCAACGGATACTGGCTGAAGAATATTCGTTTGTTCGTTGCTCAAAACCATTGGTAAGCAGCGTTTTGTTTTTCACATAATAGTAATTTACCCCAGCCCCAAATTTAGGATTGGAGCGATTAAAGTTGAATACGTTTCTAAAAGATGAATTTTGAGAAACCAAAATACTATCTGCAATTTCTCTCTCGAAAGGATTAAGCGCTGTTAGTATATTATCCTTATTTGTCTTTCTATCAACTAAATACGATAGTTGGTTCGAGAAGCGCGAAATAAACTTTTTCATTCCCTTTTTCTCCGAACCCCAAATCGCCTTTGGCCGCAACAATAACGTTTGACTAAACTGATTGTTAAACGTTTTTACATAATTGTTAGATGGCACAAAAACTTTGATGTAGTTAGCTTGGTATTGTAATGATTTCGGGGTTATTTCGAACTCATCGAGTTCAGCTATTCCGTTGTCATTATTGTCTCTGTGTATCCACACGCCTTGTCCGTCAGCCACTTTTAAAAAGGTATATTCTTTTTTGACTTCCAGCCCTGAACCTATTTCGAAAAATGAATTTGAAACTACGGCTCCTTTCCATAATTTAACGCTGTATTCAATTCTGTTTAACAGGGTGCTATCGGCTTTGTTGGATGTCAATGTGGAGTCTCGTATTTCTAAAATTCGGTAGGTAGTTTTGTTGGTTAATGTTGCTTTTTTATTTTCTATCAGCGCTACATCGAATGATATAGATTTACCAAAAGTAGATGTGTTTAATCCGTTGTTCTTTACTCCAAAATTCTCTCTCTCGGTATATCCCAATCTAAATGTATTAACCGAACTATCGGCATTTGCGATAAATGCCTCCCACTCGAAAAATTCGTAACTATTTGCCAAAAGAGAGTCGCGGGGTTCGTTAAAAAATTGATTTTTTTCGAAGTCGTTTCTTAAACCAACGGTAAGCCAGGGAGTACTCTTACTTATCACTCCTTTCGACCGTAAATAAGTTGAGTTATGAATTCCTGTAGAGGTCATCAAGCTATTTTTACTGTCCACTCTAAACCCTCGGTTATTATATTTAATGTGAAAATTATTTTTGATGGCGTTGTACTCGCTTCCGCTGACGTATGATTTAAGGGTGTATTTTAAACTCAATTTATTGGCTGCCTCAAATTCGATGTTTGCCCCAGATATGTGTTGCATTTCGTTAAGAGTTATGTTACGCAAATTCCAATCTCTAAAAAATTCAACAGTTCTAAACCGCTCAATTTCATTAAAATCTTGATGAACTTGCTCGTAGGTTATTGCCGAATTTAATCGATAATTTTTTTCTTCATTTTTTCCAATTTTCTTGGTGTTTTGTAACCCAAGGTTAAAAGCATAACCAGTGTTGTCTTGCGCGTCTAATTTCGAAAACGTACTAATGTCTTGACTGCTCAGTGCTGTTTCAAATTTTGCGACAGTATTTTCCGAAATTTGATAATCTCCGCCCAACGAAACCATCTGCTTTTTCTTTGGAGCAACGAGCAGAGTTACTGGCTCGTAACTCCCTTTTCCGCTTCCAACCCATTTAAAAACACGCCCGTTGGCAGTTGTTTGTTGTTGCTCGTAGCCCCCAAAACCAATGCCGACATTCGAAAAAGACAGCCGATAAATGGCGCTGTCGGGATTAATCGAAAATACATAAACTTCTTGCCCGAGCGTGTCTATTTTTTTGTACAAAATTTGGTTTTCGGAAAACTCAACTAACGCAATGCTACTTGCCACCGCTAAATGAATGCTGTCACCAACTTCGGTTAATTTATCTTTTTGAATGTCGGTTAAATCTTGTTGTAACGATTGGTTTTTTGCGTCTTGTTCAGAGTAAATATCAAATCTTAAATTGAGTCGCTCGCTTTGATAATAATCAGAAAACTGGAACAACGACCTTGCGTAATTTTTATCGGAATATTGAAATTCAATTACAATTCGTTTGTCTTTTGTGATTAATTGTCGTGCGGTAAATGTTAATTCCGCTGTGTTATAATTTATTGTGTAGTCGTATTCTTGTCCGCGAGTCATTTGTTTTCCATCGATATAAACTCGCTCTGTTCCCGATAAAACAATAATAAATGGCTCGTTGTTTTCTCCTGTTAATCGATATGGTCCTTGATTTCCTTCAACTCCTTGAATAACATTTCGAGAAAATTTTCCACGAGAAACCGCTCCGCTTACCGAAACATCCATTAACCCTGCCGCGTCTTTATTTGAATTGGATTTAATCGTTGTTTGAATCCTACCCCCTTGTGCCTTTTTATAATATTTCAAAAAATAAGGCGTTGTGTTTTTCAATTGAAAATCGCCTGCTGTTAAACGCGAATTATCATCGAACAACTGCATATAAACTTTGTCGAACTCTTGTAGTTGTTGCGTATTTCCTTCTGCTTGTATCGGAATATTATCGTCAGTAATTGCGGCTAAAACGCTAATTCTATCCGAGACTTTACCTGAAAGCTGAAGGTTTAAATTCGAATTAACTGATAAATCTTGATTGTTGCCAAACGAAACGCCTCTAGAAATACTTCCATTTTTATTCAACCCTGACGATAAATAATTTAATTCTTGCCGGTTACTCCCCGAGTACTTAAACGGATCTTTTTCTCCGATGCCCGAAAGCTCAATTTGTTTAAAGTCTTTGTGCTTAAACTGATAGTCGAAATCCAAACTAAGCGTTCTAAAAGTAACTAGAATGGAATCGGTTTTTGGTTTAACCTCCCAAGTTAATTCAGAAGAAATCGCATCAACTTTATAAAGGGAAGTGTCTATACCCAAAATAGAAACAGAGCCCTGTAACAAGCTTAACGAATCGAGCATTATGGTGTCTTTAACCGCAAACATTTTTTGGTTTAACCCCACAATACGTTGTGCCTTAACACCAATAGGAATTAAAAGTATCAGTACTAAATATCTCAATGTCGTTTTCACTAGTTTGCCTTCGTAAAGACAATAATAACGCATAAATACAGTATTTGTTAGCCGAAAAACAGAATCTGATTAAAATTAATCTTCACCGCCAACTTCTCTTGTTAATTTTATACCTTTCGCTAATGCGATTTTCTTTATTCCTTAGCTTTCTTTTTATTTCTCTTATTGGGTTTTCTCAATCTGATTTACCAGAAGTTGAGTCTCCTAAATTTGACACCCTAACTAACCATATTTATGTTGGTAATACCGACCAAAAAGCGAAACAGGCTGTAGGTAAAATAATGCAGTATACCGGTTTGCCTCAAAATTTTATTGTGGTATCAGAAAATGTTCGTACGGCTGTTGCCTACATGAAAAACAAAGAACGGTATATCGCTTATAATGAATCGTTCATCAATCGGATTTCGGATAGCACCAGTACCGATTGGTCGGCTATTAGCATTCTAGCTCATGAAATTGCACACCATTTAGCTGGGCATATTGTAAACTTGAAAAATAGTAGCCCAGGAGATGAACTTGAAGCAGATTTATTCTCTGGATTTATTTTGTATCGCATGGGCGCAACACTAAACGAATCTTTGGCTGCGATGCGTGAATTCGAACCTGATACTACAAACAAAAGATACCCCCTAAAGAAGCTCGTTTACTTGCCATTAAATCAGGATGGTCTGAAGCAGAAATGCTGACCAATAACAATGCGATGGAAAAGATCGTTTCAGAAAATAATATCTCCGAGTTTGTTTACGAACTTACTTTTAACGGAGATAAAAATAGATATTACGTAGGCAGTGAAAACCGAGTAATCTGGTTCGACAACTACGGAACTCCAATTGTAATTGGAGATTTATCTCCTTCCGAAACAAAAAAATACAAATGGATATACTCTTCCCTTGGCACCAACTACGGTGTTGATACCAAAGGAAGAATATGGATGATGACCGACCATGGAGCTATGATTAACTCGGGACAGGTTTATAAATATTCGCAATAACGAGGTAAATTGGCTATTTTTATGATTAATTGCCATTTTTATCCTAAAAAGTGTACTTTTTTGCTCAATTTAATCAAAAATCAATGGCATACGACAAATATTTAGCTGAACGTGTTTCTCGAACACTTCATGATTTAAAAGTTCATTTTACCTCAAAGCCAATGATGGGTGGCTACCTATTTCAAGTAGATGATAAAATGCTCTGTGGTGTGCTAAAAGACAAGCAAACGAGTGCAAATCTTTTGATGGCAAGAATTGGAGAGGAGGCTTATGCCAGAGAGATAAATAAAGAAACCTGCCTACCAATGGATTTTACTGGCCGACCCATGAAAGGTTATATCTATATTACAGACGAAGGCCTAGATTTTGATGAAGATCTAGAATATTGGATTGAACTTGCACTAGCTTTTAACCCATTTGCAAAAGCAAGC
>JAESTK010000307.1 GCA_016763645.1 Flavobacteriales bacterium
CAATGCCCAGCCAGAAGGGGTGTCGATCATGGAAAAGTTCTTCAAGTGCATATCATTATTCCCAGTTATGAAGGAGAAAATAGCTAAGTCAAAGTAAAAGGATTTGTCAAGCAAAGTGTTGGCTGAATAGCTGTCCAATTCTTTTCCAACTTTTTCCATGGAACCTTTGTACTTGTCAAATGCTTCCGTGATCTGAAACATATCGATCATGTGAATCTTTTCTCCAGTTTTTGTTCGATCAACTCGTTTTGTTATGTAAGACAATTCCCCAGATAATAACCGAATCAATGATGACGGTACTACTTTAATTCCAAATACTTCTGCCATTTTCATTGTTAGATGTTCGTTCTCGGGCATTTCAGGAAATTTGTCAGAAGGTGGTTTGAAAATGTAGTGCCCACCTAACGCCCCAACCACAGTCAATCGCGTATCTGAATTCTCCTTGGTCTCTTTTACTAACGTCAGGGATAGTTTGGGTTGAACACCAGGGACAGCAACACTTCGCTCTACTACATTTTTTGCAAGTTCCTCCATTTGATCAAGCGAATACTCTATTTCAGGAGGTGATGGTGTTCCAAAGAACTCCACTGAACACTTCTCGTGAAAGTCTTGTTCGTCTTCAATTGGCTCATAACAATATAAACATCTATGCTTCATCATCATCTTCTGCCATTGGTTCTACACTCACTGCACCAATACAATTCTGACAACAAGCCAGCAGTAATCCCATGCGGTCATTTTTATTGATCTTCCAGTTTTCTGAAGCGATATCTAATAACCATCCTTCTGGGATTAACCCTTCAAAAAAAGGAAAGAGCCGTTTATCGGTATATGCTTCATCGGAAACAGGCATTGTGAAAGTGATGAAGTCGTTTGGATGATCTTTTACATATTGAACATCATACTGAAATACATATTCGCCCTCATTTGTTTCTGTTACAATACCAGAAAAATGACCTTTATATAACACCTTCCCCTGTCTCATTTATTCAAATCTTTACTATTAACTGGAGCTAGTTCATGTCCAAACATTTGAAGTACCAGATTGACCCTATCCATATTTAGATTCGTTTTACCCTGTTCGATTTTACGTACTACAGTCAATGCCACTCCTGCGCGTTCCGCGAACTCTTCCTGAGTCAGATTAACTTCCTTTCTCCGATCTTTGACAAACTCTGATAATTGCTTCATTATATGCTTTTGAATATAATTCTATCCAAATATACTAAATTATATGTAATTAGATATAATTTTATTCTAAAACACCATTTTATATGCTTTCGGATATAATTTAGGGATTGAATAAAGTTTATTAGGATTCTTGGATGGCATACAACGTTGTCTTTGAATAAAGACACGTTTGAGGTTCGAAGGTAACGGAATTTTCTGATAAAGTTAAGTGTTATCGATTATAACTTTAAACATATTGTGCCAATGTCGGTATCTCCACCGACAGGATTTTCGTTAGTGTGGATACTGACGGTGGCTAGCAATTGTTATAATTCAGTGTACTCTTTAAGCCCTCCTAAGAATTCATTGATTCCCTTGTTCCATTTTGATTTCATCAGTGCCCCCATTATTTTACCAATAAACCCGAATTTCATATTGTAATTCATAGTTTGTTCCACTTGTGTCTTGTTGCCTATTTTCACAAAACGATAATCGTGTTTTAAGCTATGGACTGGAAAAGAACAAGCTGTTAATTCGTACGTTAATGCTTTATTAGGATCAAATATTGTGCAGGATTCCTCAAACCAATTTTTACCATCCAGCATATCCACTTTTCTTTTTGCACCCACTCCGCTTTTAGCTGATGTAATTGCTGTAGATTTTTTAACAGTTGGGTCATAAGTATCTAGTAAGTCTATAATTGTCAATGCTTCCCATATTTTTTCGATAGGTGCATCTATTAGTATTTTGTTGTGTAATGTTGCCATAATTTTTATTATTAATTTTTGTAAAAGGGTAACTTTTCAGCTCCCTATAATTCAACTAGCTTTAAGCCATTTCTTTTCTAAATTCTTCTGCGTCATAATAAACTTTGATACTTTTGATTTTGCCATCTTCAATTTCGTACCATTCACTCATCTCCAATTTGATTGTTTTTCCTGATGGCATAGCAACATCCATTTCTAATTGAGTAATCACGAAATTTCCTGTTTCCATAGCTTGCTTCATTTCATTACCTCTTATCATTGGCATAAAGCTTTCATTTAATTTTCCAAATGCTTCTAATCCATTTACTTGATCTACTGGTCCAGTAAATACTATATCCTGTGATATTACTTCTTTCCAAGAATCTGTTCCTGACATCATCCCTTGTCCGAACGCTTGAAATACTTCCATTGGTGATTTTTTCATCTCTTTTTCATATAATTTAACTTGTAATTACGAAGCAAAACTATGAAATAGCTTCGAAAAAGCAAGTTAAAATACATTTAACTTTTAATTCCGAAGTTAAAAAGAAGAGATTTCACTACATTTGAAAAATGAAAATGAGATCACACTGCCCTACAAACTATGCTGTGGAACACTTTGGTGACAAATGGTCTTTGTTAATTATTAGGGACCTAATGTTTAAGGGGAAAAGACATTATAATGAGTTTTTCGAATCTGGAGAAAAGGTCTCCACAAGTGTATTAGGGGATCGATTAAAGAATTTAGAGGAATCGGGAATAATCAGTAAAGGCCAAGATACAGTGAAAAAGTCACGAATTAAATATAGCCTTACTGCAAAGGGTATTGATATGCTTCCTTTTATGGTTGATATGATTTCTTGGAGTGGGAAGCACGATAGTGAAACTGAGGCTGGTGATGTTTTCTTAGCTCAAGCAATAGATGGAAGAGAATTTTTATTAAAATCAATCCAAGAAAAATTAGAAAAAGAACATTTGATGGATTCGTAATCCGATTGTTGCTAACACAATTCCAAACAAAGAACCGTTGAGGTTCGAAGGTAGCGACTTTCGATAAAGTCAAGTGTTATCGATTCTAACTTTAAACATGTTGTGCCAATGTCGGTGTCTCCACCGACAGGATTTTCGTCAGTGTGGACACTGACGGTGGCTAGAAATCGCCTAATTTTATTTGGTTTTTTGACTAGAATTGGAGTTGCGCATCAACCACTAGTGTTGGTAAATGTTTATTTTATTATTATTCGGATTGCATTCACCGAGTAAAGTGATCCAGTTGGATGTGATACTTTTATTCTGTCAAAATAGACCTTGTCATTTGTCTTAGTATTTTTAATAGCTTTTTTCATTTCGCTATTAAGTCTTCCGCTAACTGTATAGTATTCCTTTGAAATTCCCTCAGAGCTTATAGACATATAGAATGAACGGATAGAAAACGTTGTGTCGTTAATTATTAGTTTTTGATTATTCAATAATGAGTCAAACTCAATTTGTCCATCTCTTGTTCCCGCAAATGTCACTTCTAAGTCGGATATGTTTTGAGCATAACCAATTGCGATAAAAAGGGAAATTGAGACTAGGATTATGGACTTCTTTATCATAATATTTACCAATATGTCGCTAAACGTTTTTTTTAATTATCTCAAATACATTATTCCAAATCCAACTGCCAAACTCGATAAAACTGTAGGTGTAAATAATAAAACATAAGTCGCGATTGTCTGCATTGTAAATTGATCAATTTTGAATTGAAACGAATGATTAGTCAAAGCTCCATGTAATGATAAACAAGTCAAGAAAAGTAAAATTAGGTCGAGAGTGATGAGAAGTAACGGAAGATTACTGTCTAAACCAAAGCTTACCTCAACAACTATTACATTGTACCAAATAGCACTAAACGTGTGCATGATTATTCCTAATCCAAATAACGTCAGAACGCTCGCTAATCGTACGCTTTTAAGAAAAAGCCCTACTCCGATTGAGAATAGTAAAAGCCCTATCGTGTCAAGTACTACGGCATTTTGAGGTGATGAAGTTATCACGTATAATGAAAGAGGCAGTCCAAGAATTATATAAATTAAGTATTTCGTCATTGTTATGCTTCCCAACACAATTCCAAATAAGGAATCGTTTGAGGTTCGAAGGTAGCGGAAATTTACGAGCACGTCAAGTGTTATCGATTCTAACTCTAAACATGTTTAAAACTATTTGGGTAGTTAATCAATTCAAAAACAAACCTTTTCATCTTTGAACTATGGCAGCATGGCTTATCGCTAGTTTTATTATTGGGTACTTTTTGGTGCTTATCGGCATCTCGTATTTTACGGGAAAAAACGATGATAACAATTCATTTTTTAAGGGTAACAATGCCTCTCCATGGTATATCGTAGCCTTTGGTATGATTGGCGCATCGTTATCTGGCGTTACTTTTATTTCAGTGCCCGGTTGGGTTGGTAATGAGGCAAACCAATTTAGTTATATGCAGGCGGTGCTTGGCTATTTTGTGGGCTATTTCATTGTTGCATACGTTTTGCTACCCATTTATTACAGGCTCAATTTAACTTCGATTTACGAATATTTAAAACAACGTTTTGGCTTTTGGAGTTACAAAACGGGTGCAGGTTTTTTCTTTTTGTCGAGAGTTTTGGGAGCATCAGTCCGTTTGCTTTTAGTGTCTAATGTGCTTCAAAAAATATTGTTTGACGATTGGGGAATACCGTTCGAAGTAACCGTTGTCATTTCCATCTTACTCATTTGGATTTATACAAACAAAGGCGGTATAAAAACTATTATTTGGACAGATACCTTGCAAACAGCTTTTATGCTTACTTCGGTAATTGTAACGGTTTGGCTAATTAGCGATGTCCTAAATTTATCAGAGCAAGGAGGTGCTATTTCGGCAATTTCGAATAGTAGCTATTCTCAAATATTCTTTTTTGATGATATTATGGGAAGCAACCATTTTCTAAAACACTTTCTTGGGGGTATGTTTATTACTATAGGTATGACAGGGCTCGATCAAGACATGATGCAGAAAAACCTAACGTGTAGAAACATCAAAGAAGCGCAAAAAAACATGATAAGTTTAGCTGTGGTCTTGGTGATAGTCAACCTTGTATTTTTGGGCTTAGGCGCACTCTTGTTTATGTATGCCGAATCAACCGGAATTGGCAAAGGAGTTGCTTCAGATTTATTATTTGCCGAAATAGCGA
>JAESTK010000078.1 GCA_016763645.1 Flavobacteriales bacterium
ATAGTACCCAACATTTAATTATTGATATTCGAAATAATAGAGGTGGATTTGATAATATTGGAGCAGAATTATTCTCTTATTTGATTGATTCAACATGGCATTTTTACGACTATCTGGAAGCCAATATTTGGAAAGCAGATAATCCTTTTTTTGAATACAGTAATTTGCCACAACCTGAAATAGATACTTTGATGACTCAGTTGATTCTCGAAGAGAATCGACAAATTGTAAGTCAAGATGGTTTTGAATTACTAGATAGCACAGGTATTTCCAACAACTATCCATCCTATTCAGGAAAATGTTATTTACTATTAAATGAGCATTGTTTTTCTGGTGCTACAGAATTTGCCACTACTTTTAAAGTTTATGGAAGAGGCTTAATTATAGGTCAAGAGACAGGTGGAGGATTTGGGGTGAATTGTAGTGGTTGGATACCTACATTTACTTTACCAAATAGTGGGATTCGACTAAATGTTCCACTATTCAAATACGTTTCTCAAACTTATGGTGAATCTTATGAAGGAGGAGTATTACCTGATATCAAGATTGAAGAATGTATTGAAAACCTATTTAAGCAAGAAGATGTAATTCTCAATACGGCTCTTGAACAAATTAAATTAGAAGGTTCAAAGAACCTGCATCATTAAAAAATGAAAAAGAGCATAATCGAGTAGGCGGCTCCGCCAGAATTAACTGACGGAGTGCACCTCTCACATTTATCTACCGAAATGAAATGTAGGTATGACCACCCAGCCCTTCATAAGGTTCAGGATAAACCAAGCGGTTCTCGTACTGGGCGGTTCGATAATGATACTAGCCTTTTTGTAGTATTCGATTAAACTAACATAACCTCTCTTTTTCAACCTGTTTACAGTAATGGTCGTTCTCAGAATAGGGCTTTTGGCTACTGCCCAACCTCCCATTCTTGTTCGACTCCATGCATAAGCTTGACCTTGTTCTATACCTAGACGTATGCGGTTCTTCCTCTTACGGTCAGGTTTCTTCCAATCATGCCATATGCAATACCGTAAACGGTTCCTTAACCATTCTTCTAGCTTTTTTAAGCTTCCCTTGAATAGATGCCAGTTTAAAGTAATTTATCCAACCTCTTACTAACTGATTGATGCGATGAATACGTTCATCAAAGCTTGCGGGAATTGTCTTTTTGGTGAGGTATTTAAGCTTTAACTTAAACTCCTTCCATTTCGACTTTTTAACCACTAATTGATATTTGCCTTTCACTTTCGTTTTATAGACCGGAACGAATCCATATCCTAAAACATTAAACGATGAAGGTCTGCGTATCCCACTTTTCTTTCGGTTAATCGGAAGTTGAAGTTTATTGCGTAGAAACTCGTAGATACTATTACCTACTCGTTTTGCAGCTTCTTTACTTTTAACATAGATACTAAAATCGTCGGCATATCTTACGTAACGATGTCCTCGTTGCTCTAATTCTTTATCTAACTCATTGAGTAGGATATTAGATAACAATGGACTCAAAGGGGATCCTTGCGACACCCCTTTGGTTCGGCTTTGTAATTTACCATCGATTTGTATCGAGGCTTTGAGAAATGAACGTAATAACTTCAAGGTTGATTTACATTTTACCTTTTTGTATATCAGTTCTAGTAGAATGTAAGGTTCAACTTCATCGAAGAAACTCTTCAAATCGATATCGATTACATCTTGATAACCTGAATTGATATGATCGAGGCTTTGCGTAACAGCCTGATGTGCATTACGTTTCGGTCTGAATCCATAACTATGCTGCTGAAAGTCTTCCTCAAAAATAGGCTGCAATACTTGATGTAATGCTTGTTGATAAACTCTATCCACAACCGTTGGTATACCCAGTAATCGAGTTCCTCCGTTTGATTTGTCTATTTCAACTCCCAATATTGGTGAAACCTGATAGGACTCTCTTTCTATTTGCTCATTATATCGTTTTCCATGAAGAGATAAAATAGATTGAAGTTCAGTTACCTGAACTTCATCTATCCCTCCTACTCCTTTATTGCGGTATACTTGTAAATAGGCTTTGTTTAAATTCGTTTTACTTGTTAATTGTTTAATCATTACTACTAAATCTGTTTCGCTGTCTCGCTTAATCAAAGGCTACTACCGTACTAGAAAACTATCCGTAACGTACAACCGCTCCTATGTTCATTAAAGACCATTATCGTTCTGTCCTTCATTCCAATATTCAGGCGTTGGAACTACTATGACTTCTGCTGACTTCTCCGATTTATCAACCCGTGATTACAGAGACCTCCCCTGGTAAGAACTTTTCCTTTCACTCAATCTCTGCCGTATCTACATATACCTATTTTGGTATTCTTTGGGCGTTACAAAGATGTGCTTGCTTACCCATAGATACATGCCTCATATACGGTTCCTGTTCGTCAGTACCGAGTTTTGTAGTCCTGCTTCCTTCACTGCTCCTCTCTCGAAAAACCAGCTTGCAGCTACTAATGCTTCTGGGCACGACCCCAGCGCATAAGGGACTTACACCCTCTAGAAAAATAACACCCATTTTCTTCTGCCTCTCAATTATAATTTGCATGATTGATATCAAAAACAAAATTCAAACGGGTGTGTCCTGCTCATGCAGGGCACACACAATGTGCATAATGTCCGTGCTCCCATTCGGTCGCACAGCATATGCACCAAAGGTTCAAAGTTCATTAAAACGAATTTGAACAATAAATATCTGTCAAGCTTTAGCATGAAACAACATTCAAGGTTCGAAAGGCCAATTTGGCTATTTCTTTAGAAAATTTCGAAGGACCTTCACACTGAGTATTCCCAAAAACAACAGAATACGTACTTTTGCCTTTCAATGAAAATTATCAGAGTACTATTATTGCCCATTTCAATTCTGTATGGATGTATAACTTGGTTGCGAAACTTATTATTCGATATAGGTATTTTAAACGAAAAACGATTTAAAATTCCTGTTATTTCTATAGGCAACCTTAAAGCTGGAGGCACAGGAAAAACTCCACATATTGAGTACTTAGTCGAATTACTCAAAAACGACTACACCATCGCCACCCTAAGTAGAGGGTATGGTAGAATAACTTCTGGTTATCGTTTAGCAACTTTGGAAGCTTCAGCCAAAGAAATTGGAGATGAACCCCGCCAATTAATACAAAAATTTAAAGACAAAATAACTGTCGCTGTTGATGAAAATCGTGTTCGTGGCATCAAACAACTAATAAAGCAAAAGAGCGATTTACAAGTCGTTTTACTTGACGATGCTTTTCAACATCGTCAAGTAAAACCGGGCATAAACATTTTGCTTACACCTTACCAAAAACTGTACATCAACGACCAAATGCTTCCAACGGGCTACCTTCGCGAATGGCCATCGGGTAGTCGCAGGGCAGATGTAATTATAGTGACCAAAACACCGCCAGCATTTTCTGCGTTAGAAAGACGAATAATTACCGAAGATCTCAACCCAAAACCCTATCAAAAAATATTATTTTCATATTATGAGTATGGCAATCTAACTTCTATGCGAAAAATGGATTCGATGGTGAGCAGTGAATATTACTACGAGCGCAAATACAGTGCTGTTTTACTTACCGGAATTGCCAATTCGAGTAACCTTTATTATTACCTCAAAAATAAATTAGAATCTGTAGTTCCAATTGAGTTTGCTGACCATCATCAATATTCGGTAAACGACATTAAAAAAGTCAAAGAAGTTTTTGATACTATTGCAAGTGAAAAGAAAATAATCATTACCACTGAGAAAGATGTGATGCGATTGTCGCACAAAGAATTGGCTGAATCTATAAAAGGCTTACCTATCTTTTATTTGCCCATTCAAGTCAAATTTCACGGTGAAGATGGAGACATATTCAATAAACAAGTGCTAAGACATGTTAGAGACTATAAAATCGACAGCTAAATACATACAAGACCAAGTTTCGTTTCGCCCAAAGGCTGGAATAATATTAGGAACAGGCCTGGGCGGTTTAGTTGACGAAATTGACATAAAGCACGAATTACCTTACGAGTCAATTCCCGATTTTCCTGTTTCTACAGTCGAAGGGCATTCTGGAAAATTAATTTTTGGACTGCTTAATGGTGTAGAAATCGTGGCAATGCAAGGCCGGTTTCATTTTTACGAAGGCTATTCGATGAACAAAGTTGTTTTCCCTGTACGGGTAATGAAATATTTGGGTATTGAACGCCTTTTTGTTTCTAACGCTAGTGGGGGTGTAAATCCTGATTTCGAAATCGGTGATTTAATGATATTAACCGACCACATTAACCAAACGGGGACAAACCCGCTTATTGGTCCAAATATTAAAGAATTAGGTGTTCGATTTCCTGATATGAGTGAACCTTACGACAAAAAAATGGTTGCCATGGCAAAAGACATTGCCAAAGAAAATAAAATCAAAATAGTTGAGGGCGTTTACGTTGGTTTAACCGGACCTACTTTAGAAACTCCTGCTGAATATTTATTCGTAAGAAAAATTGGAGGAGATACTGTTGGCATGTCAACTGTACCAGAAGTTATCGCTGCTCGACATATGCAAATACCTTGTTTCGCTATTTCAATTATTACCGATTTAGGTGTGCCTGGAAAAATTGTTAAAGTAACTCACGAAGATGTGCAGCAAGTTGCCGAAGAAGTACAACCCAAAATGACCTTTATTATAAAAGAACTAATCAAACAAACATGTACGTAAAAAATCTATTTTCGGTCGCTTTTGTTCTCATACTAACTTATACTGCTATCAGTCAGAGCTCTCAAAACATTACCCTCCTAGACCGTTGGGAAAATAATACCCTTGTTCCATCTACTGACCATAATAACACCTATAACGAAACATGGGGATTTGTTCAAGATGGAGTAGAATATGGTGTGATAGGCACTACGTGGGGCACACATATTTTCGACCTCGCCAATCCCACAAGCATTGTAGAAGTTGTTTCTATAAAAGGAGAGCACTTCGGTGCAGATATAATACACAGAGATTATCACGACTACAACGGTTATTTATATATAGTAAGCGATGAAGGTCAAGGAA
Source organism: Flavobacteriales bacterium (assembly GCA_016763645.1). Classification (GTDB taxonomy): domain Bacteria; phylum Bacteroidota; class Bacteroidia; order Flavobacteriales_G; family NORP312; genus NORP312. Next base: position 5,055 of record JAESTK010000078.1, read on the forward strand.
TCAGCACATTAAAAATTGTTGATTTACAGTATCTACCCGATTCGGTTTCTATAGTCTATAATGAAGATTCGCTTTTTTCTACTTCTCACAACATTTTTATCGACACGGCCAAAGCCAAATTATATACTTGTGGTGGCAACAACAATTTTGGGGTTCGCGCTTTTTCGTTAACAAACCCAATTGTACCAGAAGAAATTAGTTCGCTCTCTTTGCCTTCTTCAGCGCATGACATATTTGTTCGAAACGATACTGCATACATCAATGATGGCACCTCTGGTTTGCGTATTTACAATTTTTCTGATGCAGCAAACCCTATATTGATTGACTCACTATTCGACTATCCGCAAAAGGGATATAACCATTCTGGTTGGCTAAACGAAGATGGGTCAATTTATGTTTTGGCTGACGAAACACACGGTACAGACCTCAAAATTCTGGATGTTTCTGACCTTTCTAATATTACGTTATTAGATACTATTAGCTCGCAAATAGATCATCAATATTCCATTCCTCATAATGTGATGGTAAAAGGCGATAATGTTTTTGTTAGCTATTATTTCGATGGGCTGGTAATTTACAATATTTCGGACCCTTCTAACCCTTACATTTCTGGATATTATGATACTTCTACTGAAACACATGCCAATTGGGTTTACAGAGGTTGTTGGGGAGTGTATTCTTTCTTACCTTCCGGAATAGTTTTAGCGTCCGATATGCAAAACGGGCTGTATGTTTTGGATGTTACAAATGCTACTGGAATAAGCAATAACGAAGACAATTCGTTTAATGTTATTGTATTTCCCAATCCAGCTTCAGAATCGGTAATCATTTCTACTAAAGATTATAAAAATGCCTCGTACCAAATTGTAAACATCAATGGACAAATGGTAAAATCTGGTAATCTCTTAAATTCGATTGAAACCATACAATTAAATGCAATACCTAATGGCACTTATTTAATTGAAATAAGTGCCGAAAACAATAAAACAATCACAAAAAAGTTAGTCAAGTCTAACTAAATTTAAGTCATGAATAACAGGTGTTTATTATTATTTTCGATTCTAATTATTACCCTTTTTAACAGTTGCGACAGTGGCAAAAAATCTGGTTCTTCCGATTCTAATACTACCGTAAAAGGAGTGATAACCGGAGGCAATGGTCAATCATTAGTCTTTGAGTTATTACGTTCTAACGGAGTTGACCCCTTGGACACTGTTAAACTAGACGAAACTGGTAAATTTGAATTTGGCGCAAACGTTGACGGGCAAGGTTTTTATCGAGTAAGACTTGCCGCTAACAATTTTGTAGTATTAATTCTTACCGAAGGCGAAAACATGAATTTTTCATCACAAGCAAAAGCATTAGAACAAACCTATACCATTAAAGGATCTCCTGAAACACAACGACTTCAAACGTTCAATCGTTTTGTCAATAAACTTTATGCAACAAACGATTCTTTGGCGAGAGCCTCTAAAATGCACCAAGCAAACAGAGATATTGAAGCTTATATGGCAGCAAGTCAATTTCAGCAAACACTAGGCCCCAAAAGAGACAAATTTATCAGAACATTTGTAGATGAAAATCCTGGGTCTTTAGCTTCTTTAGCCGCAGTTGAAAACCTGAATCCTGATACTGATTTTCTATATTACAAAAAGGTAGCTAATGCATTAAAAAACTCAATTCCTAATTCTCCATATTTTCAAAGTTTAAACTCACGAGTAGTTGAGTGGAGCAAAATGGCGGTTGGTTCAATTGCGCCAGATATTACAATGGCAACCCCAAATGGAGAAACTTTAGCTCTTTCTTCGTTAAGAGGGAATGTTGTACTTGTAGATTTTTGGGCATCTTGGTGTAAACCTTGCCGAATGGAAAACCCTAACGTGGTGAGAACTTATAACAAATATCACTCAAGGGGATTCGAAGTGTTTAGCGTATCGTTAGATAAATCTCAACAGAGTTGGATTCAAGCCATTCAGCAAGATGGACTGATTTGGTCAAGCCATGTTTCTGACCTTAAACATTGGCAATCCGCTGCTGCCAAACTATACAACGTAAAAGGAATTCCGCAAACCTACCTGTTAGATAAAAATGGCGTTATTTTAGCAAAAAACCTTCGAGGCCCAGCACTAGAAAAAAAACTTGCTAAGTTATTTGGCGAATAATTCAACCGTTATGTTACGAATACTCTTAATCTTTTGCATTTTTTTATTGAGTGTCTTTTCATTTGCGCAAGATGGTTATTGGCAACAGGAAGTCAATTACAAAATTGATGTAACGCTTAACGATAAAACGCATGAACTAAGCGGAATCGAATCGTTTGAATACATTAACAATTCGCCTGACGAATTAAACTTCATCTACATTCACCTGTGGCCAAACGCATACAATAGCGATGAATCTGCCATGGCAAAACAACTCTATGAAAATGGTGAATTAGATTTTTATTATTCTGAAGAAAAAGACCGAGGGTTTATCGATAGTTTGGATTTTAAAGTGGACGGCAAAACTGCCCGTTGGGAATACGACTCAGTTCATGTTGACATTGCCAAACTTTACCTCAACAAGCCATTAAAATCGGGCAAAAAAATAACCATCTCCACCCCTTTTCATGTTAAAATACCATTGGGGATTTATTCTCGATTAGGACACATGGGCGAATCATACCAGATTACGCAGTGGTACCCAAAACCAGCTGTATACGATAAAAATGGATGGAATCAAATGCCTTACTTAACCCAAGGCGAATTCTATTCCGAGTTTGGTTCGTTTGATGTTTCCATCACATTGCCAAAAAACTATGTGCTTGGCGCAACTGGTGATATGGTTGACGGAGAAGATGAATTGGCTTGGCTAAACGAAAAGGTTATTCTTACAGAAGCGAAAACATCGTACGATGACAATATGGACTTCCCTAAATCATCTAAAGAAACCAAAACACTTCGTTTCAAACAAAGTAATGTCCATGATTTTGCATGGTTTGCCGATAAACGATACCATGTTCTAAAAGGGGAGGTTGAATTGCCGCACACTAAAGAAAAGGTAACCACTTGGGCAATGTTTACGAATTCAGAAGCCGATTTATGGACGAGTAGCATTGAGTATTTAAACGATGCAGTGTATTATTATTCCCTTTGGAATGGAGATTATCCTTACAAACATTGCACTGCTGTTGATGGCGCGCTAAGTGCAGGTGCGGGAATGGAATATCCAAACATTACTGTAATCGGAAAATCTGGTTCTGCTTTTCTGTTAGAAACAGTTATCATGCATGAAGTTGGGCGTAATTGGTTTTACGGAATTTTAGGTTCTAACGAAAGGATGCACCCATGGATGGATGAAGGATTGAACTCATTTAACGAAAATCGATACACCGAAACGAAACATCCTGACATGAATATCATTGGCGATAATGGAGGAAAGAAAATTCTTAAAATATTCGATATGGCTCAACATTTACACAAAGAGCAATATTATGTTGGGTATCAAATTGGTGCTAGAAAAAACTTAGACCAACCCGTTGAATTTCCCTCAGCAGAATACACTTACATGAATTACGGAACAATCGTGTATGGAAAGTCAGCCATTTCTTTCGATTATTTGATGGCGTACCTTGGCACTGAAACGATGGACAAAGCCATGCAACAGTATTTCGATACTTGGAAGTTTAAACATCCGCAACCAGAAGATTTGAGGAAAATAATAGAAGACGTAAGCGGAAAAAATCTCTCTTGGTTTTTTGATGACCTGCTAAACACCACTAAAAAACTGGATTATAAAATAGTGTCGGCAAAACAAGAAGAATCAACATACAAAGTGAAAATCAAAAACACGGGCGACATTGTCGGGCCATACTCTATTTGCGGAATTAAAGATGATTCGGTAACTGTAACTAAATGGTTTGAAGGAATTACCAACGCTACAACTGTAGATTTTCCTGCTGGAGAGTTTGATAAACTACGTATCGACTACCAATTGGACATGCCCGAAAACAAACGAAAAAACAATACGCTAAAAACAAAAGGACTGTTTAAAAAATGTGAACCGCTAAAACTTCAAATGCTTGGCAGCATTGAAAACCCTGATAAAACCCAACTGTATTTTATGCCAACAATAGGCTGGAACAATTACGATAAAACGATGATCGGTCTTGCGTTTTATAACGCCATGATGCCTCAAAAAAACTTTGAATATGCCATTTCGCCTATGTATTCGTTTGCGACCAATGAAGCTGTTGGCGGAGGATTCCTAAACTACAACTTTTTACCGAAATCAAATCTATTTAGACAAATTTCTGTTGGTGTTTCAGGGCAAAGAAATCATGTTTCAAATGACGAATTTCTAGTAGCAAACTTCGCTAAAGTTAGCCCGAAAATTGATTTTTTCTTTAAAAAGAGTAAAGGACGCAGTAAAAAATCTCATCACCTGACGATAAAAGGAATTGGTATTTTAGAATCATTCAAATCGCCCATAGATTTTCCAACAGCTTTTAATATCTCATATCAAAAGATTTATACTCAAGCTATCTACTCTTTTATAAACAACAAAACCCTCAATCCGTTTGATGCAAATGTTGTTGCCGAAGTATCAGATGATTTCGCCAAAATTTCTGCCGAAGCCAACTTTCAATTCGACTTTAAAAAAGACGGAAAAGAAGTTAAAATAAGACTGTTTGGTGGTAGTTTTTTGTTCAACAACAGTAACGATGGCCGTTACAGTTATAGAATGGACGGTATTTCTGGTCAATACGACTATACTTATGACCATGTGTATTTGGGCAGAAACGAAACTTCAGGCTGGTTAGACCAGCAGTTTGCAATGGGTTACGGAGGATTTAAAACTCCTACAACATATAATGGTGGTTCCTTCAATTCCCCTAATACAATAGGTTCATCTAGTCAGTGGATGGTTGCTGTGAACATTAACGCGGACATTCCAATTGGATTACCTTTGGGTGTTTTCTTAGATGTTGGTTATGGTCATGAAAAAGAGGCAAGTGTACAATACGACTTCGGTTTTTATATTTCTCTTATGCAAGATGTAGCCGTAGTTTATTTTCCTGCCTTTTGGTCTGAAGATATTCAAAAAGCTAAGGATTATTACAATACGAGTTACGCAAATATTATTCGGTTTCAACTACAGTTAGAGAAAATAAACCCATTTCAATTACTAAGAGATTTTGAATTTTAGCTAAATGGGAAACGGCAAAAAAATATATTTCGCTTCCGATTTTCACTTAGGTGTTCCTAATTACGAATCTAGTTTAGTCCGCGAAAAAAAAGTGGTAAAATGGCTAGAATCCATTAGAAAAGACGCTGCAGAAATATATCTCGTTGGCGATGTGTTCGATTTTTGGTTCGAATACAAAACTGCTGTTCCAAGAGGCTTTGTCCGTTTATTAGGCAAAATAGCTGAAATAACTGATTCGGGTATTCCTGTTCATTTTTTTACAGGAAATCACGATATGTGGACATTCGATTATCTCGAAAAAGAATGTGGAGTAAAAGTATATCGAAAGCCAATCGAAATTGAGTACAATGGCAAAAATTTTTTTATCGGGCATGGTGATGGACTAGGCGATGGAGAAGCTGGATACAAGTTTCTAAAAGCAATTTTCGCAAGTAAATTATGCCAATGGGCATTCGCTCGATTGCATCCTAATTTAGGAATTGGAATTGCTAATTTATGGTCGAAAAAAAGTCGGATTCCAAACTCAGGTTACGATGAAATTTTTCTTGGCGAAGACAAAGAAAGACTCGTTGGTTTTTGTAAAGCAAAGTTAAAAAAATCTCATTTCGATTATTTTATTTTCGGGCATCGACATTTAGTTCTCGATCTAAAAGTAGGAGAAAGTAGTCGGTATATTAATCTTGGGGAATGGGTTACAAAACCAACTTATGCTGAGTTTGATGGCAATAGTTTGGAGTTAGTGAGTCTTCAATAATCAGGCTTCGAGAGCCTTATCTAATTTATTAAGAGTACTTCCTTTTTGACTTCGAGAGCCTCAGTCAACAGGAAATATCGAAAAATCAACCAATTTTTGCTGCCAAATCAACCAAACGACTAGAGTATCCAGCCTCGTTATCGTACCAACTCACTACTTTTACCGTATTTCCATTTACGACTGTAAGCTGCGAATCGAATATTGAAGAATGTGTATTACCAACTATATCAATTGAAACAATTGGCTCATCAGTATATTCTAGAATTCCCTTCATTTCGGTTTCTGCAATACTTTTAAAAGCTGCATTGATTTCTTCTTTTGTTGCCGAGCGCTTTAATGTACACGTAAGGTCAGTCAATGAGCCATCAGGCACCGGAACACGTAACGCATATCCTTCCATTTTTCCTTCTAAATGAGGAAACAACTTTACAATAGCTTCAGCTGCACCGGTTGATGTTGGGATGATAGAAACTGCTGCTGCCCTGGCTCTTCTTAAATCACTATGCGGTGCATCGTGTAAGCGTTGATCTGAAGTATAAGAGTGTATCGTGGTAATATATCCATTTTCGATACCCCATAACTCATCTAATACCTTGATCAAAGGTGCCACGCAATTTGTGGTGCATGATGCGTTAGAAATTACTTTTTCGTCTCCCGATAATGTTTTATCGTTAACACCTACCACCACACTTTTCACTGCATCGCCTTGTGGAGGAGCAGACATAATAACTTTTTTAGCCCCTGCTATAATGTGTTTAGATGCTGTTTCTTTTGTTCTAAAAATACCAGTCGATTCAATAACAACATCGACATTCAAATCACCCCACGGCAAACTTTCGGGGTCTTTACTTGCATATAAATACACTGGCTTATCATTTATTTGGAGTAATTTTTCTCCAACTTCTACACTCCCTTTAAATTTACCATGTACTGAATCGTACTTAAACAAATGAGCCAAAGTTTTAGCATCTGTTAAATCGTTTATCGCAACTAACTCTAACGCCTCATTCTGCAAAATGGCTCGTGCAGTTGTTCTTCCTATTCTCCCAAAGCCATTAATGGCTATCCTAATTTTACTCATAACACAAATTTGCTCGAAGTTACAAACAAAAAAAGTCCCTCCGATTACTCGAAGGGACTTTTAATTTTAGTTTTTGCTTGTGATTTACATCACCACAAACTTGGCTACTTGTCTAGAATCGTTAGATTCTACTGTTACAAAATAGGTGCCTTGTCGAAGTTGAGTAACATCGAATGTCACATTATTCATTCCTTCGCTGTAATGATTAATTGAAATTGATTTTACTATTTTACCTGTCATATCATATATTTGAATAGTCGCATTGGCATCATTTGCCAACTCAAAAGACAACGTTCCGTTTGTTGTCATTGGGTTTGGATAAACAAGTAAATCACTTACTTGCTCCCCCGCTCCCGCAAAGTCTCCATCGCTAAATTCTCCTATTCCTGTTCCTGCTGTCGATTCCCACATTGCTCTACCGTGTGTGCCTAAATATATTTTTCCTCTGTTTGGCGTTTCACTATGGCTCAACGATTGCTGACGAACTGCAAAAACTGGTGTATGCGCCATCGAGCAATTTTCGTCACTCCAAACTACTGGATCAGCATAAACATCAGAAGTAGCATATACACCCATATCTGTTCCTACAACACAATAGCCTGGCTTATCTACCATAATTACTGCATCGTAACAGGGAACGACTGGTAAATTTCCTTGAATAGATGTAAATGCATTTCCTGTTGAAGTAGTTGCATTGGTACTCCGCCACACAAAATTTGATTGTCCGTAGTTACCAGAAGTTGCAACCACATTATTTGGGTCGTTAGGGTCAACGGCTATTCCTGTTACTGAACCTCCCAAATTACCCAAATTGGTTACGGTTGCGTAAGTTGCTACATCTGTACTGGTATAAACATTATTTAATCCTGAGACACGATAAATAGTGCTTCCGCCAAAATGACCTGTACCAACAAACATATGATTTCCATCTGTAGAGAACTCTATACAACTTACCCTTCCTGATATTCCACTCGTGATATCTATCCAGCCTAACTCGCCTGCGCCTAGCTCCAAATTCAACGAGTTTCTTGTAATCGAAACTCCAGTAGTATTACCATTGTCTTGGTCTATTCCTGCAGCATAAATTGATTGAATAGGGTCAATAACCGTTAATGCATCGCCTGGGTTTACATTCATGGGTAACATATAACTAACGGGCATTGAATTGGTGTTGCTCAACAACTCTACCTGATCTCCTGCATCAAATTTAGTCTCAAATTCTACCCACACTGTTTCTGTTGCTGAAGGAGGTTCTGTAAATTGTACTGATAAACTGCCTTTATTTGAACCTGTGTATTCAATAGTTCCTGAACCATCCCCATAAAATGCTCCATTACCAGTCGCGTCTTGAAGTAATTGAGAATTAGTGTACACTTTTATAGAGGTAGGAACCAACTGTGCGGCCGAGTACACAAATTCTATATCAAATTCGAAGGTTTTGATAAGACCATCTCCTTTTTGAATCGCTTGAGGGGCATTTGTATTGGTAAAAACAATTGTAGTTTGGCTAGTAGGGTCGTTTTCATTCTCCCATAAACGGC
>JAESTK010000079.1 GCA_016763645.1 Flavobacteriales bacterium
CTCTTTTTTATTTTCCCTTACTTTTTTAGCATATTCTTTCCACAATGGAATTAGTTGCGCTAAAGTAAACTCTGAAGTTGGTTTAATTGATATGTCCTGTTCTAATTCTTCTTTTCCCTTCTTCTTTTCTTTCTGTAAATTAGCTTTTATCGAGATACCTGTGCCACCTAAAAAACTTTTACCTAGTATCGGTTTTTTAGTAGATGTAGTTTCTGTTTTTTTTTGTGATGGAGGTAGGGTTTGGTATTTTGGTTTCTCTGGTTCAGCTATTTTTGGTGTAGCAATTACCGTAGCAGCAACTTCTTTAGTAGCTTGTTGTTTGGTTAATTGAGGTGTTGATGCTTGGACTAATTTACCTCCCGAAAAATCTAACGTAATACTGATTTCAGTTACGTCAAGATTTTTTTTTTCTATGCTAGATTTAATCGAACACAACTGCATGAGCGCCAATTCAACAGTCAAACGTTGATTTTTACTCGTTTTATAACTGATGTCGCATTTGTTGCAAACGTTTAGCGCCATCAACAGTAGCTGAGCATCACAATTCTCACTTTGCTCTTGGTAACGCGTTTTTATTTTCTCACCTAATTCAAGTAATTGAAGTGTGCTTATATCCTGACAAACCAGCAAATTTCTAAAGTGTTCAGCTAAGCCAATAATAAAATTATGTCCGTTAAATCCTCGATCTAGAATCTCGTTAAATGTCAACAATGCTTCAGGAATACTTGAATCTAAAACGGAGTCGGTTATTTTGAAATAAAAATCGTAATCGAGAATGTTGAGGTTTTCGATTACCGCATCGTAGGTAACTTTGTTACTTGAGAAGCTAACAATTTGATCGAAAATAGAAAGCGCATCCCGTAGCGCCCCATCAGCTTTTTGAGCGATAATATGCAAACCATCAGGGTCGGTTTCGATTTTTTCTTTTTTGGCGATTGACTCTAAATGCCTTGCGATATCTTCAATTTGGATTCTCTTGAAATCGAAAATTTGGCAACGAGACAATATTGTTGGAATTATCTTGTGCTTTTCAGTAGTCGCTAAAATAAAAATAGCATGAGCTGGAGGCTCTTCTAATGTTTTTAGAAAAGCATTAAATGCCTGGGTCGAAAGCATATGCACCTCATCAATAATATATACTTTATGTGTGCCTAATTGTGGTGCAAATCGAACTTGGTCAATGAGGTTTCTAATATCGTCAACAGAATTGTTGGATGCAGCATCGAGTTCTAAAATATTTAGTGATTGCCCATCGTTAAACGATTTACACGAGGTACATTTATTACAAGGTTCAATGTCTTTTCCAAGTTTCTCGCAATTGATAACTTTTGCAAGAATTCTAGCGCATGTAGTTTTACCAACACCACGCGGACCGCAAAACAAAAATGCTTGTGCCATGTGGTTGTTTTTCATGGCGTTTTTTAGCGTACCGGTAATCGCATTTTGCCCAACCACGGTGTCGAAGGTCATTGGGCGGTACTTACGTGCTGATACTACAAATTGGTTCATTTTTGCTCCTTTGAAAGGCTAACAAATATATATCAATTTATGAAGTAAGCAAGGGGCTGTTGAGAACTTATTTCTTATCTAAAATAATGCCAATTTCCATTACCATATTAAGTGGGTTTTCTGGCATATTATGTTCTATAATATAAGTGTAAGTTCCTGTTTCTTGGTATTTTTTATTTGGCACAATCAAGTGTTCCGAGTCCCAAATATCGAAGCCTGGGTCGCCAATGTAATCTCCATTGGCTTCGCGTACTTTTAGGTCATATTCGCTGGTGATTTCTTTTCCGCTAGGGCTAGTTTCGGTTACTTGTACTTTGGCGTATTGATACGCGTATCCGCTCGCATAGCGAAACGACAAGCTTAAATCGTAAGTTAAACTGTTGTCGGTTACCGGAACCTTAAATTCTCGCGTGTCAGTTTTTAACCATTCTAAATCGGGTGATAAGTCTTTGTGTTCTATAAAAACCCTGTTTTCGGGTTGGCAAGCCAATAAGCTGATAGAGATAAATAGAAAAAATAGTAGTTTGTTTTTCATGATGCTAGTTTTGTTATGGAATGCAAATATGCAGAAAAGGAACGAATTACTTTATTGTCCCAAGTTCAATACCAAACATAAATCGAGGAAATTCAGGAATATTGTGTTGTGAAATAAACATATCTGACCAGCGATATTTTGCAACAAAGGCAATGCTTTTATAACCAAATTTGGCAGTAGTACCGTAGTTGAAACTATTTACTGTGGTAATACCTGTCTGGGTAACCTCAATGCTTTTAGAAATAGAACCCGAGGGGCTTTTATCTTTGGTATAATGTTTTGTTAGAAAAACCCAATCTATATAACCACCCAAGTCTACATAAGTTCCTATCACATTTCCTCTACGTTTGTTAAAATTTATTCGAGCAAATAAATCTCCACCTAAATTATTGAACGTAAACCGCTCTTTATCATGCAATATATTGTTTGGGTAAGTTTTAGAAGAATCTTGTTCCAACGGAAAATATTGAGCGGTATAGTTTATCCCTAATCCCCAAGAAAAAGTGTTGTTTAATCGGTTTTTATATTTTACTCCCCAAGTTATTTCGCCTGCACTTCCATATCTAATAGGTAAGCCAACAGCGCTACTTTTTCCAGCAGCAAAGTTAGATCCAAGAGCAGTGAATAAATAGTGCTTTAGGTTGGGGCCATAGTTTTCTTTTGTGGTGTCAGAGTCTACATGTTGCTCCAGCAAAACGGTTTGAGAAGTTCCCGAAACTGAAATTAATACAATTATTATCAACCAAATCAACTTTTTCCCCATCTCCTAAAAAAAATAAGTTTCTGTATACCCTTTATAGTGCACACGTACTATTTGTCCTTTTTTAAACTCATCTAAATGTAATCGAATTGGATATTCTTCATCTACAGAAATAACATAATATCGGTTGAGGTACCCTATTGTGTTTTCTACGTGGTAGTATATTAAGTTATCATCAAAAATCGCGGTGTCTTTAGGCACTTTTATGCTAAGCATAATTTTGCCCTTTTCGAACTCGAAAGTAGGTTTTACTATTGTTTTAGATGAGTCCAAAAAATAACTTGCTTGAGGAATTCCAAACCCATGTGCATAGTCAAAATAAGGGTACAAATGTCCCGACTTTTCGATTTCAGCGTACAAATCCATGGCTTTTAGCGATGAGTTATTTTCTAAAACGCAGGCTGCAAAGCCAGCAACTAATGGTGAGGCAAAAGACGTTCCTTGTGTGATTTCCAATCCGTTTTTTCCTTGTGCGGCAACTTCGCCAAAGGCAGTAACATTTGGTTTCATTCGTTTATCAGACGAAGGACCGTAAGAGCTAAATCCGATGTGGTAATCGGTATTTGGATCAATTGCGCCAACGGTGAGCGCACTATCTGCATCACCCGGAGTACCAATATATTTCCATGATTTATCTCCGTCATTACCCGCAGCGCTTACCACCAAAATTCCTTTAGCAGCAGCTATATTTGCGGCTTTTGCCACTAAACTTACTTGTCCATCCATTTGCCAGTTAAAATAACGACTATAAGTATATGCTAGTGAACTGTTAATGATGTCTGCCCCATTTTTATCAGCCCATTCTACGGCCTTTAGCCAGTTTTGTTCTTCAGAAAATGGTTCTCGATGAGCGTTTTCAGTTCGCGCTAACAAAAAATCAGCACCTGTTGCTAATCCAATGCGTTTCCCATCTTTTTTTCCGCCAACACATGATAGTACGTTGGTTCCGTGGGCATTATATGCAAACACATTTTCTTTCTTTTTCACAAAATCGTAAGTTGCCAAAATCCCATCTCGTCTTCTAATATGTTCAAACGCTGCGTTTGTATTTACGGTAGGAAAACCAGCATCGAAAACCGCAATAACAACCCCCTTACCTGTTAATCCTTCTTTTTTAAAAAATTTCACTCCCATCCGCTCTGTTTGTTTTCGAAGCAACTCTTCTATGAAAGATTCTTCTAGTTCTGGGTCGTATTGAGTAAGCGTATGCTCATATACTCTCATCGGTTGAGTATTTTTCACGAATTTAAATTGTTCAATCTGAGCAATATCGTCAGCCGAGCAATACACAGTAATTCCATTTAGCCACCGCGTTGTGTAGCCTAGCGAATCAATAAATTGAGCGATTTGATTGACATAGTTTTCGCAAACGGGTAAATCTCGATTATCAAATAAAGGTAAATCATGTTTCACTCTTCGCTGAATGGCTTTTTCGCTAAAATATTGGTGAGGATTAAATTCTGTAGCGCACTTATCCGTAAAGAAAACCCAATATGAGTTCTGCGCCTTAGCATTATATGCGAGGAACAACAGAAGAGCAAAAATTGTTGGTTTAAAATTCATATTTTGGCTGCGAAAATCAAATGTAAGTTTTTCAGCTAAAACGACAACTATGAAGATTGACCTTAGGAGCGATACTGTGACCAAACCAACAAAGGAAATGATGGACGCTATGTATTTGGCGCCCGTTGGGGATGATGTATTTGAAGAGGACCCAACGGTAATGCAGTTGGAAGAAAGTGCCGCCAAATTATTTGGCAAAGAAGCTGGAATTTACTGCCCTTCGGGAACGATGACTAATCAAATTGCGATTCGAATTCATACTCAAATTGGTAGCGAAGTAATTTGTGATAAATTATCGCACATATACAATTATGAAGGCGGTGGAATTGCCGTTAACTCACTCTCTTCGGTAAAATTGATGGAAGGCGATGGGGGGCGATTTACAGCTGATGATGTAATAAAAAGCATTCAACCCGATGATATTCATGCACCAATTACTTCTATGGTTGCCATAGAAAACACATCCAACAAAGGAGGAGGATGCACATGGGATTTGAATGAAATCGAAAAAATGGCAATCGTTTGTGTTAAAAATGATTTGCCATTTCACCTAGACGGGGCAAGGATTTTTAATGCCCTTGTCGCAAAAAATGAAAATGCGATCGATCACGGAAAATATTTTGATACTATTTCTATATGCCTATCCAAAGGGTTGGGTGCGCCAATTGGTTCGGTCCTTTTAGGAACTAAGAAACAGATACATCAAGCGCGAAGAATACGTAAAGTTTTAGGTGGTGGAGTGCGCCAAGTGGGAATTCTTGCAGCAGCGGGGTTATATGCGCTAGAGAATAACGTTAATCGACTTGCCGATGACCATAAACGAGCGAATCAAATTGCTGAAGTTTTAACTACTTGTTCATTTGTAAAAGAAGTTCTGCCAGTAGAAACCAATATTCTTGTTTTCGACCTTAACGATGATGTTAAACAAACTGACTTTATACAACAACTAAAAGAAAAGGATATATTAGTTGTTGGATTTGGTCCACAGCGCATTCGTTTTGTAACTCATCTCGATTTCGATGATGCTCAAATGGAAAGTTTGATTGGGGTGTTGAAAGGGTTTTAACTTGCTGTGAATACGTGATACAATCGTGCGTTAACGAGTATCATGCCGACATTTAAATATTTTTCACTTATCGACTCGGACTACGAGTCCGAGCGAGCGAGTTTTCAATGTGTCATTTAGTTTTTAATAAAATGAAATAAAATTTGGTATTAGCCACCGTCAGTGTCTTCACGGACGTAACGAAACATATCAGTGAGGACACTGACAAGGGCAAAGAAGCATTGCTCATTTGAAAAGTCAATTTTACCCAGCTAGTTCGTGATTGTATCGCGTTCATTCCAGTAATCAGTTCTGTAATAACCACAATTATGAAATCGTGCGGTAACGCAGTGTAATTTCTTGTACTATTTTTGGTAGCTTTGTAAAGCAATGAAAGTTACATTAGATATACAAGATAGTAAAGCAGCGGCTTTTTTAAACTTTATTAAAAGCCTTGATTTTATTACAGTAAAAGAAGAGAGCGGGTTTGTGCTATCTGACAATCATATTTCAATATTAGAAGAACGAAAAGCTGACTACGAAAGTGGTAAATCCCAATCACTTTCTTGGGAAGAGGTAAAAGACAAAGCGCGCAAAAGGAAATGAAAAACTACCAATTGGCTATTACGGAGCCAGCCGGTAGTAAAAATCACACCTTCTTAGAAGGTGGCTTTGGGATAGCCCCCATAGGGGGCCGGACACGTCAGTTTAAAAGTCAA
>JAESTK010000080.1 GCA_016763645.1 Flavobacteriales bacterium
ACTAAAAAAGCTGCCCCACAAAGGGTTGAAGGGGCAAGGTGTACTGCCCCTTTGGACAGGGTTTGGTAACGGCTATTTTGCATAATAGTAGTTATAATGACAGCTTTGTTTTTGTGTCTGGCTTCAGTGTGGCTGCTCTTATAACTACTATTATGTAACTTAGATTTGGGTGTTTTTTATGGCATCATCTTTTTGTTTTTTAAGCGGTGGCACAGCTCTTCCCGATTTTTCATCGGGATGTGCTGTATTTGGGTGGGCTACAAAAAGTGTGACCTAAAAAACACAGAAGGGTTGGAAGGGGAACAGCAAAACACGAAGCGGCTTTCGGGTGTTTTGCTGTGGGGATTTTGGGTTAGATTTATTACTCTTCGTAATGGTATCTTGTTCCTTTCAATGTTCCTGTTTTAAATATCAACCCTTCATTGGCAAGGTAAGTCAAGTCTTTTTTTAACGTATTTCGGGAGTAATTTTTAAACGCTTCTTCTACATCTCTCATTTGTACTTTTTTCTGCTTTTTAATAAACCTGATAAGTTCTTGCTGTCTTTCGTTTAAGTCCTTTTTCAACTTGCTGTACAATTCATATTTTGCTTCTAACCGCTTGATTAATGCAACTAAGCAATCTAAAAAGAACAATATCCATTTATCTATTTTTTCAGTGTCTTTGTATCGGTTTTTCTGCCCATCCATTAAAGCTCTGTAATAATCATCTTTCCTTTCTTCAATGACGTGTTCAAAAGATACATACTGCGTAAATTCATAGCCTTGCCGCATCAATAATAAAGTGGTCATCAGTCTTGATAATCTTCCGTTTCCGTCCTGATAGGGGTGGATTGATAAAAATTCATACACAAAAGCTGCTGTTATCATTACTGGGTGCATATCCGCTTTTTCAAAACGTTCATTTACCCAACTCAACAAACCCTCCATTTCTTTTGCTGTCATAGCTGGCTCAGTAGTTCTAAAAATCGTTCTTTGTGTTCCGTCTGGATAATTAGCTACTACTTGATTGGATAAGGATTTGTACTTTCCTTTATGGCTTTGATCTTTTCCGCTATGCTTTAATAATATTCCGTGTAATTGATGGATGTATCTTTCTGATAATTCCAAGTCTTTGTAATTATCCAGTATGATTTGCAATGTATCATAATAACCTACTACTTCTTGCTGTTCTCTTGTGGTCAGTTTTGTAATTTTCACAGACTTTAATAATTTCTCAACTTCTTCATCTGTTAATGTTGCCCCTTCTATCCTGGTTGATGAGCCAATACTTTCTATGGTGGCTATTTTTCTAAGTTCTTTTAGGTGTTTGCTATCTCTCAACTCTATTGCTTCCCAGTTCCCTTTGAAGCTATCAATAACACTCAACTGTTTCATTATCTGCTGAAAAACTTCTCCTGTAAATTCTAATTTTTGATTCATCTTTCTTTTGTTTTTATGGATATATCCAAAACGTATCCAAATGTATCCATAAAATATTTATTGGCTAAATTTTGACATCGCATTTTTCGGCTTCAAGTTTTATCCTATCGGATGGAACTTTCCAATATCTTCCTGCAAATCGTCTAAATCATTCACAAAATAGGCTTCTGTTGAACTTACGTAACGATGTCCTGCCATATGCTGAACTTGTCTAAGGTTATGGATTTTAAGCCAATGAGTTATTACGCTTGTTCTGATTTGTAAAACGGATGTTACTTTACTGCTTTGCTTGTTCAGCTTCTTGATTAACTTGTTAATGATACTTCTAAACTGGTAGCTTTCCCCAACACTCACAAAGAGCGAGTCGCTCTGACTATTATTTTTTTTCAGATTTAATATTTCTTGCCTTGTTTTTAATGTGTATTCCATGATGTCCAGGACTTGATGGGCTTCCAGTTTCAGTTCCCGTTCATTACTTCTTCTTGTTCCTGCAATAAAGATTTTTCCCTCTCGTAATTTCAAGTCTTTTTCTGTTAATCTGCCAAGCTCTGTTGTTCCTAAGCCTTGATAAATCATTAACCCTAAAATCACTTTGTTTCGCTCACTTGCCAGTAGTGAGGTCTTGAACCAGTTTTGATTTTTGTCTTTGCTGTTTTCGCCTGGTATTTCAAAGTTATTGAACAGGCTTTCAAGCTCTTGTTTACTTAAAATATCGTACAGCATTTTCCGCTTTACGCCTTTGATTTGGATTTGGGTGGTGGGATTTTCTAACCTCTGGTCAGTCAGTGCTAAAAAATTAAAGTAATGTTTGATGCTGTTTACATTGGTGCTTACGGTTCTCTGTTTTACATGATTTCGCTTTCCTTGTATGTAATGCAAAACATCTGAGTAACTGACTTGCTCGATTTGTACGTTTTCTTTTTCTGCCCATTTAATGAGCACTTCTGCATCTTTAACATAACGTTTGGTGGTACTGGTGCTGTAACCTTTGAGCAATAAATACCGGGTAAATTCTTTTTGGTTCTTCAGTTCTTGCAGTAGGTTTTCTGCTTCCGCTACATTTACCGCTTTTACTTCCTGTTTTCTTGTTCTGCTGTCTCTCGTTTTCCCTAATCTGATTTTTCCGCTCATAACTCGTCCTCATGTAATTGTGTGATTTCATATTTGGGGATATTTCTGTACGGCTGTGGTTGTAGTAATTTCCCGCATTGCGGGATTTCGCTTTGCTCAACTTCTCCGTTGGCTTCTGATTCCACAAGATGAGTGTAAACCTGTGTACTTTCTAATGATGCGTGTCCTAAAAACCTGCCGATTTTCTCTAATGGCATTCCGTTTTGTAGTAAGTGGGTTGCGATGCTGTGGCGCAATACGTGCAGTCTTACATCTTCTTGTTGCAGTTCAAGGTTTTCACTTCTTTGTTGTAATATTTTCAAGCGTAATGCCATTGTTTGAGCGTGCATTCTGATTCCTCTTTGACTGATAAATAAGGCATTTTGTTTTCCATCTTTTACCAATATCGGGCGAGCATCATAAATGTATTCCTGTAAATATTGACTGTTAGTTTTGTTGAACGGAACGAACCTTTCTTTGTAGGCTTTTCCTTTTCTTACGTGCAGGATCTGGCGGTCAAAATTGATGTCTGATAAATCCAAGTGATAGCCTTCATTTCTTCTTAATCCACAGCCGTAAAAAATGGTTAGGATTGCCCTGTCTCTTGCATTAAAGGATTCAAACCTTGTATTTTCATTGTAGCCATAAGTTACTTTGTAGAGTTCTTTGATTTCTTCCTGTGTCAGCCAATGAATAACTTTTGTATCGTCTGCTTCCCACTCTATGCCCAGGTAGGGCAGTATTAACCTTCCGCTTTGTCTCAGGTATTCGCTGAACTTGTAAAGTGCCTGTAAATGCTTGTTTAAATAACTGTTGCTCAAGCCCCCACCTCTCCGCTGATTACCTCTTGTTTTTAACTGCTCGTAGTATTCTTTGATTAACGATTTATCTATTTGATTGATTTGGGTTTTCTCTTGTTGCTCCATCCAGTGGAACATTTCACGGATATGATTTGGTAAACCATAGATGGTACTTGGTGCATAACCTAAAATATCTAACCACTCTCTAAAGCTCTTTTCTACATATTGGAACGCTTCACTTTTGATTGGTAGATTCTTCATTTTCTATTATTTGGGTGTCGAGCCTCTCGACTAAATTTTTCATCCGCTTGCACTTTTTAATACTTGTGTCCGACCGGCTTTTATTTCCTGTTTTTCAGTTAGTTATGTAAGCCAGTTACTTTACTGTCCTACTGCTGTCTTACTTGGCTTACTCACTTTTCCTTCGACTTTGCTCAGGACAGGCTTACTTTTTCGCTGTTCATAGGCTTTCCAGACTTCTTTCAGCACTTTTTCTATTTGAGCATTTATGCTCTTTTGCAACTCCTCATAATTTCGTCCGGATGCTATCCGGTAGCTGTAGCCTGTGGTATTTCTGTCTCCTCCTGTTATTTGTAACAAGCCATATTCTGCCAACTCGTTTAAATATCTGTTCAATGTTCTTGGGTTGATTCTGCTTTCTTCTCTCACATTTCTTGCGTAAAAGCCTTTGCCATTATTTAGACCTGGATTTGTAAATTGCCTGTCGGGGCTCCCGACCCACTGGTAAAACTCCCGAGCTGCTCCGCTTAATTCATCTGCTTTTCTAAACAGTACATCTTTCATCAACTTAAAAGCATTTTCTACATCTTCGGGATGAACTTCAATAAATACTTCTCCTGTTTCTTTGTCTGCTTGTTCTTCCCTTTGATATTGGTTGTAAAAAGTGATTGTTTCAATAAATCCGAGCAATAGCGGCAGGGTTCTTCTTGGTTTAAAATCTTCTTTTGGGATGTCTATTATTGGAGCATAAGGATTTACTACTTTGATTGGCTCTAACACTCGTTGCATATTTTGTAATTTATTTTGCAGTAATTTTTCTGTGTGAGTGTCTATTAAATTGGCTCTTAGATTCTTTTGATAGTCCATTATTCTAATGTCCTGTTCTTTGCTTCCATCCAAGTAGATTAGTATTGACCTATTGGAGTTATCCTCATAAATTTTCTCTTGGGTGGTACAACCAATTATTGAAACAGGACCTTCAACTATTAGGGTAATAGTTCGCATTTGTCCGTTTTTATCTTTGATGGTTACTGTTTTGCTGATTCGCTTTTTGGTTTGCAGTTCTCTGATAGGGAACATTACTGCTTGTGCCCCATCTAAATCTTCAATCAAAGAAACCGTTCCTTTTATTTCTTCTCTTTTGAAGTAGTAAAAACTATTTCCGCTAAATTGGGTGTGCTCTTTGGCTTCTTCTGATGGAATACATTGTGCTACTTTTTCCATTAAATAGCTTTTTCCTACTCCGCTTCTTGCCAAACATATTACACTCAAAGGGTCTCGCATTTTTCGGCTTGTCATTGCTAACAGTAATATCAAAGCATTTTCTTCTTCTCCTTGTATGCCTGTATTCTGTAAATCTTGTGAAGTGGTTTTCAGTAAGTTTTCTGCTTGCAAATTCTCTTTGGCTTCTGCTATTTCTTTGGCTGATAATATTCTCGTTTCCTTTTCTGCAGATTGTTGGGTTTTAATTTCATTTAGTCTGTATTTTTCCAATTGTTCGGTTAGTTCGCTCAATGAAGCTGCTATTACACTTGTGCCGATTTCTAATTTCTCGGCTATTTTTCTGATGAACTTCTCTAACTGGTTATCATTGTACAAATCAAGATTATGGCGTACCGGTGGTCTGCTACTGTCTTTCAACTCTACTTTCAACGTTACTCGCATTCTGTCCAATCCCTCTAATTTTATTCCGCCTAATACGGTTTGCGTTAGTATCTCGTTGGTGTATTCCAGACTTTCAGGATTCTTTGTGTTTAGTTTTCTTCATACTCCACACCAAGGATTGTTATCATTATAAATAGGCTTTAGCTTTTTATCAGCATATCCAAAATCTGCATTATTTGCATCAATCATCCCTTGAATAGTTGGATTAGATGCAGAAGATTTATCCTCTGCCAAACCTACCTGTCCACCTATCACACCCATCCAAGGTGCTCTTACATATGATTCAGTAAGAGGAGTATTGCCTTTACCCACACCAAAGTAATCTGATATTTCCAATCCATTATCCCAATAGTTTATTTGGGCTTGTGCAACTGTTCCGTCTTTAGGAACTGTATTGGGCTTATAAGGAACTTGGTCTTTATACCCTGTCCATTTATAGTCTTGAATATTATCAGCATCAGTAGCAACATTTTCTCCCGCACCATTTACTGGCTGCCACTCTAACCCTTCTAATTCAGTCCCATCAATTAACCTATTTTGAGCAAAAGCATACGGACTATTTCCTGGATAACTTGGAGCAAGTGGATCAACTGACCAAAAGCGATTTAATCTTGGGTCACTCATTCTAAAACGATAAGCATAAGAATTTCCTTCTCCGTAAATCTCTGGGTCAGATTCTTGCCCTTGGTGTTTGTATCGGTATTCTGTACTATTAAAACTACGTCCTGGCATAATAGACCCGCCTGGATAAAAGTCTTTCACCTCACCATTACAAAATCTTGAGTGATGCTAGGGTTTTTATCATCACCCGTAAGATCTAGTATCACTTCTTGGGTTTTAAATCCACCTGTAGAAATTTGTAATGCGTATTTCTTCCCTCTTTCTAATTTAATAGAATAAGTGGATGTTTTTACTTTAAGAACTTTTACTTCATCGCCAGATTCTGTATCGGTAACAATAATTTTTGGCGCAATTTTCATGGGTTCGTTATTTGCCGACCCATCTACAATAGAACCAGAAATAGTTACGTATCGTTCTCTAACATCTTTAATTATTTCGTGTTCGGTTACATCAATTCTATATATATCCTTTCCGCCCATAGACGATTCTTTATAACCCGAATAGTAGGCCGTTTTTGCATCGAACGATAGCACAAAGTTAATGTCGTCATCTACCGAATTTATCGGATAACCCAAATTAACTGGTTCTTGCCAGGCACC
Organism: Flavobacteriales bacterium; assembly: GCA_016763645.1. Lineage (GTDB taxonomy): Bacteria > Bacteroidota > Bacteroidia > Flavobacteriales_G > NORP312 > NORP312. The sequence goes on from JAESTK010000080.1 coordinate 6,456, forward strand.
ATCTTTAAATTCACTCATGTAGATATCATACCCTCCAATACATTTATCGATATGCCCATCTGAAGCAAAAAACAATATGTTACCTTCTGGATGAATAAACACCATTCGTTCGTCAAATGCCGTGTTTATTACCGGACCTAGATTAACGGGTTCTTTCCACTCGCTTCTCGAAATTCGCTCTGCCATCCATATATCTGACATACCTTGTCCGCCAGTTCGTTCACTTAAAAAATACATAAATTGACCATCGGCAGTAACCGTAGCTGAACTTTCGAAAAAGGAGGTATTAATTAATTTACCCATGTCTTTTGGCCCACCCCACTTACCTGAAGAGCTCAACTTAGAAACATATATTTCTCCACTTCCACTTTCACCAAAATTTTTATATACATAAATTCGTTGCCCATCAGGCGAATGCTAAGACAAGCATCATGATATTCTGTATTTAGCCTTCCTTTAATTGTTTCGGCCTTATTCCATTTTCCTTCTTCTTCGTTCCATTCTGCAATGTAAATATCTTCCATATATTTTCCATCGTTAGGGTCTGCCGCACCACCTTTTGTATCAGGTCTTCTAGCCGTAAAAATTATCGTTTTTTCATTGGCAGAGATAGAGGCTCCATAATCATCGAAAGATGAATTAATATCTGTCCCCATATTATCGATAGTAACTTGATAAGGGTTTTCTATAGCCTGTTTGGCAAAAGTTAGTCCCTTATTCATCAAAATTACTTCTTTAACCCTATCGTTCTCAGCTTTTCCTAGTTTAGCTGCCAATAAAGATTCTTCTTGCGGTACTTCATTCGGTATGGCAGGACTCCCTTCAGATGCTTTCAATGTTTTCCAATATATTTCAAGCTGCGTTTGAGCTTCATCAAATTTTCCGATACGATGTAATGCTTTGGTGTATTCGTAAAAAGCTTCTTTATCTACCTCTGGCTCTTTTTCAATTGCCATGCCCATAAATTTTACGGCAGATACGTAATCACGTAATTTATAATGAACTTGACCAATTCTGTATTGTACAATCAGATTGTCAGGATTCTCAGTGTATAATTCTTCATACGCTATTAGTGCACCTTCGTAATCATAATTGTACAACAGGTGTTTCGCTTTTTGTAATTTGTACTGATCTAAGCCTTTTTCAAGCACACTCTTAGTAGTGTCTTGCTGAGCGTTAGCAAACTGAATAACAGTTACGAAGAAAAGTAAGATAACGGTTTGTAGTGTTGCTTTCATGCGTTCAATTAGATTTACCACCTCAAATATAAATCATAATCGGGATTAACCTAGCAATTTATAATCGGGATTGATAAATAATTTAAAAAAAGGTCGATTGCTTGTCTTTTACGGGCATCTATTTCAAATGAAATTCTATTCTCTAAGTAATTGAACATGTACACATTAGCCTTGTGGTCAAGTTCAGATATCAATCGCTTTTTGTTATCAATACCAAATTGTAAGGCATCGTTAAATTGCGTGATACAATCCTCAGAAATTTCTTTTTTAGCAACCCAACAAGCAAACACAAATGGTAGGTTGGTAAATTTTTTCCATTCGGCCCCTAAATCGTATGTGTACTTGTATTTATTAGCTAAATTAAAGGCTCTATCTCCAATTACCAAGCCTGCTGAAGTGTCTTTTATATCATTGATATAATTTGCATCTGCAACTAGCCATTTTGGAGTTATTTTCCAAAATTTTTTTGCCAAAATTTTAATCAATGCCACCGAGGTTTTCGATTGATAATCGAGATAAATAACTTCAATTTCATTTAAAGGAACTTCACTATACAAACAGACTGTTTCTACCTCACCATCACAAGCAATACAGTAATTTGAAATAACTTTATAGTCAATTAATTGCGGTATTACAGCTACAGGAACAAGGCCAATATCTGCTTTTCTTTCTAATAAATTTGAAGCGCAGTTTGCTGGATGTTCTAATGAAAGTTCAAACTCTGAACTAGATAATTTCTCTTGGATTCCATAAATGAATGGAGTTGTATTAAGATAAGAGACTGCCACTATAGATGTGCTCATCTTAATTTCAATAGTTTTTTATCTTCTGCTTCATAAACAGATAATGTTGCGGCAACCACAGATGTTACAGCCACAAAACCTGCTAATACCCCCCCAATCCATGGAATCATAATAACTATAGAGAAAATAGTTCCGTTAGAAATTGCCAGCCCTTTATTGTTTCGCATAAAATGTATGCTTTGCTTTAATGTTAATCGTTTGCGTTCGCAAGTATAATCAATAAACGAAAATCCATAATAATAGGCCCCAATGATAAACATAAAGAATGGAGAAAGCCAACCAATTACAGGAATCAATGAAAAAAGCAATAAAAACAGCATAAATAAAAGCTGAAGAATTGTATCTCGAGTTGCAATTAGAACACCTCGAAACACATCTTTAATAAACTGTGACAGGTTGAACGGATAATTATTTCCTTTTAAAATTTGCTCGGTTCGTTCAGATAAATATGCCAGCAAGGGCGATAAAATTATAAGCATCAATCCTCCGCTAATAAAATGAAGAATTATCCACGAAACCAACTTGATAACGATGTAAAAAAACCACCAAACGAAAGCGCCAACAAATTCATAGTACTCGCCTCCTTTCTCTAATCCAAATAAATCTAAAAACCAGCCAGTTGCACCTTCCGTGAGTAATCCAGCGCCAGTCATAGCAGCTACAAACAGTAAAATATTAATGAAGAACGGAATCAAATAAAGCCAGCTCAACTTATTCGTTCTAATAAATTTATTAGCCTTTCCGTAAGCTAAAAACCCTATTTTAAGTTGATTAACCATTTGTTTTAGAACGGTAAAACTATGGATTTATTCCAAAGAAAAAGGGGCTAACAAAGTAACCCCAATTTCAACCTAACTAAACCGTTATAATTCTATAAAAAACTAATTCTAAATTAACTGAACCAAATGTCCGTTTTTTATCGAGAATATAAAACCCAATTTTATACCAAACTATGAAAGCCATTTTTTTAATTTCGCCAACTTACATAATACTGCTAAAATGGAACTATCAGCACTTACCGCAATTTCGCCTATCGATGGCCGATACAGAAGAGTTACTTGGCCTTTAGAAACTTATTTTTCTGAGGCTTCGCTCTTTAAATATAGAACTCTTATTGAAATCGAATATTTTATTGCTTTATGTGAATTACCATTACCACAACTGGCTGATTTTGATACTTCCCTTTTTCCTACGTTAAGGGCAATGTATGAGAACTTTACCACAGAAGATGCTCAAGCAATTAAGGAGATTGAAAAAATTACGAATCACGATGTAAAAGCAGTTGAATACTTTATCAAAGAAAAGCTGAAAGATATTGTTCCTCCTTCTAGCCTCGAATTTATTCATTTTGGTTTAACCTCACAAGACATTAATAACACTGCTGTTCCTCTTTCTATAAAAGACGCTTTAGTTGCTATTATTTTTCCTGCAATTGAAGAAGTGATCGCAAAATTAAAAGAGCTTGTCCAAGAATGGAAAAACGTTTCGATGCTTGCCAAAACTCACGGACAGCCGGCATCCCCTACTAACCTTGGAAAAGAATTATATGTGTTTGTAGAGCGATTAGAAATTCAATTTTCGCAGATTAAATCTGTTCCGCATTCTGCAAAATTTGGTGGAGCAACTGGTAATTTTAATGCGCACAAAGTAAGTTATCCTGAAATTGGATGGGTTGATTTTGCTAACAATTTCGTGAATAATAAACTTCATCTTAATCGTTCGCAAACGACTACACAAATTGAGCATTATGACAATATTGCTGCGCTGTGCGATGGTTTTAAAAGGATAAATAATATCCTTATGGACTTAGGTCGAGATATTTGGACCTACATTTCTATGGGGTAT
>JAESTK010000291.1 GCA_016763645.1 Flavobacteriales bacterium
AAGCGTAGCGTAAGCATTACTTAAGAATAAATATGTATTATTTATGTCCGAACTTTGTTGTAAGTTAGGCTCTAGTGAATTATATTTTTCTCTAAAGTTTGCCTCTATTTCCTGTATTTTTGAATCTAAATACTCAGGTTCTTTAGCTGCAAGATCAAGTCTAGTTCTAATTACTTCAAACATAAGTAAAGAGACTCTATCTCCTTTTAAAACTCTAAGTTTTCCTTCATTGGCTTCTAAAAATATTTTACACTCATCAACTAATATTTTTGCTCTGATTAAATCTTCTTTAGCTATCAACTTAGAACAATTATCTATTTTTGATACAAATTCAGTATATACATTTGCCTTGGTATTTAAATCATCTCTGATTTCTGTTGCTCTAGTATGATTACCTATTTTATCTAAATATTTTATAAAATTACCACCTACAATAAATAGGGCATCTTCTGCAAGAGCTAATTTATAAGCTTGTTCAAATAAATATAAAGCACTCCTAATATTTTGAGAATCATAGAATGTAGCTAAACTATTTACTGTGCTGGCAAGCGAGTTTCTGAAGTCTTTTGAGAAAGATTCAATACTTCCTAAATTAATCTTGGATAATATTTCTTGAATTAATGCTATGCTTTGATCTATTTGGCCATTCAATGAGTAAGCTTCAGCTAAGTTACTTGTGATTTCATAACCATATGACTCAATGCCTATAGACATTTGATCAAAATCATAAAATCGTACATGATCCGTATTAGTTAACCCAAAGTCCTTCATTTTTTCTTTTTGTATCTCTAAAGGGTTATTTTTTACAAATTCTTGAGCTTTTAATAGAATTTCAACTGCTTGGGGATATAGTCCTAATCTTATATAAGACACCCCTATATTATTCATTATTTTAGCTGATGCAGCCTGAGATTCTTTATTACTTAAAATATAGTATACTGAATTTATATCATCCTTAGCAGGAATTATATTATCAAAAAGTATTTGATCAAATTTCTGTGAGTTAAAGGAAAACATATCATGAGATAGACCATTTTTTCTTAAATAAATTCCTTTAGATTGTGCAGATTTAAGAGTTGATGAAGATATTTCATTATAATCTTGAGCAACGGTTTCTTCTTTTTCGTCTCTAATTTTTTCCATATTCTCAGCAATGATATTAGTGGCATGCTGTCGAACATAATCTTTTATCCCTTCTGATATATTTGATGCTTCTATTGTTTGTAGATAAGTATATTCATTTGTAATTTGCAATAACCTATCTACTAATTTATCTCTTGCTTTATCTACTACAACTGTTTTCCTGATTTCATCGTCTTTTATTTTTTGCGCTTCTTTATCATCTTTTATCTTTTGATTGCTTTCTTGTATACTCATCTTCTGAGATTCATTTAAAGCAGGTGGATATACTTTCTTCATCTCACTAGATAGATTACTTAGTAAAGAAAGATATTCTTCATTAAGTTGTTCCCAGGTGTGTGACACAGGTTTACCATTCAGTTTACTATTGGCTGTTGCAATAAGCTTATGTAGCTTATCTTGCTCGTTTTTATTTGAAACTATTACTTCATTGATTGCTTCTTTCTTTTCTAATTTATTCAATGCAAATAACAATGAGGTAGAATTATTTCTTAATGTGGAAATAGTAGATAGAGTCTGTTCCAAACCTTTGTTTACTAGATTAGAAGATGTAGCTTCAAGCAAAGCAACAAATAAGCTTTGCGTATATATTTTAAGGTTATTCGCTGCAATTGCATCAATACTTAATAATTGCTTATGATTATGAATTAGTGAATCTCGTACGTCACTAATCACCTGTAATGAAGATATTAAACTAGAGAATTCTCCAGCACGGGGTAATTCTTTTAAAAGTTCACCAATTATAGTAAACTTTCGCGCTAAATAATATCTATTTGCTCTATCAACAAAATCTATTTTATCTGGCGTGATTTGTACTTCAGATCTTATTCTAGTAATTATGAGTGCACTATACTCGCTAAGAATAGTCTTTTCAAGATTAACTAATCTCTCATCTAAACTAGAAGGATAAGCAGAAATCAAATTATTAATTTGATCAATTTCTGTTGGATTGAATCTGCTATTTATTACTTCAATTTCATCTTTGAGTATAAATAATAATTTGTTTTTTAAAGCAGGAAGATCTAATGATATTTTTTTGAATAATGTCAGCTAGATGAACTGGTTCATTTTCTATCACTATTTGAATATGATATATATCTTTCCAACAAAGTGCATATTTATTTCTAATACATGTCGGTCCAAATCTAGTCATCTGATTAGCTAGGTTTGCTATTGTAGTATAGTTTTTTGTTAATAAATCTATACTAGAAGAAGATATAATTGAATCAATGTTTTCAATCATTAATAAAATTGCTCTTATATCTTTTTCTTTATTATCTAATTTTCTTAATATTATTTCAGGAGTATCAGTATTTATGGATGTAGTTGATTTTAAATTTTTTTTACTTTTTCTGCTTTTGCTTGGCATACGCTTCCTTAAACTATTGGAAATGAGTAACTATATTTGAAACTATACTAATGGAATAATATTGGATATCAAGTTCATGTTTGATTGAATCTGTTATTTGCGAATCTAATTTTATCTTTTAGTATGATTACTATGTCCCTAGGCTTAGAAAATAACATTAATCATATATAGCTTTCCTATGTCCCACAGCAACAACAAGTACGTTAAAAATATTGTCCTCAATACTACAAATAATTCTATAGTTACCTACTCTATATCTCCAAAATCCTTTTTTATTTCCTATAAGAGGCTTACCAAATCTTCTAGGATCATCGTCAGTCATTATACGCTTTTCTAAATATTGTAGAATTTCTAACTGTGATTGTTTGTCTATGTTTCTGAGCTCCTTAACCGCTCTATCATCCCATTGAATAGTCCACATTATAAATCTTTTTCATTTAAAATGTCTTCTAATGACCATCACTTAGAAGGCGTAGACATCCTTTCTTCAGCTAAATAATAATCTTCTAAATCTTGTAAATGATTCTCTATAGCCTCTCTAGCATAATAGGTTTTAGTACGACCTGTTTTTTCTGCTAGAAACTGTAGTCTTTGCTCAATATCTTGAGTTAGTCTTATTGCTAACATATACACCTCATTTTTTGCTATACATGTATATCATATTACTACTCTACTCAAAACAAGTCAATAAAACAATAAGTAAACTTCAATTACTACTCTTGCAAATCACTTTCTATTGTAATTGCTGTAGCAGGAGATTCCTTCAGTATAAAACAAGGATTGGTCTCTTTTACATTTTGTAAACTCATCTTAATATTCGTGATATCATATCCTCCATATTTTACATATGCTTCACCAACCTTAAGATTCGCTATTTCAATCGGCAATACTAAACTTTTAGATTGAAGCTGCTTAGAAAATGATACGCCATCTTTTATATTGCTTGATCCATAGGATTGCGTTGCATTGTGCTGTTCTTGTTCTACTACTCCAAGCATTTCAGATATCTCTCTTGCTGTAGTAGAGTCTTGATAACGGAAGATAAAATGAGTATTGATATTATTAAGAATGGTTTTGGCATCATCATATCCATAGATACTCCTAAGTTGTGGTATATCTTGAATCCCCAACATTATGGAGCAACCATTTTCTCTTCCTAAGGTTAGACCTTTTTTAAGAGCAGATAATTTATTTAAAACAGGCACTTCATCAGCAATAAACCAGATCCTACGTTTTTTATCTTCTTCTAAACTTAATGCAGCATTTAGAGCAGTATCAAGCGCAGCACTCATTAAAGATCTAATGGAGTCAATTTGATCTGCTCTTGCTGTAATAAATATCCAAGAATCATGGTTATTATTATTACTAATCCAATCCCTAAATGAAAATTTTTCTTTTGAATTATCAACTGGAGTCCTTAAGCAACGCAATGGAGAGATATTAGCTACTAAATTCATCAAAATTGAGAAAGTAGTTTTTTCAGAAGATTTGGAAATTAATTGAGCGGCACCAGTACCTTTAAAAAATAATTCTAGTTTTTCTATATTCATTCCATCTATTATATTAAATAACTCAGTTATATTTACTTTAAAATTAGTTACTTTTCCCATCAAAAACTTACTGGTAGTAATCTTTAAACAAAAAACTTCCCACTTTCCTATATCATTATAAAAATAACTATTGAGGAACTTAGATAATAATAGAGATCTTGATTTAGTAAGATCAATAACATTATTATCTTTTTTAAATATCTTATTCCAAATATTTATCATCTCTCTCTCCTTCACATCATTAGTATTAAAACTACCTTCAATTAAATTATCAAATTTAGAGAGAGATTTATTAATAGTCTTTGTAGTAGTCTTTGTATCTTTATATGATGTGGCCAAGTTGGCCACATCCTCTGTCCAATCTGGACGCATCGAGAGGCCAACTTGGCCACATCGAGTTTTCTTAGTACTTAACCCCTCTAATTTACTATAATCTATAGTATACCATTTTGTTTTATCAAAATTATTGAAGTTCAATGTCTTACTAATTAAAAGACCTTTTGAATCTAAAGATTCTAGAATTCTTCTTATTGTTCTCACTGACCAAAAGCTAAATTGTTTTTGCCATTCTTCATAGGTATTATATATCCAATATTTACCTTCTTTATAATTCTTATTTATGTTTGGATTTAACCAATAATGTATTTGCTGAAGTGCAATTGCTTCGTTTAAGCCAATTTTAGACGCTAAGGAAGGTAAAACTAATAATGGGGACTCATCGATGATTAATTTGGACATATTTTGTGCCTTTATTCTTAAGTTTATAAGAAGGCACAGCAGAACTCTTTACAGCATCTTAATTTTAATATATGCTCTATTTGATTGCTTCAAGGTCGTGTGCCTTAGTTATTAAATATAGAGTAGGTACAACTACTCTATATTCTTTCTTTTTCTTACTTATTTTTTAATATTATAAATTTTATGCTGCATATATTACAGAAATGATTACTCATTCGTTAATATATCAATATAAGTACAGTAATGCGCATTACTTGTCAACACTAATAGTTACTATCATGACTTTGTTAACTATTATTAATATACAAATATTAAGTTTATTGAATTAATCTCATAAATATTAATTTTATCTTATTCGCGCTGTTTTATTTTTTATGAACTTACTTCGATAGGCTTAATTTAGCTATGTATTTCTAAATATTCCTAATAGGTATATAAGGCTAATGACTTCTTAAAACTTAAGGCTAATGAATTTATACAATATCTTTGTCCTGTGGGCTGAGGTCCATCATAAAATAAATGTCCAAGATGCGCATTACATTTTCTGCACGTTATCTCAGTCCTCATCGTTTCAAGAGATAAATCTTCTTTTACTTCAACTACATCATTTTCAATTACTTTGTAGAAGCTTGGCCAACCAGAGCCTGAATCATATTTATGGCCAGAGCTAAATAATTGATTACTACAGCATTTACATAAATATACACCTAAATCATTATGTTTATTGTATTTACCACTAAATGCTGCTTCTGTGCCCCTTAATATGCAAATATTATACACATTCTCTGAAAGTTCTTTTTTCCACTCATCATTTGTTTTAACTATTTTAGTTTCCACTAAATTTATACTTCACCTTCATTTTCTACAAATAATTCTATATATTTAACATTCATTGCTGTTTCTTTATATAGCCCAATAATATCATCTTTAAAATTATTCAATATCCAGTCTTTAATAAATTTAGAAGGTGCAATAAGTAATATTGTTTCTTCTTCATATCCTTTAAAAATTAATTTTCTAAACCATGATTTATAAGTATCTTCGCCTTTATTTATTTTTAATCTTTCTTTAACACCATTCCATATAGGATCTATTGATGGCTTTTCTTTTTCTTCTGAAATTATGTCATTACTCTTATTTTTAATATTTTTTTCTTCTTTATTATGATAGTAACCTTCTAAAACTCTTATAAGGTTTTCTTGCTTTGTAACCCAAGTAAGATCAGCTTTCCAATTATTAGACCCTCCTCCCATTAAAAAATTACTTTTTTTAATAATTAAACAATATCTTTTCCAACAATCTAAATTACCTTCAAAGTATTCTTCAATTATTTTCTTCAATAAAATGAGTCTCCCTTGGCTATGAACAGATGCTCTCTCTCCTTTTCTAAATTCTTTATCCCAAATATTTATCATTTCTTTTTCTCTCACATATTCTTTTGAAATAGTAGGATCTTTGGAAGTGAAGGAAGTAGAGAGAGAGTTCTTTGTTGTAATCTTTGTTGTAGTCTCTGTATACGTATGGGGATTAATACCCTTAGGTGTGAGGATGTTTCCTTGGGTGTGTGAGGATATTTCCTCACAGGTCTGCTGATAGATCTCCATATCTAAACCTAAGTTCTTTTCTGTAATTCTTGTAATATTCTTTGTAAATATCTGAATAAACATTACATTTGATATTGCAGATCCTTGAGACATTATGTTTCTAAAAACACGCTTAATCAAACTAAGTTTTTCTAAACGTTGGAAAGAATCTTTTATTTGATTTCTAGATAAACCAAATAAATTTTCTAGGTCTTTATATCCTTTTTGCAGTAAATCTGATTTAAATTTTTTTCTATATCCTACTATTTTACCAGAGATTTCATCTCGTATTGTAGTTGGTCTATACCAATAAATAATATCAGATAAAAGAAAAATAGAAATCAAGTCTGGTTTATTGTTTGATAATTTGATGTGATTGAACCATTCAATAGGAATTATGTTCCCTTCTAAATTTAATGATCCAATAGCTTTCACTTCATTGGTTATATCGTATGACATATTTATCCTAATTATTTATAATTAAGTAGACACATTAATTGACAAATCAGCTTAGCTGGAGTAACATAAAGGTGCGAAGTTTAAATTACTCAGGTGCGATGCTTATTTTAAGTGTCGTGCCTTTTTTTATTTCTATAAAGTCTCATTGTTTTTTACTCAATAAAAGCCTTTTTATTAAATAACAACACAAAACATACTATATACAATATCACGTTACATTGCGTTTGCAACAAAAAAATAAAGATTTGTCTATTTTTGTTGCACGAGTTCAATTGTTTGCGTTTTCCAATATTTGACATCGCGGTGTATTTGTTGTATTATTCAAATTATGTGTTAATTAATATAATAATTGTTTGTGAGATAATAGTCATGAGAGTGGATTTAGAGAATATAACATTTAATCAAAAATTAATTAGTTTTGTATCTGGGCAGACTACTACTGCTATATCGAGGTATATGAGTGAAAATAAGATTCCTTTTACTACGGAGTCAGCAAATAGTAGAAAGAGGTATTCTTTTGAACAAGTTAGCAAAGTAATAAAAGACTTCATAGCAGATCAACTTCAAGTAAAAGAGCAGATTCAAGTTTTCTATAACTTTAAGGGCGGAACAGGTAAAACTAGTCTTTGTCATCAAGTAGCAGTTCATCTAGCATTAATGGGGTTTAAAGTTTTGGCTGTTGACTGTGATCCACAGGCGCACTTATCTTCAACTTTTGGGTTTAATGAATATTCGGATGATTTGACAGTATATGATGCTTTAATTAATGGAGTGGATATTAACTCAACCATTAAACAAGTTTATCCTGGTCTTGATCTGGTACCATCAAATTTGTCAATGACTACAGTTGAAATACCTTTCTCTCAGAAGCCTAATAGAGAAAAATTAGTAAGTAAATTATTGTCACCACTTAAAAAGAAGTATGATTTTATTTTAGTAGATACTAACCCTACAATTAGTAATTTAAATCAAAGTATTACATATTCTGCAGATAGGTTGAACATAGTTTGTGAAACCCAACCTTATAGCTTAAAAGGTTTGAGTATGTTAGTGAGAGAAATACAGGACTTTTCAAAAGAAATGGAACATAGTATTAATTACTGTATTATTCCAAATAAGTATGAATCAAAAACGGTAACTTCTCAAGAAGCACTAGGAACTTTAAGGCATGAATATAAAGAGGCTGTACTTAATTCATTGGTAAGAAAATGTGAGGACATAAATATTTCGGCTCAAAGGAAATTACCTATTCATGCATTTGTTGGCTCAAAGTCAGTTGCTCTTGAAGATATTAGAGACTTAACTAATGAATTAATTGAAAAATCTACAGTAAAAAGAGAATTAACTAAAAAGGTAATTAAATGAGAATTGAAAACGCAAAAATGCGCCATGTTAAATATTCTGAAGAGTCAACTCAAGTTAATAGCACTAGGCCTAGTGTATTTACTGAAAAATTTAGAGGTGAATATTATAATATTGATGTTGAAAAACTTATTCCTTTTCATAAGCAAGCAAGAAAATATTTTAATGAAATAGCATTAGAGCAATTAGCTGAAACAATTAAACTTCATGGAGTAAGGCAGCCTCTTACTATTATAGCGACTGAAGATGTTCCTGGTAGATATGAAGTTATAAGTGGTGAAAGAAGGCTTAGAGCCGCCATAATGATAGGGTTAAAAACAGTTCCTTGTATTATTATTCATGATAAAAAAGCAGCGGTTGAGATTGCTTTAATAGAAAACGTACAAAGAGAAGATCTCCATGCACTTGAATTAGCTAAAGCATACCAACAATTTTTAGAGGAAGGTTTGTGTGAAAATAAAACTGAAATTGCAGCTAAGTTGAGTATCTCTAAATCTGTAGTAACTGAAATAATGCAACTCTTAACATTGCCAAATATAATACAAACTCAGCTTCTAGAACAAAATATAACGAGTAGAAGTTTATTTAGGGATCTTTTAGATGAAAAAGAGATTACTAAGATGCTTTCAGTAATTGAAAAATACAAAAATGATAAAGCTGAAAACAAAACAAGTAAAGCCACCCCAAGTAATAGAAAAAAGACTGTATTCAAGGTTATGTTATCTCTAGGAGAGGTAATTATTGATAATAAAGTTTTTAATAAGTTGTCTTTAGAAGAAAAAAATAAAATCAAAGAAAGTATTTTGAAAATATTATAGTAACAAATTAGTTTGCAATGGTGCATAACCAATCTTATGACTAAATTACTTTACACTCATTGATTTAAATTTAGTATAAGTACAGAAAATGCGAAGTTCTTTCTTTGTTCTGTATTAAAATTCTCTTTCTTAATATATAAACTGATACTATTCTGCGTGGCTCTGCGTGAGCTATACGCCCCTTCCCTACTTTTAGTTTAACGTTAAGTGATAATTCATATTTATCAATCAATATATTCAATAATAAATAAGTTATATAAAAAATAGTGTAATATAGTTCCTATAGGAATTAAGTGCGTGAGTATTGTAAATTAAATAAATCAAAGTTCGCAATGGCGAACAATTCATAGATTGCGGCCTAGAGGATGACTTAAAATATAAATCATTTTTGTATTATAAGATTTACCATAAAATAACATAGTTATAAAATTAAAACTTCTGTACATTATATAAATCAGAGCCCCCTACCCTTCCTAATTTAAACTAGCTTAAAAGTTATTGTTTAGAAAGTAAAGAGTTTTAGAAAATATATTATATTGTGTATAGGATTAATTTAGTATTCATAAATCTCTATATCGTTAACGTTAGAAATCACATAAATAAAGAGTGCATAATGGGGCATTCTTCATGTATTTTTGATTAGTGGTTATTTGACATTAGTAAATTCAGATATCTCTAAACACTTTTCCTTCTCCTTATAATTTAACTTAAGAATTAAATGAGTCAATAAGTTGGTTTACTTAATTTAGTTATATTATATAACAACGCAATAATAGTTAGTCTAGATATTATAATTATTTCGCCGCGGCGAATTCAGTTAAGAAGTAGTATGGAGTAATAATGTATATTATTATAAGTGTGTAGATGTATGCTTGCGGCTAAAGTGCATAGAGATCTTTCTTTTATAACTGCTAATATAAGTGAATCAGCACGAATAAATAAATATTTTGTGTAAGGTAAGAAATCAAGTCTGGAAGAGGGTAGGGGAGTAATTACGTGCTTTGGTTTGTTACGCTATAGATGCATGAAAGGCCCTATACAAGAATTGATAATTATCAAATATTTTACTTTAGAACATCTATATAATCACTTATGTAAATTTTATGTAAAGAATCAGTCTATCACTATTCAATACTTTAAATTGATGAAACACAGAAGATTTAAAACATCAGTAACCGTAATTTAATTTTAATTTTCCCTGCATAGTTATTAGGAATCATAAGAAAGAAATAAATCAACACTTAAGTCGCTCAATAGAAAGGAAATATAATTATAGGTAGCGCAATATAGTATAAAACTTGGGTCCTCTTAAGGTAACTATCTTAAAAGTAATGATTTTATTTAAGGTTGCAATATGACTAATTACACAATGATTCCTCTGAAAGTTTATGGGCCAATTCATAAAACCATCTATAAATATGAATTCTTGTCGCCTATAGTAGTAACAGCGGCACTTGGAGCTGTTAGCTTTGGTCCTATTGGTTTAGCTGTAGGAGCTCTAGGAGGGGTTGATGTCGCAGCAAATCACTATAAAATTTATGATAAGCCTTATTTAACCTCTACTGTACTAGGCTGGGGAATGTTAAGTTCATTTAAAATAATACCTCTTATACATTCTTTTAATAATATTGGCATTATAGTGCACGTATCTGATGTTCTTGGTGCTGCAATAGGATTATGTACTCCAATGGGATGGGTTTATCATCATATAGATAAAATTATTGTTCCTGTTTCAGGTGCAATATCTGGATATAGCTATATGGGTCATTATGGAGCGGTACTAGGAGTTACTTTAGGTGCTATTGATGAAAGTCTATCATTGTATAATGTCACCCATACCAATCCTTTAACCTCTATACTTAGTAATATTGCTACTGCTAATTTACTTCTACCACAAATAAACAGAGTAATAAATCATCTGTTGATTGAAAATAGAGAGTCAATAAGATCTAATATTCCTGCATTAACTAATTTTATTTATGAATCAGGAATGTTTTTTAAATTTGAAAAAGAAGTAGAAAGAACAAAATTATCTGCCTTACAATTAAATGAAGATCTCTATGCATTATATGGCAAAATCATTCCCAAACATCAACTTGATAATTTAATTGAAAGGCAGGCAATATCTTTAATTGCAAGTCAAATAACACTAACAAAACTAAGTCTCATCTTTCTTAAATACGAACAAGTCTTTAGCGAAGCATTTATACATATTATGCAAACAGAAGCTTCATGGGTGAGGTGTATTGATTCTTTATTGGTAATTACTAAGTATATTTTGCCTTATGCTAGCAGCCAGATTGTTATGGATGAAATAAATAAATATTTTCAAAATAAATTTACATATCTAATAAGCGACCGACTCAATGATGAGCTCTTAAGTGGAGAGATTTCATTGTATTTAAAACAGGATGAAAATCAAAATTTAACTCCTGGCTCTAAAGAATTCTTAGACTCTAGAGTTTTAGTAGAGCTGATGAATTCAGATATTGAAGTTATAGTTGCCAATTCATTGCTACCAAGTGCTATATCTACAGCAATAGACGGAAGCTATGCTATTGGACATCTATACTCAATTAATTCCCTGGATACAGTTTTATATTCATCTCTTTATAACCAATTAACCGGAGAACTCACCTACTTTTTATGCTCAAAATATGATAGCTATTCTACAAATATTACTGAGATAAGATCTATGATTTTTAATAAAGATCAACATATTCAAAAAAATGCTGTCTTAATGATTATCAATAATGCTAATGACTTCACTAGAGCTGCACGTAATGCATTAATTGATGAAGAAAGAGAAATGTTAGCAGAGCAATCTCAGTGGAGTATAGTGCTAGATATTTGGTTCACTGCTAAAAGTATAATAGATTATTATTTTATTCAGATAATTGTAGCTGACAAAGTTTATCAAGGTAGTATATCTATAAATAGCCGTAGTGAAGCTTCTTCAATGACTATAGATTATGCATCTATGGATAGCTGGAATGCACGGAATACTATCCAAATGACTATACTTAGACAATCCATAGATAGAATTAATGAACTTAAGGACAGAATGGATGAAGTTAATAATTCTCTAAAACATCAACCAATTTATCTTTATAAAAAATCTGAGCAACCAGGACTTTGTTTAAATGATTTTAAAATAGGAAAAGGAAATGAGTCAAAATTATATATAGAAGATTTATGTATATTTAATAAACATGTGGCTGTCACAGGTGTATCTGATTCAGGTAAATCCATTTTTTTCGAGGCTATAAAACAAATCACCCATGCTGGAGTTTGGAGTGAAGGGAATATCATTTATCATAGCAAAAATGGTGATAATCCATATATTATTATGCTTAGTCAAGATACATATATTCCACCAGGAGATAGTCTTTTAGAATTAATTACCTTTAAAAAAGGCGTTGCTGTAGAGCCATATAGAACAAGAGTGATGAAATTATTAAGAAAAATAAAAATAGATTCAACGGCCGAGGAAGGGGATTGCTTAGTTGGAAGCCTAGACATTAAGAGGGACTGGAAAGAAACACTGAGCGGTGAACAGAAGCATAAAATAGATGCTATTAGATTGCTGTTAAGAGAAGATAAACCAGATATTATTTTATTAGATGAAGTCTTTGGGGGGCAAGAAAATAGTTTAATTCACGAAATTACAACTCTATTCAATGAGGAAATTCCTGATACTCAGATTTTTATTATTGATCATGAATGGCAAATGCATAATTCTGAAGGATGGTACCACGCTCACCTAAACTTTGTTAATGGCACAGCTTCTCTTGTAGGTTTATAGGGCGGTTATGTCGCATCTGTATATTAGAGTAAAAAAAGTTTTTTTAATATTTTAATTGTAGCCATTGACCTCATATTTACTCTAATTACCACTTGATAAATATCAAACACAAGTGTCTCTATAGCCTATAGTCTTATTAGGAATTAGGGTTTTCAATCAATGCTAATAGTATGCTTAAAACTAAATAGATAAGAAATAATATTTTGATGTAGGGGTATTAAAGTTATGGTTCCATTAAGAAATAAAAATAAATTAGATTCACAGAGTAATAACCTACAAGAAAAAAGAGAGGAGAGAAAGTTAGATTTAGGTGGAAATAAAAATAAATTAGATTCACAGAGTAATAACTTACAAGAAAAAAGAGAGGAGGTAGATCTAGATTTAGGTGGAAATAAAAATAAATTAGATTTACAGAGTAATAACTTACAAGAGCAAAGTGAGGAGATAGATCTAGATTTAGGTGGAAATAAAAATACATTAGAGTCACAGAGTAATAAGTTACAAGAACAAAGTGAGTGGAATAATTATACAATATTGCTACTTTTTGCATTTACTACTATTGCAGGGCTCATAACTAGTTATTATGTTAGTAAAAAATATTATGGAGCTCAAGGAGCTCAAGGAGCTCAAGGAGCTCAAGGAGTTCAGGGAACTATAGTGACAAAAACAATTCATGCTATTGAGGTTCATTCTAGTAATCCTGAGTTTTTAGATCAAATGAAAGAAGAAGCAAACGCTAGGTCAGAGCAAGGTATTGCAGGTGTTATTGCAACTACTACAGAGGTTGTCGGACAAGTTACTGAAAGCACCGAATAGTAAATGACAAAATATATTTATTATATATTAATTATAAACGGAGGCTTATATGTTTTTTAAGCATATTATTATATAAATTTATTAAATCACTTATTTAAGTCTTGATTATTACTTAAATTTAACCTATTAATTTGATACTAGTAACAAAGTGGTGATATACGGTGATAAGTAATAAAATTAAGCAATGGATTCACTCAGGAAATTTTTTGCTGTATGTTCAAATTTTTCTTTCAATCATTGTATTTTCATATTTACTTTATTCTGCTTCTCTGAGAACTAGAGATAACTTCATTCAAAGAACTAATTTTAGACTACATATGGTAGAAAAAAGTATTGAATCTTTGTTTAACAATACATCTCAAATAATTTATTCTTTATCATTATTATTATCTAAAGAGTTAATTCAAGAGGATAATTATAAAATATTTGAAATAGTGAATTCTTTTGATACTAAATTTAGTAAGTATCGTCATTTACCCTTTACCACTTTTAAAGTATTCGATACTTTTGGTAATACTGTGTCTAGTAGTGCGTTTTTAGGCGATAATTGTGTAGATAAAAATATAAATTTAGATTCAGTGATAGTAAAGGGGCTCAAACAACAGCCATTTGATACACAAATTGGTGTCATAGGCTGTGCAGATAGTCTTAAAACAAACTTTATTCCTTTTTGCGCCTCTATAAATAGTGGTGATACTCAAAAAGGTTCTATATGCTCAGGATTAAAAATTAAGGAATTAAATATAATACTAAATCATGTGTTGTCAGCTGAACATTCCGGCACTATTAGTATAGTTAGTAAGCATGCACTAGATCATTTACAAAACATTAATGATGTTTTTAATCTTAATAATATTATAAATTATTATTTAAAAAATCAACCTATATATAATCATATAATACTTGACTCATATCCTGATATAATTATTGAGCATAAAGCAAACTTTCATTATTTAATATATGACCTTATACTAAATAACATGTATTTAATGATTTATTTTATATTTTCCTTCATTTTATCCTTTCTAATTTATTATACAGAAAACCATAGTAATACAAAAATCTTGTCTGGTATATTTCAAAAAATTAAGAACATTCCTATTAATGGAGAACAAACTTCTTCTAATGAAGTTAAGGTACCTACAGAAAGAGAAATACTACAGGCTATTGAGATTGTAGTGGATTACTCATTAGATATGTATAAAAATAAAGAAAATGAATTGGAAGAAACCTCTGCTACAACGATTAGAAATAATATTTTACATCTAATGCTTACAGAAAGACATTATAGTAGAAAGATAGTTTCAAAAACTAGTTTGAGTACTCTTTATTTGGGGCAAATACAAAAATTAATTACGTCAGGTTATGAAACAGAAAACTTATGTAATTTTTTACAGCACACATTAGAATATTGTTGCGAATATTTTCATGAACTAAATATACAGATAGAGGTGAGTACAAAAGACTCTAAAGATTTTACATTTAGGAGTGCTGCACTAATTGAGTCTCTATTTAATATATTTAGTTTAATAATTAGATCTAGTAATTTTAATATTGATGAGAATGCAATAATTTTGAAGGGCTTTTTTGATTATAATAGCTGTTTTCCTACTATAAGTATAGAAACTTCCATCCAAACTTCATCCATAAAATCTTTAGGTTGGGAATCAGGTCCTGTATATATTTATTCAGGTTTTCTATCCATACATCTTCTAGCTAAAGAAAACAACTTAATTCTTAATATTTACGAAGATAAGAAAAGAGAGAAAATAATTTTTTCCTTAGAGCCACTTCAAGGAAAAGAAACACCTAATAATAATAATATTTTATTTGGTTTAAGTTAAGCCAAAACTTATTAATCATACTAAATTTAATATTATAAATGAGAATTTAATCGAATGAAAAAGTTTAAGAATAGATTTATTAAATATTCACAATCATATAATAGTAAGGTTTTCTTTTTGTTAATATTTAGTATGCTTTGCTTTTCGATGATAACTAATCTAGTCATCAACGAAAAACTAAAGGGGTTTACTAAAAGGGCTGAAGTAAGAGCTTGGATGTTGCAAAACTATATGGATTCACTAATTATGGATTCTCGACAAATTTTATATGGACTAGCAAATACTTTAGCTCCTCAAGATATTCATAAGGATAATACTCATATAAGAGAATTACTTAATCTTTTTAACCATGACATACATAGTTATAAATCAATACCATTCTTCGGATTTAAAATATATGATGTGAATGATGTTGTGATCTATCATTCGCTAATACCAGGTCATATCTTCCAACCTCTAAAAGGATTTTCTGATATTAGGTCAATTGAATCTATAAAAGATTCTCCATTTAAATTTATAGTGGGTCCTATTCGAGTGGCTAAAGTAGGGGGAGCAAGGATTATTCCTCTTTGTATAGCAATTAATAATATAAATAGCATGAAATATAGCGGAGCTTTATGTACTGGCCTAATTACAAACAAGATAAGTGAGAGATTAAATCTTACCTACTCCACAAAACATCATGATCAAATAACGCTTGTAGATAGCTCTCTCTATAATGAAAGAGAATATCAAACAATAGATAATGTTTTTAATTTAAAAAATATGTTTGATTATACTTTTAATAATAAAATATTTAAGATATATCTTCCATTATTAGGGCAGCCATTTTTTATTAGTGTCAATTTACATTTTGAAAATTTAATTATTGAGTTAGTAGTGATATTACTACATTGCTTAGCTTATTTTATATCTTTCTTAATCACTATTTATTTCTTATTTCTTATGTGTAAGAAGCAGTATCAAGAACCATTAGACTTAATATTAGAAAAAATAAATCAACTTCCTAATTTATTAGACAAAAAACATTGTATATCACGTAACAATAACGCATTTATAGATGAACCATTTAAAATATTGAATGATATTATTGAGTCTTATCAATCAGCCTATTTAAAAGAGAAAAAGCAATATAACAATACTACAGCATTAGAACTTCATGATAGTATTTTATCATTTATTTCTACAGAACGAAAGAGTAGTCCCTCTACATATATTAGTGAAATCTTTGCAAAAAAACTCGAAAGTTTAATTCATGAAGAATTAATAGAAATAGATTTACTCACGTTTCTTACAAATATTAAAAACTATAGTAACGAACAATTTCATAAGCTTGATACAAAAATTTCATTGAACAAAAAAAAGTATAATAGTATACATATAAAAAGTTCTGCTCTCAATGAATCAATCATAAGCATATTTTCTTTAATAAATAATCATTGTAGGACTAACGAGAAAAAGGTTAAATGTATTTTAAATGCTTTTTTGTTAATGAAAACTCTTTGCCTAATATAAACATTGAAGTTTCCTCTCAAGTTTTTACCGATTCTATGAATTGGACGGCAGAAAATTCTTATGTATATAATGGCTTCCTATCAATATATTCTTTAGCTAAGTGTAATGATTTATTATTTTATATATATGAAGACAATCAAAACATTATATTTAGTTTAGATCCTATCAATAAAAACTATTTCACAAAAATA
>JAESTK010000081.1 GCA_016763645.1 Flavobacteriales bacterium
GGAAAAACCTCAGTAGCGCGACCTCCCTTAACAGAAAATCAATGACACATCAGGACTAACCAAAAGAACAATGAGAACTTCCTTACTTCTTATCATTACCCTGTTCGCCACCACACTGACGGCACAGAACAAGGGGATCAACTGGCTCACATGGGATCAGATGACTGAAGCCAACAAGCAAGCTCCTAAGAAAATATTTATCGATGCTTACACCAGTTGGTGCGGTTGGTGCAAACGCATGGATCAAACTACGTTTCAAGACCCATCTATCGTTGCCATTATGAACAAGTACTTCTACCCCGTTAAGATGAATGCTGAAATGGGAGAACCAATCGATTTTAACGGGCACACTTTTGTAAATCCAAATCCAGGAAAAACAAGAAGTACACATCAATTTGCTGCTTCCATTCTCGATTATCAACTATCTTACCCATCCTATGTAATTTTAGATGAGAACCTACAACGGGTAGTAATCTACAAAGGGTACCTTCAGGTTGAAGATTTGTTGGGGATTATTCTTTATTTCGGTAAAAACCAACATCTAAATTACCAAAAACAACTTAAAAAACAGTTTCAGCAACAACCAGCAACTCAGCAGAAATGAAAAAATTAATAGCAGTAATACTGGTTATTGGAGTTGCATTATTTTCTTCAAGTTTTTCACAAACAGATGAAACTAGCAAACCACAAATTAAGTGGTTTACAATGGAACAAGCTGTAAAGGCAAATGAAACTGCCCCACGAAAAATATTTTTTGATGTTTATACCCAATGGTGCGGTTGGTGTAAACGAATGGATGCCACCACATTTCAACACCCACAGATTATTGAGTACATTAACGAAAACTTTTATGCGGTAAAGTTTGATGCAGAATCTAAAAAGGAAATAAATGTCAACGGAAAAAAATATGCGAACCCAAACAGAACACATGAGTTTGCTCTTAAAATGCTACAAGGCAAGATGTCTTACCCATCGTTTGTCGTTTATGACGAAACATTAAATAACATAGGAATTATCCCTGGATTTAAATCTGCAAAAGATTTTGAACCAATACTCAATTACTTTGCATCAAACACATACAAAACTAAAAGTTGGGAAGAATATAGAACCGATTTTAAAGGCAAAATCGAATAATTACGGCAATGAAATTAGACTGGTTTGCAAGAAGTAAAACATCTAACGTAATGAAAGATGTTCCACTTAATAGCCAAAACAAGGTTATTTTTTACACCATCATCAGTTTAATATTAACCACTTTACTTTACATTCTTTCATTTTATTTTTAAATTCGAGACATATCTAAAGCCTCATGAATTTAAATAGCCATTACACCGTAGAAAAAAACGAAGAATCTTTTGTAGTAAATTCTATACTTACAGCCCCTAAAACAGCACTTGTAAAATACTTCGATAGAGATGGAGATCAGTACTTCACTATGAAATATGGTGTTGTTGAGCCCCATTACATCTACGAGAAAATTAAAAATGGTGATGAAATTGATGTTACCCATTGCTACATTCACGATTTTTCTTTATCGAAATACCGTGAAAAATATGGGTTAGAGGAACGAGAAAACGTTTCTATTTCAAACTTTAAAGCTGACGGAGCATTTTTCGATAACTCAAGCGTTATCGATTTTTCATTTGCTGTTTTCGAAAAAGATGCAAATTTTCATGAAACTCATTTCGGTAAGGGTACCGTTTACTTTTTCAAAAGCGCCTTTAAGGGTTTAGTTAATTTTTCAGAAGCATATTTTGGAAAAGGCGATGCAGATTTTCAATTTACCGATTTTGGAGATGGAGATGTAACTTTTGAAAAATCAAGGTTTCATTACGGAAACATATCATTCGTTAATTGCGTTTTTGGAAAAGGAAATACCAACTTTAAAAAAGTAATTTTTAACGATGGTAAAGTCGATTTTCATTTCTCGAGGTTTGGAGAAGGTGTTAAAATATTTGACCAATCGGTATTTGGTGGTGGCGATGTCGATTTTAAACGCTGCGATTTTGGACCGGGAAAAGCAGATTTCAGAAGAATAAAGTTTGGCGATGGAGATGTAACATTCGAAGAAAGTATTTTTACAAGCGGCAAAGTGAGCTTTAAATCATCCGATTTTGGGGATGGAGTCGTTAATTTTCACATGGTTGATTTTGGAGTCGATAGTGCAATTTTCGACAATGTTAAATTTGGTTCTGGGTCGGTTTCTTTTTACAAATCAATTTCGAAAGAGCTATCATTTATCGAATGTGAACTAGATACATTTGTCAATTTAAGAGTAACGAAATGCGGATATCTAGGCCTTACAAATTCTATTAATCGAGATATTATTGAACTACCTAATTCGAGAGATAAGTCGGATGTTAAAATTATAAATTTCGCTGGTATGCGGAATCTAGGCCAACTGTATCTAGGTTGGAAAGAATCAGATATCTTTAATCTAATTACTCGTCAAAAAGAAAAAACAACCAACCGCCAAAAATCTGAGCAATTCAGAATTTTAAGAGAAAATTTTCATAATCTAGGTCAATATGATGACGAAGATTACGCCTATGTAGAATTTAAACGACACGAGCTTAGAGCAAAAACAGAAGATGCAATTACCGAAAATCCTGCTAATAAATTCTGGGCGCTGCCACGGTCGGCATTTGAATATTTTATTTTCGATAAAATAGGACTGTACGCTACCAATCCACTTAGAGTGCTGTTTAGCACCGCTATGATTTATACCGCTTTTAGTTTAACATATTTTATACTCCCCCATTTCGAAAAAGGGTCTGAAATTGTTCAATCGGTTAGCCACCCTGGAGGCGCTGGGGAGCTATCTCATCTAGAATCGGCCTTTTACCACAGTGCCGTTACCTTTTTAACCATTGGCTATGGTGATTATTTTCCTACTGGTTTTTTTAGAATTTTATCGGCTGTAGAAGGTTGGGTTGGTGTATTTTTGATGTCTTATTTTACCGTTGCATTTGTGCGGAAAATTTTAAGATAGTTAAAACTAAAAATGGAGCAAGAGTTCGATACAGCCAAAGAAAGAGTTGAAATTATAAAGCGTTATCGTGCTTTATTAAGATCGAGTAAAAGCAAAAAAAAGAGTGCCGATTCACTCATTATTCGAAAAGCCTTCGACATGGCTCTAGAAGCGCATTCGGGTACTCGAAGAAAATCAGGCGAACCATACATCTATCACCCCATTGAAGTTGCCCAAATCGTAGTTGACGAAATCGGACTGAGCACTACCTCAATTGTATGTGCCCTATTGCATGATGTAGTTGAAGATACCGATGTTACTTTAGATGATATAGAAAGTATTTTTGGTGAAACCGTAGCTCGAATTATTGATGGATTAACCAAGATTTCACAGGTATTCGACCAAACATCATCTATACAAGCCGAGAATTTCAGAAAAATGCTGCTTACCCTTTCAGATGATGTAAGGGTAATTCTCATAAAACTTGCCGATAGACTTCATAATATGCGAACTCTCGGCTCCATGGCTCCGCACAAAAAACAAAAAATAGCGTCAGAAACGTTGTTTTTGTACGCTCCCCTTGCCCATCGACTAGGGTTGTATGCCATAAAATCTGACCTCGAAGATTTAGGATTAAAACATACCGAACCAGAAGTATACGAAACAATTGAAACGAAATTAAAAAAGACTAAATCTGTAAGAACCCGATTTATTAATCAATTTACCCTACCTATAAAAAGATCTCTAGATGAAAGTGAAATTTCTTACGATGTAAAAGGGCGAACAAAGTCCATCTATTCTATTTGGAATAAAATGCAAAAAAAAGGAATTCCATTCGAAGAAGTTTACGATGTATTTGCTATTCGAGTGGTTATTGATTCAAATCCTAATAAAGAAAAGGCAGATTGTTGGCAAGCTTATTCTATCGTTACCGATTTTTACACCCCAAACCCAGACAGACTAAGAGATTGGATTTCTACCCCCAAAGGTAACGGCTACGAATCGTTACACACAACGGTGATGAGTCCAACAGGTAAGTGGGTTGAAGTGCAAATTCGGACCAAACGCATGGATGATATAGCCGAAAAAGGATTCGCGGCACATTGGA
Organism: Flavobacteriales bacterium; assembly: GCA_016763645.1. Taxonomy (GTDB): domain Bacteria; phylum Bacteroidota; class Bacteroidia; order Flavobacteriales_G; family NORP312; genus NORP312. Next base: position 4,080 of record JAESTK010000081.1, read on the forward strand.
AAAACAAAGGCTCTGGAACCGAATCGGCATTAGACGAGTGGATAAGAAAAATTCGAGAAATGCTTGAAAATCCAAATATCGATGCTGTCGATTTTGTTGATGATTTTAAGCTCAATTTATTTACCAAAGAGATTTTTGTGTTCACACCAAAAGGTGAATTAAAAACGCTTCCAGCAAATGCTACCACCCTCGACTTTGCATTTGAAATTCATACGCAAGTTGGCGAAAAATGTATCGGTGCTAAGGTTAATCACAAATTGGTTCCATTGAGTTATCAACTAAAAAGTGGTGATCAAGTTGAGATTATCACCTCAAAAAAACAAAAAGCGAAAGAAGATTGGCTCAAGATTGTAGTAACGGGTAAAGCCAAATCTAAAATAAAAATCTTGTTAAAGGATGGCAAGCGAACCCTTGCAAAAATTGGTGAAACTATATTTCAACGAAAGTTGAAAAATTACAAAATTCAACCCTCCGAAGAGAACATTAAAGCCATTCTTGAATTTTATGAATTGCCGAATTTACTTGAATTAAACTACAGAATAGCAAACGACACCGTTGATATTACTACGCTCAAAAAACACGTACAAGAAAATGGTTCGTTGAAATTTGACGAACCAAAAAATGTTGAAAAAACACTCAAACAAATTGTTTCTACAGTTAGGGGAAAAACCGATCAGTTAGTGTTGGGTGAAAATATGGACGATATAGATTACAAATTTTCACCCTGCTGCTCCCCTATTCCTGGTGATGATGTTTTTGGTTTTATAACGATTAACGAGGGTATTAAAATTCATCGTGTAAATTGCCCCAACGCAACGCAACTAATGGCAAATTACGCATACCGCATTGTGCAAGCTAAATGGACTAGTCAAGAATCTATTTCTTTTCTTGCAGGGCTAAACATTAAAGGCATTGATGACGTGGGATTGGTGAACGAAATCACAAAAGTTATATCAAATCAATCGAAAATTAATATGCAATCCATAAGTTTTGAGTCGATTGATGGTGTTTTTGAAGGTAAAATTATGTTATTTGTGCAGGACACAAAACACCTTAACAATCTTACCGAAAAGCTTAAGAAAATTGAGGGTATTCATAACATTGAAAGAGTAGATACTAATTAAAATGAATGTTTTAGATAATGTAACTGAATTATTTTCCGATTATCTGGAGAAAAATGGACACCGTAAAACTCCCGAACGGTTTGCTATTTTAGATGAAATATATACCAATACCGACCATTTTGACATCGAGTCGCTTTACATCCAAATGAAAAACAAAAAGTATAGGGTAAGTCGGGCAACACTGTACAATACTATCGATTTATTGATGGAATCTAACCTAATCAGAAAGCATCAATTTGGTAAAAACACTAGTCAATTCGAAAAATCTCATGGTTCGAAACAGCACGACCACGTAGTTTGTGTCGAATGCAATAAAGTTGTCGAGTTTTGTGATCCTCGAATCCACAACATTAAAATTACCGTTGGCGAGTTGCTAAATTTCGAAATAATACATCATTCATTAAATATGTACGGTATTTGCAGTTCCTGTAAATCACAAAAAAACAATAAATAATGGCATTTAGTTTTTCAGTATCTCAAATCGAAAAAAATACAGAATACCAATTAAGTGGAAACTTACTTGACAAAGAGTCTGCCGATAAATTGCTAGTTTCTTTCGAGGAAAATTTAATTAAAGGAACTTGTTACTTTATCTTCAACATGAAAGACATGGATTACCTTAATAGTACTGGGCTTAACGTACTAATTGGGTTATTAACAAAAGTTCGTAACTCTGGTGGAGAATTGATAATTTGTAATGTACCAAAAAAAATCAATCAACTACTTTTGATAACTAAACTAAATACCGTTTTTAATGTGGTAATGACCACCGATGAAGCGAAATCTATTCTCGAAAAAGAAAGAAACTCTAACGTTTCAGAAAACAAATAAACAAACAATATGAAAGTTGATGTACTTTTAGGATTGCAATGGGGCGATGAAGGAAAAGGAAAGATTGTAGACGTTCTTACTCCAAAATACGATATTATAGCCCGATTTCAAGGTGGTCCAAATGCTGGTCACACCCTTGAATTTAATGGACTAAAACACGTGTTACACACCATTCCTTCAGGAGTTTTCAGAGAAAACACACTAAATATTGTTGGTAATGGAGTTGTTATTGATCCTGTCATTTTCAAAAAAGAAATTGATGCTTTAATCGATTTAGGTGTTGATATTGAATCTAACTTAGTATTATCAAAGAAGGCTCATCTAATTCTTCCTACACATCGATTACTTGATGCTGCCTCTGAAATAGCAAAAGGAAAAGCCAAAATTGGCTCAACTTTAAAAGGAATTGGACCAACATATATGGATAAAACAGGCCGTAATGGTCTTCGGATTGGCGATATCAGCGAATCTTACTTCTTAGAAAAATATAATGCTTTAAAAAACAAACACCTTTCGCTATTGGCACAATATAACTTCGATACTTCTGAGCTTGCAGACATGGAAGCTACTTGGTTATCTGCTACTGAAGAACTAAAAAAATTAAAGCATATCGATAGCGAACATGTACTAAACGAAGCAATGAAAAGCGGAAAAGCCGTTCTTGCCGAAGGCGCTCAAGGCTCGTTATTAGACATCGATTTTGGCTCTTACCCTTTTGTAACATCCTCAAATACAGTATGTGCTGGAGCTTGCACAGGTTTAGGTATTGCACCAAATAGAATTGGCGAAGTATTTGGCATTTTTAAAGCATATTGCACAAGAGTCGGTAGCGGCCCCTTCCCTACTGAATTGTTTGACGCTGATGGCGAATTAATGCAAAAAGAGGGCAATGAGTTTGGTGCAACAACTGGTCGACCAAGAAGATGCGGTTGGATCGATCTGCCTGCGCTAAAATATGCTTGTATGATTAATGGCGTTACTCAACTCATTATGATGAAGGCAGATGTACTGAGTTGTTTCGACAAAATAAAAGTATGTACGCACTACAACTACAAAGGCGAGCAAATCTCTCATTTTCCATACGATGTAAACGAGAGCAACGTAACTCCAATCTATATAGAGCTTGCTGGATGGAAAAAGGATTTGACTGGTGTTACGGATTTAGATGCTCTACCTACTGAACTTCATGACTATGTTGAGTTTTTAGAAAAAGAATTGGAGCTACCTATTACAATTATTTCAGTTGGTCCAGATAGAAGTCAAACTATTTTACGAGAAAAAGCGTTAGCTTAAAAATTTTCTCATGGCTTTCGTTTTAAATAACTCCACTTTTTTGAAAGGAGTTATTATTCTGCTATATCTTTTTTCAGGGCTTTCAGGTTATTCTCAATCAAAAGGAAAGAAAAGTAAACGAAGGGTTGAAATTATTAGTGCCAACTCCTTAGAAGTAGATCCAAAAAAGGGCAAGGGCGCAAAACGCTTAATTGGCAACGTAGTTTTTAAGCAGGACAATGTGTACATGTATTGTGATAGTGCATACTTTTTCACCAAAACGAATACCCTCGATGCATATAATAATGTCCGCATAAAACAAGGAGACAGTCTTAATTTATATGGCGATACGTTACATTACAATGGCAATTCTAAGTTCGCAAAAATGAGAGGTAATGTAACACTCGACAACAATCAAATTATCCTCAATTGCGACCAGCTAGATTATGACATGAAAAACAAATTTGCCTATTACGTTGGGGGGGGGACAATTTACAATAAAGAAGAAAAAAGCACCTTAGTAAGTGATCAAGGGTATTATTATCCAGATACGGAATACTTCTTTTTTAAAGACAACATCCATCTTAAACATCCAGACTACGATATAAAAGCAGACACAATGAAGTTTCACTCTAAAAGTGAAATCACTTACTTTTTGGGTCCCACCTATATTGTAGTTGATAGTAACTTCATATATTGTGAAAGAGGAAAATTTAATCCTCAAAAAAAGATTTCATATTTTGTTAAAAATGCTTCGATAACTTCTAAGGAACAAATAATAAAAGGCGATAGTATTTTTTACGATCAAGGCAACAAAATTGGTGAACTATTCGAAAACGTATCAATAATCGATACACTAGAAAACATTACAATCAATGGCGATTATTCAAAATATAACGAGGTAGATAGTACATCGATTATTACTGGAAATGTTTTGCTAATGCAAACTTTCGATACAGACACTTTCTTTTTACATGCCGATACGCTTTACTCCTACTACGATTCAACCAGAACTAATCAGATGATTGCTGCTTATCATCATGTGAAATTTTATAAATCAGATATGCAAGGCAAATGCGATTCGCTCTTCTTTTCAGATGCGGATAGCACGATAAAAATGTTTATCAATCCCATTATGTGGTCAGATGCTAATCAAATGACAGCAGATTTTATCGAAATAAAGCAGTATGATGGTGAAATCAAAAACTTCTATTTAAATAAAAATGCCTTTATAATTTCGGAAGAAGACACCTCTAAATACAACCAAATAAAAGGTAAAGATATGATTGGGTCTTTCAAAAAAAATGAGCTTAACCGAATAAATGTATTCAACAACGGTCAAACTATTTATTATGCGAAAAATGATGATCACATTACTTATATTGGGGTAAATAAAGCCGTTTGTAACGACATGATTATTCTATTAGATAGCAATCAAATAAAAACGATAACCTTCCTTACCCAACCAACAGCAACGTTATTCCCTTTAAGTAAGGTAAATACTGCTGAATTAATTCTTGATGGTTTCAAGTGGTACGGAAACATCCGACCGAAAAGAAAAGAAGATGTTTTTGAGTGGAAAGAATAATAGTTTCACTTCATTAACCGCCTTTTTAAGGTGTTTTCGAAAAAAGCATGTAATGGAAAAACACCTGCTGCAAGAATACCATTAAACAATAGCTTATAAAGAGGCTCTCCGCTGCTCCAAACATCTATATATGGGTCGAGCAAAACCAGACAAAACTCAAAAAACAATACAAATGTGAAAAATATTAAGCCTTCGGCAAGTTTTTCACTCATCGAGAATTTACCCGACATAAACACCACAGCAAACAACAGTAAAACGAAAACAAATATTCCTGAATATTGAATATTATCTCGTCTCGATTTTTCTTTTTCCAGCCTTCCCTTTTCTGCTTGCGTTTTTCTTGTTTTTTCTTGGTGCATCTTTTCCATTTCGTATTGTGCTTCTATTTTGCCAATATCTTTCGATTTACTTTTGTTGAACAAGGAGTCTTTAATAGCACTCGCTTGTTTGTAATATATTAACGAACGGAGAAAGTCGCCTAACTGTTCATGAATCTTACCTGCTACTTCACAAGCAACCATTTGAAGTGGTTTTTCGTTAACGCTGTCTGCTAAATTAATTGCATCAACAACGTATAGAGACGATTTTTCTAACTGATTTTTCTGTAAATAAGATTTTGCTAAGCCAATTTTTGCATAAACTCTACCCGTAGGCATCAACATTTTATTCGCTAAATCGTGCCCTTTAGTAAAGTACGAAATAGAGCTGTCGAGTTCTTTTATGAGTAAATAAATATCACCTATGCCATTATATGAACTAACCGCGCCTTGTATATTCTGAAACCTCAATTTTATTGCTAACGATTTGAATTGCCACTCCAATGCTTTTTTAAAATTACCGTTTTGGTTTTCCCAGTCTCCATAGTTTCCATAAACAAGAGAGAGTCCTCTTTCGTCATTATACCTCATATATATTTCAGTTGCTTTATCATAATTTTCAATAGTCTTAATAGAATCATTAAGCTCAGAATATATTATTCCCATGCTACTATAAGAAACAGCTAGTTGCAACGAATCATTTTCTAGTTCGAGATGTTGAATTGCTTTCATGATGTTATCAAGTGCTAAATCGTACTGCCCCACCATTTTATGAAGTAACGCTATGTTGTTATATGCTCCTGCTGCCCATTTATTATTTCCCAATTTTAAGTGGGTATTTAATGTTTTTGTATAAAAATCTAAGCTTTGGTCGTATTTAGCCATGTATTTATAACAGATACCTGTATTATTATAGCAAAAAGCAACTCCTTTCATATCGCCCATTTGTTCCTTTATTAAGAGAGCTTTAGAGTAATAGTCTATCGAGATTAGGTACTGTCCTTTATAGTAGTGCTCAATGCCAATATAATTATATGCTTGAGCCTGATAGTATAAATTATCTTGTTCAATACTGTGCTGAAGTGCTATTTGGTAATATACAATACCAAGGTCAATACTATCTTGTTCATGTATATCTCCTATTTGGAAATATACAGATATTAAGGCAGAATCTTGATACGTGCTTAAAAGGCTAGTTAATGAATCAAGTTTTTCAACTTGCGCAATGCTACTTTGAATAAAACAAACAATTATCGCTATAGTGAGATAACTACTCTTCATCATCTTTCTGTAGTTTTTTTCTCTTGCTAAATAGCTTACTAAAAAACTCACCAAACGAATCAAATTCTTCCGTGTAAAAAAGTCCCACCCCTTGCGTGTACTTAATATTATTTGTGTTTACATCATTATAATCGTTCGATTCGTTGTAAACTCTTGTTCTTATTTTTCCATCCTTGCTAATTTTATACTCTAAATTAAAGTCGCCCGCAATATTTGATGAGCCAGAAGAATTGGCGTTATCACCCGATACACCCACATTGGTTTCTACGGTAACGCGGTCATTAAACAACTGCGTTGAAAGAGCAACCTCTACTTCGCTACTTGAAACCTCATTACCCGCTCGGTAGTTTACACCTACATCAAAATCATCGCTAATTTGAGAAAGCCAATTACTTAATTGATTAGATAATAGTTCTGTAGAGCTTGAGCCCCCCGCACCGCCTGCACTAAAACCACCTCGATCTGTAATTGGTACAAAGCGGCTGATGATAAGAAGGCTAAACACCTGCTTGTTCATCGAGTTGTTACTATTTATTGCCGTTTTAACGGCTGAATTTGTGTTTTCAGAAGAAGTTGGCAAATCCAAATCGAATCCTAACGTTGGGTTACTTAAGCTTTCTCTCATTATCAAATGACAATCGACCGCAACTCGTTTACCACTAGTATCTACATCGGCAATGGCCAAATCTTTTAACGATGCTTTGAGTTTGTATATCGCGGTAACATCTAATATTGCTTCGGTTGGGTCGCCATCGAAAGAAATTGTACTTCCTGGCGCTACGGTAAATTTTTTATTAATTATGTTTTCTAACGTAAATAGATAATCGCCATCGGTAATTTCATAATTACCATAAATGTTAAAATCTCCAGATGGGTTAATTTCCATTTTCAACTGCCCTTGACCCTGTGTTTTAATTACATCGCCAACTTCTTCATCAAAAATAA
>JAESTK010000308.1 GCA_016763645.1 Flavobacteriales bacterium
AATACTGGTTTATCTGATTTTAATGCTAATTCTTCAAAATTAGCGTCTGTGAATTCTACTGCCATCTTTCTATAATTTAATTATTACTATCTTTTATTCCTTGTTATCAATTGTTTTGCCAAACGATTTTCGATGTCAATTTGACCGTACCAAATGTAATTAATTCAGTTTAAATTCGATATTCGCTTCCGATAAAGTGTCAAAAAAGTCATTTGTAGGATTAATCGCTAACTTACGAGAAGGCATTGTTACCGACAACTTTTCTACTTCATCAACCACATGCAATATCAATTTACATTTTCCATGATACTCAGTTGCCATGGTGTCAATGTCTTTAAGTGTTTTTTCTGTCAGGGTTGACAAAGGAAGCTTTAACGTAATAGATTTTGTTAATTTATCGCGTAAATCGTTTAATAATTCTATTGAAGTTACATTAAACTGCGGTTCAGAATTTTTCCACTTTGGCTGAAAATTTCCTTTTAAATGCAAAAACCATCCAGTATTTAAATATGATTTAAAATTCACATAATCTTTTGAGAAAAACATAATCTCCTTCGAATCGGTATAATCTTCAAGCATCAATTTACCGAATGGGTTGCCGCTTTTCGAGATACGATGCTGCGCGTCTGTAACCATACCCGCAATAGTAATTTCATTAGATACAGGCTTGCTCAATTCATTTAATTTGGCAATAGTTAAATTACAGAAATTTCGCATTTCAATTTTAAATTCATCTAACGGATGACCCGAAATATAAACTCCTACGACTTCTTTTTCTCGTGCCAATTGTTCTAAGGTTCCCCAATCTTCAACTTCTGGCGGAATGGGTTCTTGATATTCAACTACGATAGTATCGCCAAATAAATCTGGGGGTGCATCTGCCTGTTGCTTACAAGCGTTACCATATTTAATGAGTTGTTCGAGGTAGGTAGTGCCCCGGTCGTCCTGCCCAAAATATTTTGCTCTAGCAATTTCAAAAGAATCGAAACCGCCACCCAAAACTAGACCTTCAAGCGTTCTTTTATTTGCACTTTTCTGGTCGATTCGGGTCATAAAACCACCAACGGTTTTAAACTTTCCGTTTGCTTTACGCTCTTCAATAATTGCTTTTACCGATGCTTCTCCCACTCCTTTTATTGCACCCATCCCAAAACGAACATTACCCTCATCGTTTACCGCAAATTTATGGTACGATTCGTTTACATCAGGCCCTAAAACCTGTAGTCCCATACGTTTACATTCTTCCATAAAGAAAGTAACCGATTTAATGTCGTTCATGTTGTTACTCAGTACAGCTGCCATATATTCAGCAGGGTGATGCGCCTTTAAATATGCCGTTTGATAGGCAATCCATGCGTAGCAAGTTGAGTGCGATTTATTAAACGCATACGAAGCAAATGCTTCCCAATCTGTCCAAATTTTCTCTAACGTTTTTTTTTCGTGACCGCGTTCTTCTCCCCCTTTCAAAAACAAAGGCTTCATTTTATCGATAAGGTCTTTTTTCTTTTTCCCCATCGCTTTACGAAGCGAATCGGCTTCACCTTTCGTAAAACCTGCTAATTTTTGCGAAAGCAACATTACTTGCTCTTGATAAACAGTTATTCCATAGGTCTCATCCAAATATTCTTCGCAGGCATCTAAATCGTAAACAATTTCTTCTTCACCGTGTTTCCTCTTAATAAACGAAGGAATATATTCCATCGGGCCTGGGCGATACAAAGCATTCATTGCGATTAAATCTGCAAAAACAGTAGGTTTTAATGCCCTTAAATGTTTTTGCATTCCGCCAGATTCGTATTGAAACACCCCAACGGTTTCACCTCTTTGAAAAAGCTCATATGTCTTTTCATCATCAAGCGGGATGTTATCAATATCGATTATCAAATTTTCTCTCGCCTTTAAAATTGCAAGCGTGTCTTTGATTAACGTGAGCGTTTTTAACCCCAGAAAGTCCATCTTCAACAACCCTGCATCCTCTGCAACAGAATTATCGAATTGGGTACACCACATTTCAGAATCTTTAGCTGTACTTACCGGCACGAAGTCCCTAATGTCAGAAGGTGTAATAATTACTCCACAAGCGTGAATTCCTGTGTTACGAATAGAGCCTTCAAGGCTTTTAGCTGAACGCAAAACCTCACCTTCAGCAGATTGTTGGTTAAAAATATCGATTAACTGTTTCGCTAACTGAACCTGATCTGGGTTCAGTTTTTCGTTCATGGTTTCCTCGTCCCATGAGAACAATTTGTTCAGCTTGGTATCGGGAACGAGTTTGGCAATTCTGTCGGTGTCGGGTAATGGTAAATCGAGTACTCGTCCGCAATCTCTAATGGCAGATTTAGCCGCCATTGTACCATAAGTGATAATTTGCGCCACTTGGCTAGAACCATATTTATCGATTACATATTGCATTACTCTGCCACGACCTTCGTCATCAAAATCGATATCAATATCTGGCATAGATACTCTTTCAGGATTTAGAAATCGCTCAAAAAGTAAATCGTATTTAATCGGGTCGATGTTGGTAATCCAAGTACAATAGGCGACTACAGAACCAGCAGCCGAACCACGACCGGGGCCGACCGAAACGTTCATTTTTCGTGCTTCTCGAATAAAGTCTTCTACAATCAAAAAATAGCCAGGGTAGCCTGTCTTTCGGATGGTGTCTAACTCAAAATCTATTCGCTCCTTTATCTCATCGGATAAATCATCGCCTTAGCGTTTTCTAGCACCCTTGTATGTAATGTGGCGGAGATAAGCATTTTCACCATTTTTTAATTTTGGATTTTCTTTATCTTTTGGATCTACAAATGCTTTAGGGATATCAAACTCTGGCAACAGTACTTCTCTGGCTAAACTGTAAACTTCAATTTTATCTGCTATTTCGTTGGTAGTCGCAATTGCTTCTGGCAGGTCTTTGAACAACTCCTTCATCGCTTGTTGCGATTTGAAGTAAAACTCATTATTCGGAAACCCAAACCTAAAGCCTCTACCTCTACCTATTGGGGTCGATTTTTTCTCTCCTTCTTTAACACAAAGTAAAATATCATGCGCTTCAGAATCTGCCTGATCAAGATAAAATGTATTGTTTGCCGCTATGTATTTTACTCCATACTTTTTTGCGAATCGCAATAACGTTTCGTTAACTAAATTTTCTTCTTCTAAGCCATGGCGACATAGTTCTACATAAAAATCCTCACCAAATTCATTATGCCACCACTTAAACGCTTCTTCCGCTTTTTCCTCGCCTTCGTTAAGAATTTTTGCAGGAATCTCACCGAGTAAACCTCCCGTTAAAGCAATTAAATTGTCTTTGTATTCAAGGACAACTTCTCGGTCGATTCGTGGCACATAGTAGAACCCATTAACGTGCGCTTCAGACGACATTTTTGCCAAGTTATGGTATCCAGCTTTGTTTTTTGCTAATAGCGGAACAGAAAAACCGTTGTCCTTAAATGACTTATCTAGATGATCTTTACAAACATAAAAATCGACTCCCAGAACGGGTTTTACCGTTTTCTTTTCAAGACCTTTTATATCTTCTTCCCAATTAGCAACTTCAGTTAAATCTGCCCCCTGAGCAGACATTTTGGTCTTTAAGTCCTCTATTTGACCCTTAACTTCTTTGTTGTGCTTAATACCCGCTTCAACAAAATGGAAAGCTGCCATCATATTACCATTGTCTGTTAGACCTACAACAGGCATCTCCATTTCGGCAGCTTTTGCAATTAGTCCTTTTACTTCTGAAGTCGCTTGCAAAATCGAAAACTGACTGTGGTTATGAAAATGAGAAAAGCTAACGTTTTCTAATGCTTCAAGGTTTTTACTCGACTCTTCATCCGAAATTCCTGAATCAACTTCAGTCGCATATTTTTTACTCGCTTTTTTGAGGTTGATGTGTTTTAATCCAATAATGTCAATTACATCAGGATTAGCTCCATCAAAAGCTGTAAAATAATCTTCCTCAACTTGGAGTTGCTCTGTTGTAAAAATACGTGTACGAATAAGCTCTAAGAAACACCGTGTAGTTGCCTCTACATCGGCAGTTGCATTATGTGCCTCTGAAAATGGTTTTCCAAATAAATGTTGGTGTAATTCGGTAAGTGTTGGCAACTTAAATTTACCTCCTCTTCCTCCTGGAAGTTGGCATAGCTTGGCTGTTATTTCGGTACAAGTATCGAGCACAGGCATTTCCATCAAATTGGTCTCAACACCTAATCGATGGAATTCACAACCCATTACGTTGTTGTCAAACTTTACATTTTGTCCGACAACAAATTTCGATTTCTCTAACGCGTCCTTAAATTTTACTAGAATATCTGCTAATTCAAACCCTTCTTCCGTTGCTAATTCGGTAGAAATACCATGAATTTTCTCAGATTGATATGGAATTGAAAAACCATCTGGCTTAACTAAGTAATCTTGATGCTCTATAAGGTTTCCTAACTCATCATGCAACTGCCAAGCAATTTGAATACACCTCGGCCAATTATCTGTATCAGTAATTGGTGCCTTAAAATTTTTAGGGAGTCCTGTCGTTTCTGTATCGAAAATTAAGTACATCTCTCTTAGTTGAAAGGTGAAAATTGAAAGATAAAAGGTAAGTGAGACATTAGCACCGAAAAATAAATTTGGAGTGTAAAATTACGTCAAAAAAGGTTCGTTTTTTAGGGTGTTGATAAATATTCAAATCCGTTTCAAAACCTATATTTGTAGTATGCGAAATGAAATTTGGATAATGAGCCTTATTACTATTTTTATTGTTTCTTGTGGCGAAAGCAAGGTGGAAAACAAAACCGAAGCTGAGATGCCTATCGTTCAATCGAAATACATTCACAATTCAAATGCAACTTCATGGAAAAAAGATTGGAAAACAAATAATACTGTTGTTTTTCATATTGTAGGTGAGCCAGCAACATTGCACCCTTCTAATGAACCCTCAACTATTGCGCAATTTATTTTTCAATACACGCAGGGGTTTATCGTTCGTAGTAATTTAGAAAATCTTGTTTTGCAATCGGGAGTCATTAAACAACTGCCCTCCGTTTCTGAGAACAAACTGACTTTTATCTACGCTCTTCGTGATGCTGTTTTTTGGGATGACGGTACATTACTTACTCTTTCAGATATTGAATTTACACTGAAAGTAAATAAATGCCCGATTGTTGAAAATGCCCAAGCGAAGTCCTATTTCGAAAATTTAAAGTCCATTTCATTAAACGAACAAGAAAACACATTTTCGCTAACCATGAAAGAAAATTATGTGCAAAATGTAGCTTTTTTAAGTGATTATCCCATTCTACAAAAATCGTTTTTTGACCCCAATGGATTTTTAGATTCATGTACACTTGAAGATTTTGACAGTCAAGAATATAAGGCAACTGAATCTATATCTAGCTGGGCTGCAGCATTTAATAGTGCGCAGTTTGGTAGAGAAACCTCTAACTTAAATGGTTTAGGCGCTTATCGAGTTGATGAGTGGGATGCGGGAAATTCAATCAGATTAGTCAAAAAACAAAATCATTGGACTGCTAAATTAACTGCCCCAACAATTTACGAAACAGCTTATCCTGACACCATAATATTTCAACTTAACAACGACCCTAACTCTCAATATTTAGAATTTAAAAATCAAAATTTTGATGGTTCTGGGTATCTATCATCACAAACAATGACCAAGCTCATGGCTGATGAATCGTTTAAAGAAAATTACCATGCGGCTTTTCTTTCAACTTTCAATTATAGCTATGCCGCAATGAATATGCGACCAGAATCTGCTGGGCGAACTCCCATTTTTACAGATAAGAAAGTTCGGCAAGCAATGGCATATCTTAACCCTGTTAACGATATGATTGACTTACTTTTCGAAGGGCAATCAACACAAAGAATTGGTGCCGTTTCTTCGTTAAAGCCAACCTTTAACAGTGAATTAAAATCGATTTTGGTTAACATCGAAAAAGCTAAACAACTTCTCGCTGATGGCGGCTGGACTGACACTGACAATGATGGGGTTTTAGACAAAAAAATTAACGGGAAAACAATCCCGCTTCAATTCGAATTACTCTGCATGAATAATATGAGTATTTGGGGAGATATGGCAGAACTAATGAGCGAAACGATGAAAAAAGCGGGTGTAAACGCAAAGCTTAAACTTGTTGATTACTCTATTCTATATCAGAAAGCGGCAGAACATGATTTTGACATGTTACTACTCGCCTGGGGAGGAAGTTCTTTACCAGACGACCACACCCAAATTTGGCACACTTCTTCTTGGTTAAATAATGGTTCGAATTTTACTGGGTTCGGAACAACCGAGTCTGACTCATTAATCGAGCTGTCTAAAATTACGCTTAACGAAACTAAACGTATTGAGATTGAGCATCAATTACAACAACTAATTTATGAAGAACAACCCTATCTTTTTTTAATGAATGGCACGCGTAAAATTGTTTTACACAAACGTTTCGACAATGCCAACATGTACTCCGAAAAACCGGGCGGACTTTTAAATAATCTTGAGCTATCAAAAACCATAAAGCAGTCCGTTAGTTTACAGCCTTAAATGCTTACATTCATACTAAAACGATTAATTCGTGCTTTTGGCACTCTGTTGGCGCTTGTTTTAGTTGCTTTCTTTTTGCTGGAATACGCTCCCGGTGACCCTCTTCAAAAGTTTAACGGAGCAAGCGGTGTATTAAAACCATCGAAAGAGTATTTTAAAATAAAACACGAGTTGGAAAGCAAATTAGGGCTAAATCTACCTGTATTTTATTTTACTATCACCTCTCGCGTAGTGCCCGATACCCTGTATAAAATCTCGATAGAAAAAGACAAAAATACTCTTGAACAATTACTTTTTAAGTATGGCGACTGGGAACAAATATATCGCTACTATAAAGCCCATAATAAACTTCTAGAATACAATCGAAATGCTAGTTTAGATGACAAAACGCTTCAGCTTAATTGCCATGAAATTATTACGGGTAGTTTTTATAATCATACGCCAACAAATCAATTATACCGTGTAAAAGTGTTGTACAGCTTTTACAAAGACAAAAAAGGTGTTTATCTTGTCGATAAATTACTTGGCGTACTCGAAAGCATTGAAAACAAATCTTCTTGGACTAAATATCTGCCTAAACTAAATCTGTACGCCAATAATAAATTTCACAGATGGTTTTTTGGAGATGAGCAATACACAAAAGGGGTGATACGAGGCGATTTTGGCATCTCATACGTTACCGGAGAACCAGTAGAAAAAAAGGTTAGAAAGAAACTGTTTTGGTCTGTTTTACTGTCGATAATTGGAATATTATTGGCCTACGTTATTGGTATGACAACCTCCGTTTATGCCACTTTAAATCGGAGAAAATGGGCTGACAAAACGATAACCGCCATTACTGTAATTTTATTCTCCATTCCTTCATTTTGGTTTGCCATTATGCTATTGTGGGTATTCGCCAATCCTGAAATATTTTCTATTTTACCTGTTTCTGGTGTAAAACCAATTCAGGGATTTAGTCTCCAAACGGGGGAGTTTTCTAAACTTATGTCTACTCTTCCCTACCTTGTTTTACCCACCATTTGCTGTGCTTACTCTACCTATGCTGTAATTACACAAACCTTTAGAAGTTCGTTGCTCGAACAAATGAAACTAGATTATACCCAAACAGCAAAAGCAAAAGGATTAAACGAAAAGCAAATACTCCTAAATCATGTATTTAGAAACGCTTTGTTGCCCATTATCACTCTGTTTACTACTTCTTTTCCTTTGGCAATTGGTGGCTCATTAGTCATAGAAACGATATTTAATATTCCTGGTATGGGAAACGAAATTATGCAAGCGGTATATCATCAAGATTATCCTGTATTAATTGCCTTTTTTGTGCTTTCCGGAATCGTAACATTGGCTTCATACATTTTGGCAGATATTGTGTATTCCATAGTTGACCCTCGAATTACACTCAATAACTTGTCTTGAAAATTAAATTATCCATATCCTTAATATCAAAAGCCTGGATTGCTCTTTTGGCTGGTCTGTTTGGATTTGGAATTATACTCGACTTCTCAATTACGGACCAACCTTCGCTAATTCGTTGGGAAACATCTGACTTAATTATCGGACTTTTTATTGGCATAAAATGGTCTTTACTCATTGCATTTTTATCGATGCTTATTGCCACTATAACCGGAATTACATTAGGCCTTATTGCTGGGTATTTTCAAAATTCGACTTATAAAATTAGTATCCTAAGAATTATTTGGATAGCCCTAACCGTGTTCTGTTACTGTTTTTATGGAGTTTATATGAATGCGACTTTTCAATCGCCTACCGGGTATAAAATTCTATTGACTATGCTTTTTATTATTGGTGTCTCCCGAATGCTCTGGTATCCTATAGCGAAATTTATTAAACCTAAACGCAACTCAGTATCCACAAAATTGTCTGTGAAGGTCAAGGTGGTAATTGCAAGTGAAGTGTCGACCACCACTATCTCTTGCTTGGTGGTATCATTCGATGCCGAGTTGTCGCCGGATATACCCGAAATACTGGTAATATATGTATACGTACCGGTTGCTGTAGGAGTGAATCCCAGCGGATACGTAATGGTACTGTCTTGTCCCGGATCCAACGTATCGAGCGTGATAATTGAGGTGCTTACCACTGTTGCCCCAGTCATGTTGATAACATCCCCCGTCACCGTGAAAGGGGCAATGTCCTGATTGCCAAGGTTGGCTACGTTGGTCGTGAGGACCACCGAGTCTGATGGATATGGCAGG
>JAESTK010000282.1 GCA_016763645.1 Flavobacteriales bacterium
CATATTTTTTTGCTGCACATAATAATCGTCAAGAGGGGTGTGTGTTTGTACGACCCTCTTATTTTGTATTGGCTTTTATTTACTTTGCTCGTGATTTTATTAACCGAAAAATGTAGGCCATTTTCTCTGCTGCAAGTTTATTTAATTGTTCAGGGTCAAAATTAAGTTCATTCTGGTAAGCTGTTTCCAGTTGCTCGATTGGTTTTTGAGAATCATTATGTTTTGTGCCATCGCCCCAAATTGTTTCAACCTGAACATTATCAATTTGAAAGCTATTATCTTGATTTAGTGTAAACTGAAAAGTTTGAATATTAGCAATAACATCTAAGTAATCAGCTTTTTCTTGCTCCTCTGCAGATAAGTAGCTCTTTATTTTTTTCATAAAGTTTTCAACTTTATGATTGCATGTAAATTGAACAACTGACGCTCCATTTTCCGTTTCAAAAGACTCCCAATCCTTTTCTTTACAACTTTCCCAATTATCTAAAGCTTGACCAAGAGTTGTAGTTTGATTGAAGTCCATAACTCCGTATTTGACAAGGTTAACATCACTATTACAACCAGTTAATGCCAATCCAAGAGTTAGGGCTAATAGTATTTTATTCATTATTATTTTATCCTTTTGTTTCTAAATTTAATTATGCAAATATAGCATAAAGTATGAACGCTACAGAGGCGATTAGCAGCGCCTTTCCTTGCACTTTTTTTACTTCATTGCCGCTAACCATACCTATAATACCAAAAATCAAGGCTACGATTGGAAACAGTATCCAGAAATATATATAATGTGACCATCCACCATATTCTTTTGGATTTTTTAACTTTTGAATTTTAAATATCGACAAGTTTTGCCTTTGCTCACCTGTAAGACTCTTGATTTCACTCATGATATGCTCCTTAATAATGATAGCCTGATACTGGTATCTCGCCCCTGAAATGGGAGCATCATATCTTGCACCTAAGATGGGTGCAATGAAAAAGTTTAGACTGTCGATATATGAACCAGAACAGGTCTTATTAAGGCACTGGCTTATTGAGAAAAGAAAAAATGTTAAATTAACACAACGGCAACTAGCAGAAAGGCTGCAGGTTGTTCATTCTCTTATAGGTAAAGTGGAAAAAGGTGAGAGGCGACTTGATATTATTGAGTTTAGAACCTATTGCAATGCGTTAGGTATAAAACCATGCGACTTTTTTGATTTCATTGACCGCGAGGGGAAAGCTTAATTTCCTTTATGAGCGGAGGCAGAGAACGTTACTCTCCATGTTTTTTTATTAGGCATTTCGTTGCAGTACAACATTTAGGCTACTTAAATATTCGATTATCTCAATATGTTTAGTTGAGCCAATGTTCCCCGTTACATGTATAGATAACTCTTCATTTTTTGTAAGCCCATTATGTGTTAAATTTGCGGATCCAATGATTGCATCAAATTTTGAACCACTTTCAAAGTAATATATTTTTGAATGCAATCTCCTATATGAATCATCCACAATCCAGTGGTTGATACACTTATTCTTTTTAAGATAGTCAATTACGTTAGATGGCGTATGTTTAATGTTACTGTTTGAATATATCACTATTTCATTTTTACTTGCTTTTGACTTAGAGATATATGGTTCAATTTTCTTTATTCCTGGTAAGTCAATCCAGCCCGTACATAGAATACATTTATCAGCTTTTTCTATTAGCTGCCCAATAACTTTTTCATGATTGCGTTCATTCCTATTACTGATAAGCATGATTGATTTCCATAGGTAAGCATTATTTCATAATATTCATACTAAACAGTAAAAGAGGACTATTGGTGCTGTATGTATGATGATTGCTGATACAAGTGGAAAGGGTGTCATTTGTCAAATTGACCTTGACATGAAAGTATTTATTCCTTACCTTGAAGTAAGATTTATATATAAGTAAGGAGTTGATATGGCTTTAGCGACATTAACCACCAAGGGGCAAGTGACCATACCCAAGTATGTTAGGGAATCATTGAAGCTGCACACTGGCGATAAGATTGAAATTACAGTCACTGAGAATGGCGAGGCTGTGATTCGTCCTGTATCTAAAAAAGTGGATGACTTGTTTGGTAAGCTGGACTCAGCCAACAGAAAAACGGTGAGCATTGAAGATATGAATGCTGCGATTCAAGCCAAAGCCCAACAAAAAGCCTGATGAAAGCTTTAGATACCAACATATTGGTTCGTTTTTTGACCAATGATGATGAAAAACAAGCCAAGAAAGTGTATGCGTTATTTAAGCAAGCAGAGCAAAGTAAGGAAACACTGTTTGTGCCGCAGCTTGTGGTGCTGGAACTGATTTGGGTGCTTGAATCGGCATATCAAGTGTCAAGAAAGCATATTATTGATGTTATTGGTGGCTTGCTGCTTATGTCTATACTTCAATTTGAAAATCAACATGCCATCCAACAATGGTGTCAGGCTGCTCAGAAAAATAAGGCTGATTTATCAGATTTGCTGATTGCTTATACGGCAAAAGCCAATCAATGTAGCACTGTGCTGACATTTGATAAAAAAGCAGCCAACGTTGATGTGTTTGAACTGGTGAAATAGGCGTTAATGAATGGTTAAAGCTTCAAGTGTAAACTTCCTCCAAGTTTCAAAGCCAGTTGCAGGATTGAGTGGTTGTCTAACCCACGATTTATAGTTAGAGGGGGAGGTTGAATGAAAGATATAGCAAGGTTCTTTTTTATTGCATCTATGATTCTTTTTTGTGTTTCAGCACTGTATTGGAATTCATTAGTTGGTGTTGTGTTGTGGCGCGTTGGTGTCGTACTTACGTTATTCAGTATAGGTTTGTTTTTTATGTGGGGGCAAGGGAAAGCTGTTTGGATTGAAAAGAAGGAACAGCTTACACCGAAAAAAGAAAAGTTAAGACCTAAAGTGACAGGTTTAATACTATTGTTAAGTGTTATTCAACTACTTTTGGTATCGCTTGCATTATTTTCATTTTTTTCAATAGGCAGTGGTTTGCAGTTTATAGTATTGTTAGCTGTAGTACCTATTTTAATGTGTCTGGCAGCTCTATGGCAATTTTTACAGAGGTTTTGGGATACTTTGTTGATAGATCAAATGACACCATTTTTGTTTATGGTTATCTTTATTGTACCAGCGATTGAGCTTTCAAGCAGCTTGATTCTTTTTGCGAAAATTGCAGGCACACTATTAGTATTTGGATGTATTTATGCCGTATATTTAAATTTTGTAAATCTAAAGTGTAGTATGAAAGTATTGTGGCAAGGAGGAAGGTATGAAAAGTATGATTGTAAGTATTGTATTGTTGTTATCTGTGCAAGTGGTGTATGCAGATGAATTATTGAATAGTTTGAAGAACTCTTGTGAAAAAATGAAACAATGTGCTAAGGCACAGGTGTCTGATGAAGATATGCAGAATATACCGGAAGCCATGCGAGAAATGATGGAGAAAACATTGGATAATATGTGTGTGGGTATGATAGATGAGTATAATAAAGCCGTCATAAAAAATGAACTACGCCAGCCGGCACTTGCATGTTATCAAAGTATAAACAACAAAAGCTGTGAAGCTATGCAAGATGAAACGCCTGAATGTAGACGGTTTGGTAAACTTGCTGAGAAATATGGTCATTAAGTTATTCACCTGATGCGTATTCACACCATTCAATATGTGGCTTTTGAAGGACTGGGCTGCATGTGTTTAGAAGGAAAGGTATAGCGGGCAAGAATAAAGAAATTGGCTGGTTTTCTGTTAAAAATGAAGCAGGGGTATACATGGTAGATTTATTTGATGGCAAGGCTGCGGACTGGGATTCGGGTGATATGAAACAAAAGCTTTCCAAGGCTATTGGTGCTGCGATTGTGAACCAAGTGCCTTTAAAGGCAGGCATGCAGGTGATGGACTTTGGTGCTGGCACTGGTTTAGTGTGCTCTTATATTGCGCCGCATGTAGCCAAGATTGCTGCGGTGGATATTTCGCCATCCATGTTGGGTAAACTTGCGGAAAAGCCTGAATTGCAAGGCAAAGTAGACATTATATGTCAGGATATTTTAGCGCAGCCTTTAAAAGATAGCTTTGATTTGATTATAAGCGCGATGGCAATGCATCACGTTGAAGATACGGATAAGTTAATTCACAGCTTTGCCAACCATTTGAGGGTGGGTGGCAGCATTGCTTTGGCAGACCTTGACCATGAAGATGGAACTTTTCACCCAGCAGATATTGAGGGCGTGTATCATGATGGTTTTGAGCGCCATATCTTGAAGGCGAAATTTAAAAATGCTGGTTTTAGTGATGTTCAGTTTAAGACTGCGATTACAATTTTGAAAGATGGCAAAGCATTCCCAGTGTTTTTGCTTGTTGCAACAAAAGGGTGATGAAACGTATGAAAATTTGGGTGGATGCCGATGCTTGCCCTGTGCCTGTGAAAGACATTTTGTTTCGGGCGGCAGAGCGGGCGAAGATAAATATGGTGCTGGTTGCCAACAGTGTGATGCGCGTGCCGAAATCGAACTATATCAGCGCAGTGGTTGTGGATGCAGGTGCAGATGTTGCCGACCAATATATTGTGGATGAACTCGAAGCAGGGGACTTGGTGATTACTGCGGATGTGCCATTGGCTGCGGATGTCATTGAGAAAGGCGGATTAGCCTTGAACCCCAGAGGCAGCATGTTTACGCCTGATAGCATCAGAAGCCAACTCAGTATGCGCAATTTCATGGATGAATTGCGGGGTAGTGGGGTGATGACTGGGGGTCAAGCCGCCTTTAATCACAGCGATAGACAGGCTTTTGCCAATCAACTGGATAAAATTTTAACCCAATATCGAAAGAAGGAAGGTTTACCATGAATGCACAACACCACATCAACTATTTAGAGA
>JAESTK010000283.1 GCA_016763645.1 Flavobacteriales bacterium
GATGAATGGTGATGCATAAACAAATTGTAGGAGGGTGTATGATAAAGGTAAAAGCAATCATGTTGAGCGCAGTTATGCTGCTGGGAATGGGGCTTGTGGCGGTGCCGCAGGCGATGGCGGGAGGTTCAGGGCTTGAAAACTGGCGTTTGCCTTGGGGGCTGGAGTTTGGCAAACCGATTTCAGCGAAACTGAAACGTATAGGAAGTTTTAATAAGCGGCGAAATCAATTGACTCTCGCTGGGGATGTTCGTCTCAAAGTAAAAGAAGGCGCACTAATTAAGGTGGGCTTTATAGAAAAAGTACCAAAGGCATTTAGGCGGCTCGGGCTGGTGATCGATAAGGGTAAGGTTGATGCCATAGGGATCGTGCGGCGGCAAGGCGGCAAGATTACGGATATAAGCAAGGAGTATGGTGATTTCAATGTTACATTTGCTTCTTCGCCATATAGTTTTTTCTTTAATATGGGGATGGGGGAAGGAAAACTAAACTCGCTCTGGGTATCTGAGAAGCTGGAGGATTTTTAATGAGCAGGGCTGTGTTTAACGGAGCTTTATGCTATGCGAATCGTCAGAACGATAACTTGGCATGCCTGGCAGGCTGTTTTGATGGAAGATGTTAAAGAAATAGGCTGGATTGGTTAGCCTAAAATTAAGAGCAAGGGAGTGGTTTATGATAAAAATAATTGGTAATTTAATACTATTATGTTTAATGATTTCAATTGGTAATGGAGTTGTGCTAGCTGATGATGTGGGAATGTTGAAAGAAAAGATTAAACAACTTGAAGATCAGGTTGCGTAACTTAAACCAAGGGTAAAGTTTACTGAGGCCATAATTTCAAGAGGAACACCTGAAAATGTGACTCAAAGAAGTATCACGGTTTCATATCCCGAGCATGCAAGTAATGTGAAAATATCTGCATATATGAAAAATGAGCCATGGGGAGGACATACGGGGAAGCCCAACACTGATGACCTTGGATCGACGGACTACAGACCATGTGGGCTTGGTGTTGGAGAGTGCAGTATTTCTTGGTCCAAGGTGTCTACAACAACTACATCTTCAGTTGATCAAAATGGGTATGTGACAGTTCGTGCAATATTTTATAACTGGGCTCATAGAAATGATAGGACAGGTAAGCTTGAAGTCACTTATTCACTCGATGATGATAAGTAGGGATTCTTAGTCGAACCAAGCTAATGGACTCTTAGCCTCACCAAGATAAGTGGTTTGAATATAAAGGTTAATGATTTATATATGGTGAAAATACGGGCTTAGAAGCACCTTTTCGATGCCGAAAAGGAGCTTCTAAGCATGGATAATGGGGTTTATTTTGATGAAAACATTGTGGAATCAATAGGTTAGCTTGGTGCGACTAAGAAAAATTTCGAACCATATCCATTTGTTGGTTGTTGATGATGTCTCGAACGCGATTTCAAAGCAAAAATTAAAAGGTAGGAGGTAATGTTATGAAATTAGGTGTTTTTATATTGGCTGTATTATGTACTTGGTCTGGACAGGCTATTGCCTTTCAAATGAATCCAAACTTATCAGATGAAACCATAAATAAAGGGACCGAGAAGTTCAGTCAATTTAAGTGGCGGCTAACTCAACCAATTCATGAAGAACTAACTAAAAAAACAATAATTAATGTATTATCTAAAGATGGCATTTGTAAAAATGTTGAAAAAAAAGAAATTTCTAGCCTTGCGGCAGCAATAATTGAAGGTTCAGAATGGAATGATGACCCATCAAAATATCTGCCAAAAAAACCAATTCGGTGGGCTGTGGAAATGCAAGATGCTAATAATAGAGCTAAAGGGAAAGGGTGGTGGCTAAATAAGAAGGTTATTGATTCAAAGTATAAGCCTTTATATCGTAGTCATTACGGTGATCTTCAGTTTCTACATGCAATGGCTTCAAGTACTAACATTCCAGCAATAAATACACGCCATCTTATAATGATGTGGATAGAATTTGCATATAAAGTATCTAATGGGGAAATTAAGAAAAAAATAAAACTAAGAAATGCCGTCAGTTATTTATCAACCGAGAAAAGCAGGGACTTATTTTCAAAGCTGTTTCTGAACACGACACACTCTAAAGGTGGTTGGCAAGTTCAATATATGTTTTCAGCGGCATGGAACCGTTCAGCGTCTGAAATAAGAAGCTTAGCTTTAGGTAGTATTTTGCATATCATTCAAGATTCTTTTTCAGATAGCCACGTGGATAGGATTCCATCATATGCTGAGGTACCTAAAAACGGTGTTTCTTTAAATGGACGAAATCAAATTCGTGAGTTTTTGGCATATAATAAACAATCCTCAAAAAAACACGCTAAGTCAGATGTGAAACCAAAAGATATTAATGATGATAATTTAGATATTATTGATTACTCATCACAAGTTGTACTATGTGCTTTCTCCCAACAAGCGAATAGTTGGGAAACTCTTCGCCCATATTTAATGTCAAAAGTATTTCTTTTAGCTGATCATACAAATCCATCAAGTGCAGGAAAGTATGCTAAATAATAGCATAACGGCCAAGGTTGCGTGTTGGCATACTTAGTCAGATTAAGAAGCAAAACTATTAAACTTAAGGGAGAAAAAATGAAAAAACTAAAAACAATGATAATGAGCGCAGCGATGCTGCTAGGCATGGGGCTTGTGGCGGTGCCGCAGGCGATGGCTGGGGGGGCTGTATTTGCAACATACAAGCTTCCTTTTGGTTTGCAGTTTGGTGAACCGATTCCAAAAAAAGCAAAGTTTCAATTTCACTCTAAGGATAGATGGGTTGCATCTGTTGTTTATACGGGGAAAAACCCTGAAATATACAAACGAGGTAAAACTCTGGGGGCTCAAACCGTTGATGGAGGCTTGCAAAGTCTGGTTTTTTTCAAAGGAAAGGCTCCCAAAGTCATGCGGGGGATGTTGTCAAAGGGCATGAGCACTGAAAACTTAAAGAAACTTCTGAGACAACAGGGGGGAAAGGAGATTACCGTGATTCCGCCCAAAAAGCTGAGCGAGTATTCCAACGGTTTTATTACCGCAGTTTTTGGTCCCTATCTATATGCTTTTATGGTAAAGAATGATGATGGAGAAGAAACAGGCCTTCAAGCTTTCGA
>JAESTK010000309.1 GCA_016763645.1 Flavobacteriales bacterium
AATAAAAATACATTTTGTAGGTAAACTTTCTGGTGGCGACAAGTTTGCGAGCTCGCGTGATCGCGACCGACCAATTGTGTTTACTGTTGGTATAGGGCAAGTAATAAAAGGCTGGGATGAAATATTTACTAAATTAACAGTGGGTACACATGCTAGAGTGGAAATCCCTGCAGAATTAGCCTATGGAGAAAAAGGGTTGGCTAAAGTGCCACCTAACTCAGATTTAGTGTACTATGTAGAACTAATTGAAATATTAGACCCTCCGATTCCTTATGATGTAAACCAGAGAGATACTTTTAAATTGGAATCAGGGCTTCAATATCTTATTGCTGAGAGCTCAACAGGCAGAAAAGCAGAGTCGTTTAGAACAGTAACTGTGAATTATACGGGGTATTTAGATGATGGAAATATTTTTGATTCTTCGGTAGAGAAGGGGTTTCCATTCGAATTTGTGTTAGGAAAAGGTATGGTCATCGCTGGTTGGGAAGAGGGTATTTTGCACATGCGTGAGGGCGAGAAATTTCGTTTTATTATTCCTCCATCTATAGCTTACGGAAAAAAAGGATTTTCACCAGTAATACCGGCTAATGCAACATTAATTTATGATGTTGAGCTGATGCGAATTGATTAATTTTAAAAGGGGGTCAAATGTTCGTCTAATTACTACTTTTGCTCGGTGAAGCGATTCTTTAAATATTCTGCAATAGCGATATTGTTGTTTGCCATTGTTCTTACGGTCTATTTTGCAAGTGTAGTTAAACTTAGTGAGCCTATTCCTGCTGATGTTTCTCCATTGAAGTGGGAAATTGAGCGGCCATCTGTTGGGATATCTACAATTGAAGGAGGGTGGTTTAAAAAAAGCAAATCTGGGCTTTACGAATTATTTGTTAGCGGAAACGCATTTGAAAGAGGGGTAACCAACGGTAAATTGGCAGAAAAGCTAATTGTAAGGCAAGAAGAAATTTTTGTGGGACAAATTCACAGAATGGTACCTTCCGATTTTTATTTACAATTCCTGAAATACCTGGTAGGGTGGTTTAATAAAGACTTGCCAAAGAATATTAGCGGTGAGCAGTTGGAAGAAATTTATGGCGTTTCGCAAACGTTTTCCGATGACTTCGATTTCATTGCCCCTAAGTACATGAGGTGTTTAAATTACCATGCGGCACACGATATTGGCCATGCTTTACAGGATAGAAATTTCACAGTTGGGTGTACTTCTTTTTCTGCATGGAATAGTAAGACTAAAGATGGCTCTATGATAGTTGGGCGAAATTTCGACTTCTATGTTGGTGATGAATTTGCAGAAGATAAGATTGTGAATTTTGTCTCTCCGGATAGCGGCTATAAGTTAATGTTTGTTACTTGGGGAGGCTTTACTGGAGCCGTTTCGGGGATGAACGAAACAGGATTAACAGTAACAATAAATGCTGCGAAATCAGATTACCCAACAGGTGCTGCCACACCTATTTCATTGCTGGCTAAAGAAATTTTGCAGTACGCCTCAACTATTGATGAAGCATATAAGATTGCGGAGAGTCGAAAAACATTTGTTTCAGAATCGATACTAGTAGCTTCAGCAAAAGACAAAAAAACTGCAATTATTGAAAAATCTCCAACCAAAATAGGGCTGCATTTAACCGATAAAGATTACATCATTTGTGCGAACAATTTCCAGAGTGAAGAGTTTGTCAACGACCCGATGAATATTGAAAACATTCGCACTAGCTCATCTCAGTATCGATACGAAAGAATGGACGAATTAATTCATGAAAACCCTGTAATCGATTATACCGAAGTTGCAGCCATTTTGCGCGATAGGTATGGCAAAAATGGAGAAGTAGTTGGTAACGGAAATGAAAAAGCGTTGAATCAGTTAATTGCTCATCATTCTGTTATTTTTAAACCAGAACAGTGTTTGGTTTGGGTTTCCGTTGGGCCGTATCAAATTGGTAAATATGTTTGTTACGATTTAAATAAGGTATTTGATGAATATTCGAACCTTAAAGAGAACATCGAAATAACATTAGATTCGTTAGAAATCCCGGTAGATGATTTTATCTACAGCGAAGAGTACAAACAGTACGAGCGTTTTAAAGAATTAAGAAAAGAAATTATTACTGATAGTTATAATCTTGAACCAGTAATTGAAGATGAGTTTATTCAAAGCAATCCCCATTATTACTTAACCTATTATACTCTAGGCGACTATTATTTCGATAATAACGATTTTAGTTCGGCCAAACGGTTTTATAATCAAGCATTAACAAAAGTGTTACCAGTTGAGCAAGAGCGAGATTACTTAACTTCAAAACTAGAAAAGTGTGAGCAAAACTTGAGGGACAAATGATTCTTGGAATAGGAGTAGATATAGCTGAAGTAGACCGAATAACAAGAAGTGTTTCGGATGGTAACCATTTCAAAAAGAGAGTTTTCACAGAAATAGAGCAAAACTATTGCGATGGCTTAAAAAACTTTGGAGAAAGCTATGCCGCCCGTTATGCTGCTAAAGAAGCTTTATTTAAGGCATTAGGAACAGGGTGGAGAGGCGAATTAAAATTCACGGAAGTTGAGGTTGTAAACAACGAATTAGGCAAGCCTAAAATATTCTTACATGGCGAAGCCAAACGAATGGCTGATAAAATGGGAGTTAAATCTGTACACGTTTCGCTAAGTCATACTAAAGAAACAGCAATCGCTTATTTAATTCTAGAAGGATAATGTCGATTCCTGAAATAGAAACAAAATCATTTGTTGAAGTTAAGCAACATCAAGAACTCAAGTTACAAGAGCTATTATCATATGTGATTAAAAATTCGAAGTACTATCAGAGAGTTTTTAAAGCTCAAAACATAGATATTTCTCAAATTAAATTACTTGAAGATTTAGCCAAACTGCCTACAACATCTAAAGACGATTTACAAAAGCATAATGATGACTTTATCTGTGTAAATAGTTCAGAAATAATTGATTACATTACCACTTCTGGTACTTTAGGCGACCCTGTTGTCTTTGCAATGACCAACAATGATTTAGATCGTTTGGCGTACAACGAAGAAGTTTCATTCGCGTGTGCCAATACCACAAAAGACGATATTTATCAATTAATGGTAACACTCGATAGGAGATTTATGGCAGGTATGGCATATTTTTCTGGTTTAAGAAAATTAGGAGCAGGGGTTATCCGAGTCGGTCCTGGAAATCCTGAGTTACAGTTCGATACCATCGAAAGAATTAAACCAACAGCGTTAGTTACGGTGCCCTCTTTTTTAGTGAAATTGATTGAGTATGCTGAGAAAAACGGAATCGACTACAAAAACTCATCAATTAAAAAGGCAGTTTGTATTGGTGAATCATTACGAAATGCCGATTTTTCACCAAATACTTTGGCTCAGAAAATTCAAGACAAATGGAATATCGAATTATACTCGACTTACGCTTCAACCGAAATGGGAACTGCCTTTACCGAATGCAAAGAAGGTAAGGGAGGGCATCATCACCCCGAATTGGTTATTGTAGAGTTTTTGGATGATGAAGGAAACCAAGTAGGCAAAGGAGAGGCCGGTGAAGTTACTATAACAACATTAGGTGTAGAAGCTATGCCGCTAATTAGATTTAGAACGGGAGATATTTGCCATCATTATACAGAAAAATGCGCGTGCGGAAGAACTTCAATGCGTTTAGGTCCAATAGTTGGTCGAAAAAGGCAAATGATTAAATACAAGGGGACGACTATTTATCCACCAGCACTTTATAATTTGCTAAATGAGATAGAAGATGTAGAAAATTACATTGTAGAGGTTTCAACAAATAACATTGGTACAGATGATATTTTGATTCGTGTTGGGAGCAACAACACTTCTGATAAATTCGAAAAAACAATTAAAGACCATTTTAGAGCAAAACTTAGGGTAGCACCAACTATTCGGTTCGAAAATCCAAAGCAAATACTGAAAGAGCAGTTTCCCGAAATGAGCAGGAAGCCAATTACTTTTGTCGATAAACGGTAAAACCTTTTTCTCAATCTATTCTATTTACTTATTATTGTAATGGCGGCTAGTTTACTAGCGTGGATTTTATTTTTTGGATGAATAGACCAAGTAGTAAGGAAGAAATATACCCAGCAATATTGCGAATAGCAGAAGCTCCTGAGTTTTATGCTTGTATGAATTGGCTATTTCCTGAATTGAGTAACGAAGAAGTAAAACAGAAAATTACCTCTATTCGTACGACCTTCGAATTTCAACGAGATTTCATGCATGTGGGTATTCGAAAAATAGTTAAAAAAACAAGTGATGGCTTGTCCAGTTCTGGGTTTGATTATGTAGATAATGACAACTCTTACCTCTACGTTTCTAACCATCGCGATATTTTTTTGGATTCAGGGTTACTTCAAATTTTATTATTCGAAAGAGAAATTGACACTACACAAATTACATTTGGCGACAACCTGATGCAAGGTGTATTTATTGATGTAGGCAAAGTGAACAAAATGTTTACTGTTTATCGTGGCGGAACCCGTAGAGAGATGTATGAAAACTCAGTGCGGTTGTCAGCATACATCCGCAAGGCAATTACAGAAATCAACGATTCAGTTTGGGTAGCACAACGCTCAGGAAGAACAAAAGATGGAATAGATGCTACTCATACTGGCGTTTTAAAAATGTTTGCGCAAAGCGGGAGCAAAGATTTTGTGGCGAGCTTTAAAGAGCTAAATCTAGCCCCAATGGCGGTTTCTTACGAATACGATCCATGCGATTACTACAAGGCGCAAGAACTTCATTTAACTGAAGCTATAGGCAAATACGATAAACAACCTAACGAAGACTTAAATAGTGTGATTAAAGGCGTTATCGACTATAAGGGGCGTATTCACATGGCTATTGCAGAGCCGATTCAAGTTGATGAGCTTGAGGCAATCGATAGTTTTGGTGAAACACCAAACGACAAAATAAAAATGCTTTGCGACCTAATCGATCAACGTATTTATGATAATTTCAAGCTTTGGCCTACGCACTTTATTGGACATGATTTATTGAATAATTCTACTGAATATTCTGATTACTACACAAAAGAAGAAAAAGAAAAATTCGAAAAAATCATGTCGGAAAGGCTTTCAACAATGCGAGGCGACCAAAACGAATTGAGAAGAATTTACATGAATATTTATGCAAATCCTGTCGATATGCTAAAAGAAAGAAGTACATTCGATTTTTAAATACTAAACCAACCAAATAACCAAATATTATGAAAAAGAATTTATTACTGCTAACACTGTTGTTGCCCGCATATCTTATGGCACAGGTAAATACTTCTAAAGAGTTTAAATTAGAAGTCCGTGAACCCTATACTGTTGTCGATGGTACTCAGAAGTTTTACTTTACTCATGAAGACCAAATGATGGCAATAAAAATTAGAGGAGACGTGAATTTTCAATTATTTGACGCCAACTCGCTTGAGGAGATAAAAAAAGCTAAAATTTCAAAAAAAGAAGATTTGCCACGAGGTTTTGTTCATGAAGAGTTTTTACAACAAGGAGATAAGGTCATTGAATTTTACAATGTTTGGGATAAACCAAATAAAACCGAACAGATTTTTTGTAAAACGTTTTCATTTTCGGATTTGGGTAAAGCAGAGGATGACAAGTTGTTATTTAAAACGGGTAAGTTGAAAAGTCAAATGGGGCAAAATAAGATTGACTTATGCCAATCATTTGATGAAGGGATAACTTTAGTGGTGTATGAGGAATACAGCACAGAGAAAAAAGACGCTTTAAATTTTCAAGTATATGGGGTTGTCGCGTACGATAAAGACATGAATGAGTTATGGAAAAAGGATATTAAAATGCCTTATTCTGAAGCTGAATTTGAAAATTTAGGCTTTACGGTAGACAGTAAAGGGAATGCTTATTTGCTACTGCGTAAAAAAAGTGATGAGGATAAAAACGGATTAGAGATAATGAAAATTACTGCTGATTCAGATCCAGAAATAATTAAGATAGAAGCAGAAGGAAAATATTTTCCAAGAGGAATTAAAATTCAAGAAGGAAAAAATGGAAAGCTTTATTTAGCAGGATATTATGGAGGAAGAATAGCAGTAGAGGGTGTTTATGTTTCAGTTTTAGGATCAGGTGGTATTGAAAGCGAAAAATTTAATCAGATCCCGTTGGACGTTATCAACCAATATCGAAGTGAAAAATCTCAAGAAAAAACAAAAGCGAAAGCGGCAGAAGGAGAGCCTGTCGGAATTGATCACCTAAACTTAGATGAAATTGTTATTAATGAAGATGGTAGCTTAATTTTAGTCGGAGAAGTGTTTTTCGTTTTCACAATCCCTGGTGTTAGTCAGGCAACAAATAAATACAATTATAGAGAGGTTGTTTTATCTAAAATTAACTCGGATGGCGAATTACTTTGGATTAAAAAATTAATAAAGAATCAAAAAAGAACAGCACAATATTCGGGTAGTTATGGCTCTTGTAACACTATTGCATATGCTAATGCGAATAAAGAGCCAAGATTTGATTTGTCATACAATACATCAATAATGGAGATAATCATTACGTGTTATTTTTAGATAATGTTAAAAATGAGAAATTGGGAGATAATGAATACCCAGCGGCTCATCAGTCTAACAAAGGTGGCTATTTAACAGCCTACCAAGTAAATGATGCGTCTGGAGACGCTAAAAAGCTTTCATTGTTCGATACTAAAGATTTGAAAGGAATTGTTGTGTATCAATTTAGTACATTGCGTATTCTTGAATCAGGTAAAAATACTATTTTAATGGAGTTCTACAAAAAGAAGAAACAAGATTTATTGTTGAAAATTCAAATTGAGGACTAACAATTTTCTGAGTAAAAAAGGCTCAATAACCACAATCGGTTTTCGGTCGAAAATTAAACTAAA
>JAESTK010000082.1 GCA_016763645.1 Flavobacteriales bacterium
CAATGGTGTGTTTAACGTTGAGGTAAATGCAACTGAAACTGCTGAGTATACTTTTATCGTTAGAAACGTTATCGGGCAAACAGTTTCTTCTTCTACTGAAACAATTAACGGTAACTTTATTAAAACAATTGATTTGAGCAATCAAACTACTGGTATGTATTTCCTTACTGTGAAATCTGTTAACAGTGAAAAAACTGCTAAAATTATTCTAAAGTAATTTAGATATTCGATTCATATTAAAACCCCCGCTCAAATACATGAGTGGGGGTTTTTGTTTATTTTTGTTTTAGGATGTGATTTCTTTTTAAGCACTAAGACTATCAATTATAATGAAAAAAATTTACACTTTAATTCTTTCCGTTGTGGCTACGACAACAATTTACGCACAAGTGGATACACACGGAACAACGCTTAAAAAAGCCAAGAACTCTATTATAACCACAGAAAGTAATAGTCAGCAAAAAGGTGGACCATCACTCCCAACAATTGCCTCTTTGGGTGACACCATTTACTATGAAGGTTTTGCTAACGGACTTCCTGCCTCATGGACAAATTCAGGAAGCCCCGCTGCTGCAATATGGGAATACAGAGGTCCTTCAACAACCCCTTCCAGTGCAACTGGAGGCCAAGGTGCTTGTTCTACTGGTAATCCTATTGAATCGGCAACGGCCACAGACGGTTTTATGATATTCGATTCTAATTATTTAGATGACAATGGTAGTGTGTGTGGAGGAAACATAGGTTCGGGAGCTGCCCCAGCAGATCACACTGGAGCCTTACAAACAGGCGCTATTGATTGTTCTAATTTTTCTTCAGTAATATTAGGCATGCACCATTTTGGACGTGAGTTTAATTGTACATGGAAAATATATGTGAGTACTGACGGGACAACCTTTACAGAAATAGCTGACGTAACATCTCCTTCTGGTAATAATGACCCTGATTCATATTTAAACGTTAATATTAGCACAATAGCAGGGGGACAATCTACTGTTTATATCAAAATGGAGTTTGACGGACAGTACTATGAATGGATGATTGATGATCTATTATTAACCGAAGGATCTGGTTATGACATCGGAATTTCAGACACTAGCTTTGCGTACCTACATGATTGGTTGTTGCCTTATTACTCGATGATTCCGAAAACCCATTCCGATACTATCTATCATGCTGCAAGAGCTGTAAACATGGATGCTAATGACGCAACCGAGACTGTTTTAACAGTCGGTGTAAACGATGGTTCTACTACCGTGTTTAGTAGTTCTAGCATTGCTACCGATATACTTAGCGGAGAAGATTCTATACTTACTGTTCAATCTTATTTTGTTCCCCAATACGGGAATACATACTCTGCAAACTACCAAATTACTTTTGATTCAACCGATGGGAGCATGAACAATAATGAATTTACATCTGAGTCCTATGAAATTACTGATTCGGTTTACGCTAGAGATTTCGAGACAGCTTCTCAAAACCTAACAAGCAGTTTCTACAGTCTTTCTGGCGGCTATGCTTTTGGGAATATTTATGATTTTGTAAACAACGATAAGGTGAAGTCTATTAGTGTTTTTATAAGTGGCGCTAGCGTAGCAGGTAGCCCCCTTATAGGGATTTTATATGGAAATGACAGGGCAACTGTTGTAGCAGCAACCGACATACACATATTAACTTCTTCTGATTTAAACAGTTGGCTAACACTCCCTATTGTTGAAGCTGGCGGTATGTTAGGAGGAGGAACCCCTGCAACAGAAGTGGATGTAAATGCATTAGATTTCTATTATGCTATTATCGACAACTTAGGTGCTGATAATAGTGACATCGTAGTTG
The DNA here is from genome assembly GCA_016763645.1 of Flavobacteriales bacterium. Taxonomy (GTDB): domain Bacteria; phylum Bacteroidota; class Bacteroidia; order Flavobacteriales_G; family NORP312; genus NORP312. The sequence continues at coordinate 1,831 of JAESTK010000082.1, forward strand.
GTGGACATAACAACAAGGGTGGATTTAACGGAAATTATGGCTACTTAGATGGTACATGGTATTGGTTGAATCAAGTTCCCATGGTACGTCTAAATACCGTAGGAGATCCTTGCAACTATTACCAGTTAAACGAATTTATTTCAGACGCGAATTGTAATGGTGTATTAGATGGGTCTATTTCTCTATCCCCAACTGGCGGGACTAATTATACCTACAACTGGAGTACTGGAAGCTCTAATAGTTCCATCTCTAATTTGTCTGCTGGCACATACGATGTTACAATTACAGATGCTACTTGTAACATAATAAAAACTTTTATTGTTAACCAGCCTAATGCATTATCTACCAGTGTAAGTATGAACAGTGCTTCCTGTGATTTAAACAATGGAGATGCAACTGTAATCGCTAGTGGTGGTACTGCCCCATACAGCTTTATGTGGGACAACGCAGAAACCACATCATCTACATCTGGTACTATAGCAGGTTCCTATAACGTTACCGTTACTGACGATAACGGGTGTACAGCTACCGATATAAGTGTCGTTAGCTCTCTTAGTTCTTCCATCACGCTAAGTACTTCTGTTACTGACGATGCTTGTGGATATGACATGGGTGAAATTGCTGCCTCGGCTACTTCTTCGAGTGGATCAATTACTTATATGTGGGATAACGGGGAAACTACAGCATCTATTACAGGATTAACTGCTGGGACTTATTCTTTGACAACAACTGATGCTGGTGATTGTGTTACGTCCGAGATGGTAACAGTGTCGGAAATAGCCCCTGCCGTTATGACTGGAATTACTACAACTGACGCTTCTTGTGGCAGTTCTAATGGATCCGCTTCTGTCGATATGAGCACAACTTACACATATGTATGGGATGATGATGCGAATCAAACTACAGCTACAGCTACTGGGCTAGATGCAAACGCCTATTTTGTTATTATTACAAATACTGCTACCACTTGTGTTGGTGGGTTTGTTGCAATAGTTAACAATCCCGCAGCTGATATTTCTGTTACCTCTACTCCTGCTGATGTAGATTGTTTTGGTAGCTCAACTGGCTCAATTGATATTGTAGGTACCAGTAGTACAACTATTGTCGGATACAGCTTATGGACTATTGCCGGAGATAGCATTACTACTGTTGCTTCTTCTGGGAATACTACTCTTACAGGACTTCCTGCTGATGTTTATTTTGTAATTGGTGGTGATGCCGCTGGATGTATCGCTTCTAACCAAGTTACTGTTAACGAACCAACATTGCTTACTGCATTGGCTACTGCTAGTTCTGAAGTTACTTGTAATGCTGGTTCTGACGGAACTGCTACGGTTACAGCCGATGGCGGAACAATGGGAACAGGTTACTCTTATATGTGGAATAACGGAGAAACTACCGCATCGCCTACCAACTTAATGGTAGGTAATAATGATGTTACTGTTACAGACGCAAACGGTTGTACAGCCATGGCTCAAGTTTCAACAACAGAGCCTGTTGCCATTGTTGTATCTATAACTTCTATAATAGACACTGTATGTTTTGGTGCTATAGATGGATCTGCTACCTCAACAATGTCTGGAGGTGTTTCTCCTTTTGTTTATGCTTGGTCAAATGGAGATAATTCAGTAACGAATACTACCCTTGGTAGTGGCTCTCATGACCTTACCGTCACAGATAACAATGGTTGTATTGGCAACTCAAATATGATTACTATCTCTGAACATAATGAGATACTAATTACGGTTACCCAAATAATTAGTACTGTTTGTTTTAGCGAAGCCACAGGTTCTGCCTCGGCAATGGTTACAGGGGGCGCTTCTCCTTATTCTTATTCTTGGCCTAATGGAAACAACACTAACGCTGCTAACGACCTTAACGGAGGCTCACACTCAATAACAGTTACAGACAATAACGGCTGTTCTGAAACTTCTAATTCTATTACTGTAATGGAAAATGGAGAAATCGTTCCAAATGTTACTGTAACTGATGAATCTTGTTTCGGTTGTGCTGATGGCTCTGTCTCTACAGCAGCTACAGGTGGAACTCCTTCATTCTCATATATGTGGTCTAATGGAGCAACGACTACTTCTTTAACTGGTCTTACTTGTCCTTCATCCACATTCGATTGCACTGTAACTGATAGTCAAGGCTGTACTGCTTCAGAATCAGCTGTTTTTAATTGTGATCTTGTGAACACAATCGAAGAAGTTGAAAACAACTCTTCATTGAATATTTATCCTAATCCAAACAATGGTGTGTTTAACGTTGAGTTAAATGCAGTTGAAACTGCTGAATATACTTTTATCGTTAGAAACGTTATCGGGCAAACAGTTTCTTCTTCTACTGAAACTATTAATGGTAATTTCATCAAAACAATTGATTTAAGCAACCAAACTGATGGTATGTACTTCCTTACTGTGAAGTCTAACAATAGCGAAAAAACTGCTAAAATTATTGTGAAGTAATTTACAATATACTTCCCTTTTTTAAAACCCCACTCAAATACATGAGTGGGGTTTTTTGTTTATTTTTACATATAAATAAAGAATTTCTTGAAACGAACTATCCTCGAGGCAGAGCCATCGAGGTATTTCGCTCGTTTCATTTTGACCGAATGGTCAAAAACCGAAATTCGTTATCTACACCTCACCCAAAACTTTTAACAAA
>JAESTK010000310.1 GCA_016763645.1 Flavobacteriales bacterium
CCAAGTAAATCGCTTAGGTTCTTTAAATTATTAGTATTAATACAGTAGCAAACACTAGCTCCCTCAGTATTTCCTTTGATGAGTCCAACATCTTTAAGGGCCTTTAAGTGTTGAGAAATGGTAGCTTGAGCTAAACCAATTTCATCAACAATATCACCACAAACACATCCTTCGGTTTTAAAAAGATGTTCTAAAATGGCTATCCGAGCAGGATGACCAAGCGCTTTTGCCATTAATGCTAGCTCGTTTTGCTCAGTTGTAAATCGTTCTGTTTTTGTTGTTCCCATAATTATATCGCAATATTACGATAAATTAACATACAATCGTAATATTACGATGTAATTTTCAAGAACATTAATAAAAAGTGTGGAAGTATAAATTAACTAGAGTTTTGTTATTATACTTTTTGTTGTGGTATTGCCGCCTTTAGCTTCGACTGAATATACTCCTGCGGGTAAGGTTGAAACATCGATTTGTGTTAACTCGTTGTTAGGATGAATCTTACTATACACAACTTTTCCGTTCATATCGATTATTACGATTTGAATATTCTTAGCACCTGTGATTGGCAGTTTTAAGTTAAGTAAATTTTTAACAGGATTAGGGAAAACTTCTAGCGGTTCATTTTTTTGAATTTCGTTAATTGCCAACGCCTCAGATATCTCAACAAATTTGAGCGAGGATAAATCAGCATAAATTACATAATAAGAATTGTTATAGTAAATAATGTCAGGCTTAGACTGAGCTCCAATTTTGTCGGTTATATTGATAATGTTATTTGTGTCTAATCCACTAGTCCCACTTGTTGACGCATTGAAAAAGATATCGGTACTATTCGAAAATCCCTCCCAAACAATACCAATATTATCGCCAGAAGATGCTAATTGAGGGTAATTTACATTGGGGACTGAAGAAGAAGAAATTTTTGTCAACGATAATGAAGCATCAGAAGGTATTGAGTATTCATTTAAAAACAATTTAGGTTCTCCACTTTCTTCTGTTTTATAAACCGTTAACGTGGTTTGGTTATTTGTTAGTCTAGCATCAGGACCTGTACTTGGACAAGCCATGATAGACCATTGGTGATCGTCAACAGATATCCAATCAGTAAAAGTAACGCCTCGGTCGTACGAAATAACTCCTTTAATATCTCTTATATTACTTGCATTGTTTCTAAAAAAAACGATGACGTACTTGTCATTAACTACAATTTCAGGCTGGCAGCAATCACAGGCTTCATCACCAACAAAAGCCCCTGCAACTACTTCTGTTTCGAAGGTCGCCCCGCCATCTACAGAACGACTCACAACATATTGTGGAGTTTGTCCGCCCGCATCATGATCCATAAATGTAACAAAAACAGTATCGTTATATACCGCAAGATCAGGATATTGTCCGAAGCCTTCGGTAAGGTTGTCAACACGTACAGTGTCTCCAAAAGTTAACCCGTTGTCTTCGGATTTAACTACGTATATGTGTCCAGTTTCGTACCCGCTAGAGCGGAAAGTAATGTACACATTATCTTGCGATGTATAGAGGTCTGCTCCGCTCCAGTTATAGGATTGGGCGTCAAAACCAGAAGGATTTATTTGAATGGGAGTGTTGAAATCTGTGCCATTATGTTTAGCAAAATAGACATTTTTAGTTGAGTTGTCCGTCCATAAAATAATAGGAGAGTTGTCATTGCTTATTTCTATCTGGGGATGATAGCTTCCATACCCTGTAATACTAACAGCGTTTCCAACACCGAATGTTTGCGCTTTAATGTTACTAATCGGTATACAGTTAAGAGTAATTAGCAGCGTAATCAATACTGAATTTTTCATGGTAGAGGTTTTTTCAAATGTAGTTAAATTTTTAACCGCTCTTTGATACTTTGCTAAAGGCTATTTTTGTTTGATAGCATTTGCGCTTAGTACTTCTAAAGGCAATAAGAACAACAGAATCAATGCAGAACAATCATTTTACCACTGCCAACAGACGCATTGTTTATCAATAATGTACAGTTGTAATACCCTGAATTAAATTTAGGTGTATAAGCCAAAGTGTTTAGCCCAGAAGAAATAGTTATTGGTACTACATCAACAACTCTCCCTTGTAAATCTGTAATAAGAATTTCTCCCTCGCAGTTATTAAATTGTTCACGTAGGTTGAACCTAAGCTGTGTTTCATTAGTAAATGGATTCGGGAAACATTCTAGCAGAACTTTAGAGCGATTTACATCTAGATGTTCTAACCCTAGCGCATTACAATTAAACGTAAAGGATAAAGTTTCTTGTGCTACAGAATCGGTGGTTGCGTTACTAAACCCGAACTCCTCTTGAGAGAATGGGCTCATTATACCATTGTAATCTACTACCGCTACACTAACATAGTAGATAGATCCTGATGTGAGTCCAGGAATGATGAACGAGGTATCTGTAGTACCGTAAACAGCACTGAAATCTACGGGTGAAGCGGGTGATCTAACACCAATTCTGTATTTTAATCCATCAAGCGGAGAAGAGAAGCCTACTCGTAATCCAGAGGGTTCATCATATAAAGTAAAAGTAGGACTTTGTGGACCTAACGCCATTATGGTTACAGACATTCCATTAATTACTGCATTTCGTTTTAGGTAATTGAAATCTACGTAATATTCATCAAGAATCTGGTCTCCATTATTATCTATTCCCAATACATCATCCGAAGTGTGTTGTCTATCAGTATATGATGTGTTAATATTGGCATCACCGTGTTCATTTGCAGAAGTAAATCGAATACTCCTAAATCCATCTTCTCGAAAGGGAATATGATCGCCCCCTCTTCCAGATCGGTCTTCTTGATTCATAATGCTAATCGTCATAGGAACGGCCACATTGGCCATCATTTTTTCTTTGTAATTCATTTTAATGGTTCTAGCAAACCCTCTACTAGTTTGTGATAGTGAGCCACTAGAAAATAGTCTAACCTGGGTGCTATCTATATCTCCAAGTCCAGGGCAACTTGGTGGAGAAGATGTGGTGCCACAAGTAACTCCTCCGACAACATCATTGTTTTGCACAGCTTTAATAGCTACGTTGTGGTCTACACAGTATTGTGACATAGCTTCGGCCCCAAAAAGGCCATGTTCTTCGCCAACTGTAGCCATAAAAACGATAGTTCGGTCGTAAGTAAATTGACTCATCACTCTTGCCAATTCCATTACAAGTGCTGTTCCGCTACCATTATCTTCCATCCCAGGAGCGAGACAGGCGATGTCGCAATTGTCTTCACAACGGCTATCCATATGGGCTTCGATAATGATGATATCTTTTGTGGCATCTGTGCCAGGTAAAACCGCCAATACATTTCTAAACCCTAATCCATCGCCACACGAACCTCCGATCCAATCGAATTGTAAAAAACCCGTTAACAGTCTATTTTCGCTATCGGCACTAAACTCCTTAAATTTAGAGTTAACCCAGTTTCTGGCTGCACCAATACCAGAAACTAAAGAAATTGTATCAGAATATGTATTTCGGGTTTGGAAAGATTCTAAAACCTCTAAATAAGATTTTAACGAGTCGGTAGAAAGCTGATTATCAATCTCACACAATATTTGTTGATGGTCGTTAATCACATCTGTAGCTTCGTAATTTGATGGAGTGTAATTACCTTCCAGTACATTTTCTATTTCGGAATTAGTACAAATAATATTTGATTGTGTGAACCCAAAAAGAGTTGAAACTAGTAGGGTGCAGGAAAGAAGTGTTTTCATAATGCATTGATAATTAGGGTATAAAAATACATAAATAGAATGAATGAAATTATCTGATAACAATAGTTGCTATACAAATAGAGTGAATTTTTATCTGTGTATCTGCTGACACGGCTTACTATGTCTGAAAATTGCATAAAAAAAAGACTCAACGATTTGTTGAGTCTTTTAGAATTTTCATTTTTTGTCTTTTATGCTAACACAATTTTGTCTTTGGCATAAGCCCCTACAGAAAGTTTGTCTTTTACTTTTTTAAACGTCTCGATGGTGTATTCAACATCTTCTAATGTGTGAACCGCAGTAGGAATTAATCTTAATAAAATTACATCTTTTGGAACTACTGGATAAATTACCATAGAGCAGAAAATACCATGATTTTCTCTTAAATCGAGAATAACGTTTCCTGCTTCGTATGGTCCACCAGTTAAATGAACCGGAGTAACACAAGAGTTCGTGGCACCAAGATCGAATCCATTTTCTAGTAATCCGCTTTGAAGTGCATTGGTTATTTCCCAAAGTTTGTCTTTGTGTTTGGTGTCTCTCAGCATCTCTAAACGCTTCATGTTTCCAACAACAAGAGGCATTGGCATTGATTTGGCAAAAATCTGAGAACGAATATTGTATCTTAAGTAATCGCAGATGTATTCGTCAGCAGAGATAAACCCACCAATAGAGGCAAAGGATTTAGCGAAAGTTCCAAAATAAATATCGATTTTATCTTGTACGCCTTGTTCCTCTCCAGCACCCGCG
>JAESTK010000020.1 GCA_016763645.1 Flavobacteriales bacterium
TATAAAAACAAAAAAGGAACCCGATTGCTCTGATTCCTTTTTCAATTATTAACTAACTAAATCTATTGTATAGAAATTTTCTTTTCTAAATCTGTAATATAGCTTTTAAAACGTTTGTCAGTATCCATAAGGTTGTTTACCGTTTTACACGCGTGAAGAACAGTAGCGTGGTCTTTTCCACCACAGTGAGCCCCAATATTTGCCAAAGAAGATTTTGTCATTTGTTTCGCAAAATACATTGCAATTTGGCGAGCTTGAACAACTTCTCTTTTTCTCGTTTTAGATTTTAGTAATTCGATAGGTAAATCGAAGTAATCGCAAACAACTTTTTGTATGTAATCAATGGAAACTTCTCTCGCTGTATTCTTCACAAACTTGTCAATCATTTGTTTGGCAAGTTCAATGGTAACGGCTTTTTTGTTTAAAGACGCCTGAGCAATAAGTGAAATCAAAGCGCCTTCTAGTTCGCGAATATTAGTTGTGATGCTGTACGCTAAATATTCGGTTACATCTTTGGGTAATTCAATACCTTCAGAGTACATCTTCTTTTGTAAAATGGCAATTCTAGTTTCTAAATCTGGCACTTGTAAATCTGCCGAAAGTCCCCATTTAAATCGAGAAAGTAAACGCTGCTCAACACCTTGCATTTCTACAGGTGGTTTGTCAGACGTTAATATGATTTGCTTTCCTGTTTGGTGAAGGTGGTTGAAAATATGGAAGAATATATCTTGCGTTTTTTCTTTTCCCGCAAAAAATTGAACATCATCAATAATTAAAACGTCAAGCATTTGGTAAAAATGCTTAAAGTCGTTAGTGGTGTTGTTTCTAACAGAGTCGATGTATTGTGTAGCAAACTTTTCAGACGAAACATATAGCACAATTTTGCTGGGATGTGTATTTTTTATTTCTATACCTATAGAGTGCGCTAAATGTGTTTTTCCTAAGCCTACGCCTCCGTATATTAAGAGGGGGTTGAAAGCAGTGCCGCCAGGCTTATTAGCTACCGCAAACCCAGCTGAACGAGCTAATCGGTTACAATCTCCTTCAATGTAATTTTCGAAAGAATAACTCGGGTTTAGCTGAGAGTCTACATTTATCTTCTTTAATCCTGGAATAATGAAAGGGTTTTTGATCGTTTTGTTTCCAATGTCAACCGGCATTGGGATGGATGGATTTCTTAAAGCATTACGGTGTGTCGATGGAATTTTAACTGTGTAAGGCTTAGATGAGTTCATGTTATTTTCCATGATAATACTGTACTCTAGTTTACCATCGTTACCTAACTCTTTTTTAATTGTTTTTTTTAGCAGTGTAATGTAGTGCTCTTCTAGCCACTCGTAAAAAAATTGGCTAGGTACCTGGATCGTAAGAACGCTGTCTTTTAATTTAATTGAGCGTATTGGGTCGAACCACGTTTTGTAACTTTGTAAACTCACATTATCTTTAATGATTGCTAAACAGCTGTTCCAAATTTTTTCGTGTGGTTTTTGCATTTTTTTAATACAGCTTTTAAAGCTTAATTTTCACTTTGTTAATAAAATAGTTACTCTTTGTTCCTGTTTTGCCAATTAATACGAGTGGTAAAATCGTTGCCAATCGACTCAACAAATATTCCAATAAAAAAGTTAATAAAAAAACCTTTTGGCTATTGCTTCTGAAAAAACTTTTACTTGTGTAAAAAAAACATTTTGTTGGTATTCTTTAAATGGTATAAGATAGGCCTCGAGCCTTGTTGCTATCCGACTTCAGATGAATTTCGTAATCTATTCTACCTAAACGAATTCCCGCCCAGCCTACTTGTGTAACTAGTATTTTTTTTCTTGCCTGATTTTTAATTTCGATCGGCTTATCTAAAAAAGTGTGCGTGTGTCCACCTATAATTAAATCTATATTTTTTGATTTTTCTGCTAAAACGAGGTCGCTAATTTTACGACTTCTGTATGAGTGCCCCAAATGAGAAAGGCAAATTACCAAATGGCATTTTTCTACTTTCTTTAAGTATTTTGCTTTCTCGTTAGAAATTTCCAATGGGTCGAGGTATTTTGTTTCTCCGTAGTTTTTGAGATCAACTAACCCTTCTAATTCTACACCAATACCAAAAACTCCAATTTTTAATCCCGATTTGTAAAATATTTTATGTGGAATTACAGATCTATCAAGTAAAGTGTTAGAAAAATCATAATTGCAATTGATAAAAGGAAAGTTTGCATGTGGTATCATTTTTTTAAGACCTTCTAGTCCATTATCAAAATCGTGATTGCCAATTGTGCAAGCATCATAGCCCATTTTACTCATCAGTTTAAATTCCAATTCGCCACCATACATGTTAAAGTAGGGGGTGCCCTGAAACACGTCTCCCGCATCAAGAAGTAGTATGTTTTCTTCTTTTGACCGTATATTGTTAATTAACGCTGCTCGCTTTTCTATTCCGCCAAGCCCAGGATATTTTGGGTCATTTAATGGGAACGGATCAATGTGGCTGTGCATGTCGTTGGTATGTAGAACGGTAAGTTTGATAATCTCTTTGTGCGAAGCTGAAGCCATCAAAGCCGAAGGCGTCAAGATTATTCCTGCGCTAGTAATCCCTATTGTTGTTATGAAATCTTTTCTATTCAATTATCGTCATTCTTTTATCTAAAGACGAAGTGATGACTCTGCCTTCTGTTTTTTCGTCTTCTATGTATTTTATTATGGCGTCTCTCAGTTTTATTCCAACAGGTTCGTAATTTAGGTTTTCCGAAAAGAAGTTCATCTTATCTCCTCCGCGAGCTAAATAATCTGAAGTAATCACTTTATATGTTTTGGCTGTGTCAAAAGGAAATTCACCCACCAGAGCTGTTTTTAATTCTTTTTGCTGAATTACGATAGTTAGGTTAGACATAGGAACCCCTTGTAATGACACAATGTAATCGAGTAGTTTTTTTGTAGTTCTGCCAGAAAGAGTTAGTACAACTAGTTCGTTTTCGAAAGGCATAAGCTCGAATACTTTTTTTCTTGTAATCTCTCCTTTAGGCAAAGAAGTTCGTAGGCCGCCATTATTTAGGACGCAAAAATCGATTGATTTGCCGTCTTTAGGCGCGTAAAGCTCTTTACCGATGGTAAAAGATAAATCAGCCACAAAATTACCAAGTAAGTTTTGGGCTTGAGCTTCGTGGTCGTATCGTTCGGGTTTTTGCATTGCAACAGCAGATAAATTCAAAATTTCGTTTATCGATTTATTAAGCTCATCTCGGTAAGGGGCGATCAACTCTGAAATTTCACTAGAAATATCTTTAATGGAATCTGTTAGTTGAATATTAGATTCGGTAACTGATAGAATTTTTACGTTGGAACAACTAAAAAGAAGTAGCGTGATACTATATAATATATATAGGTTATTTTTTCTCAACGGGAGTAAAATTAGGATTTTGTAGTTTATCAGCTTAAGTGACCTTAGAATTTATTTATTTGTAGTTATGATAGATGCTGAAGTACAATTGAGGGTTCGCTATGCAGAAACGGATCAAATGGGGGTTGTGTATTATGGAAATTACGCAACCTACTGCGAAGTGGGCAGGGTAGAAGTAATGCGAAAAACAGGAACAAGCTACAAGGCACTTGAAGAAGCTGGCATTATGATGCCGGTTATTGAGTACAATGTAAAATACATGAAACCAGCTTTGTATGATGACCATTTAACAATTAGAACAATTGTTAAGTCCATGCCTCGCGCAAGAATTACATTTGATTACGAAATTTATAATGAAAATGGAGATTTGCTCAACGAAGCTTCAACCACGTTGGTATTCATTAAAAAAGAAACAGGTAAACCATGTGCTGCCCCCGATTGGTTTATGGATGGATTAAGACCTTAATTTGAGTGATTTTTTCTCAAAATTTCCAGAAAACCAAGTGTGGAGTTTCCATAATTAACCCAAATAAAGTATCAAATTAGTGCGCGAATTATTAACTTTGTTATACATCTAATTTTCTACCAATGAAGAAAACATTTGTTATTACAGTATTGCTTGTTTTTAGCATATTTACAAGCCATTCTCAAGTTGTAACTTTAAGCTTTAATGTTGACCAGTCAATAGGAGGTAATTTATCTATCGATGGCGTTATCCCAGCGAGCTATATTTTTACTGATGATTATACTCAAGCAGAGCAGTTAACGCTAGTAGCAGTTCCCAGTATTGGGTATTTGTTTTCTAATTGGTCTTCTAATGGCACAGCTTTTAATACATCAAGCACAGATGATTCAGTAACTATAATTGTTGATCAACCAGATACTATAGTGGCACATTTTATTGAGATAGATACCATAATAATGAACTTTTCAGTTAACCCTACGGGGGGCGGTAATGTTTCCATTAATGGGGCAACTCCACCGAGTTATCCTCAAATAGCATATTACACTATAACTCAAACAATGAATTTGGTGGCAATACCTCAGCCTGGTTACGTGTTCGACAAATGGACTGCCACTAATGGAACAACATTTAGTTCGGTAAATACCGACAACGTAAATTCTATTCAGATTGGTGTTTCAGACATCATTACCGCTCATTTTGAGATAGATAAAAAATTAATAATGTTTGATGTGTCTCCTGAGAAATCAGGGACAATCAGTGTTGACAGTGTTTCTTTAGGGAACCTATACGCAGCGGGATCTAATTACATAAATGGACAAACATTGCAATTAGAAGCATTCCCGAAATCAGGATTTTCGTTTGTATCGTGGTCATCAGCTAACAGCACAACGATTAACCCAGTAGCAGATACAGCGTATGTCAATATAACAGTCTTTCAACCAGATGTTATAACGGCTATATTTATTCCAGATACATTCGAAATTAAATACAATGTGGATACAATTGTGGGGGGAGATATTTCCATTAACGGATCTATACCCACATCTTATATTCATTCAGAAAAATACCCAACCAGAGCAACAGTAATCCTTGAAGCAATTAATTCTGCCGATTATTTTTTCTCTCACTGGGAAACTACAAATCACAATCTTTCGCCAGATACATTAGAGTTAGAAGTAAGTTTTAGGGTTACAGGAATTGACTCTATTGTTGCTATATTTATTGCAATGCCTTTTGAGGGAGCATTCGTCCCATCGGCTTTTTCACCTAATGGAGATGGCAATAATGATTATCTATATGTTTATGGCGGACAAATCTCGACAATGACTCTTGAAATATTTGATAGATGGGGTAAAAAGGTGTTTAAGTCAAGTGATTTAAAGTACGGTTGGGACGGCCAATACAATGAAATAGATGTAAACCCTGGTGTTTATTACTACAAAGTTGATGCGACATATTTAAATGGAAATTCAGAAACCGTGGCAGGTGATGTAACTTTGGTTAGGTAAATTTATAATTATGAAATTAGATTTAAAATATATCGCATTCGGAATATCGTTATTGGTTGTATTTGGTCTTACGGCACAAGACATTCATTTTTCGCAATTTCATCAAACACCACAATTACTTAACCCTGGTGCCACAGGAAACTATGAAGGTAAAGGCCGGTTGATTATCAACTACAGAAACCAATGGGGAGTTATAGGGACTTCATACACAACCTATGCGGCATCATTCGATGTGCCTATTTTAAAAGGGAAGATGAACGGAGGTTATCTAGGTATCGGAGGTAATTTTTATAAAGATGCCGCAGGTCAATCTCAATTTGGAAACACCATTGGTTCATTATCATTAGCTGGTGTTTTAGAAGTTCATGATAAAGGATTTTTATCATTAGGAATTCAAGCAGGTTTAAGACAATTTTCTGCAGATTTATCGAATGCAACATGGGGCAGTCAGTTTAACGATTATGGTTTCGACACCAATCTGGCGACAAATGAACCCGCCAATACGTTTTCATCCAAAATGTATGCAGATATTGCCGCTGGAGTTTATTATCAATTAAGTAACACAACATCTAGCTTTTTAGATGAAACCATTCATGAAATGGATTTCGGGATTGCAGTATTTCACTTAAATAGGCCGAAGCAAGAATTCTTAGGTATTAATGAAGGGAGATTGCCAGTTAAACTTGTGATACAAGGGGCAATGGAAAAAGGATTTGCTTTAAGTCCATTTGCGGTTGTTCCCACCTTGTTTTTCGCAAAACAAGGAGCACATACCGAATTTGTTGCAGGAATGTTGGTAAAAATAAGCTCAGGAGGTACGGCTAAACTTACAGGATTTGACAAAAAAATGGCCATATATCTTGGAGGACATTACCGTTGGAAAGATGCTATTATTGGTAAGTTAATGTTCGAAATACAAGATTATATGATTGGTGTTTCTTATGATATTAACGTATCGTCATTTTCTGCAGTAACCAATCGCGCTGGAAGCTTCGAGGTTTCAATTAAGTACACAAGTAACCGTAAACAATTATTGCACGGCCACTCGAGGTAGGATAATAGCTGATTTAATAGTCTTCTAATGAAAAAATATCTCTTAGGAACTTTATGGATGTTGTTTTCTTCTATGCTTCTTGCTCAGATTGAAATCACGAAAATTGAAGTCGAGAATTTCAACTCGTCAATGCGAGGATTATACTCGGTAAGCGAAACCGTAGCTTGGGCATCTGGTAGTGGCGGTGTTTTCATGAAAACTACTAACGGTAGCGACTGGACTGCAGACACTATTAAGGGCTGTCGAAAATTAGATTTTAGAGATATTCACGCTTTTAGTGATAAAATAGCAATTGTAATGAGCTCAGGAGACGGCTGTTTTATGTACAGAACAGAAGATGGCGGAGAAAATTGGAAAAAAGTTTATGAAAACTTAGAAAAAGGGATTTTTTTCGATGGGATGGATTTTTGGGACAAAAAAAGTGGAATAGCATACAGTGACCCAATTGGCGGAAAGTTATTTGTTATTCAGACAAAAGATGGAGGGAAAACATGGAATCAAATAGAATCAAGCAAGTTACCTAATGTACTAAAGGGAGAAGCAGGTTTTGCTGCTAGCGGAACAGGAATAGTTTGTAAAAGCGATAGTATAGTTTGGATAGCGACTGGAGGAGGGGAAAAGGCAAGAGTTTTTAAATCAACCAACAGAGGTAAAATATGGAAAGTGTATGATACACCAATGCGTGGGGGCGAAGGAAATGGAATATATGCAATGTCCTTTATTGATGAGCGAAATGGAATAATAGTAGGCGGTAATTATTTAGACTCAACGAACACTAAAGGTAGCTGTGCTGTGACGTCAGATGGGGGAGAAACTTGGCGTTTAGTTGCCAATAATGGTCCGCGAGGCTACCGTTCATGCGCGTGTTCTTATGGGCAATTTAGTATTTCAACAGGCCGAACAGGAATTGATGTTTCATCGGATAAAGGAAACTACTGGATGCCACTCTCCAATGATGGTTATTACAGTTGTGTGCTTAATGGGGAAACAGGTTGGTTGACTGGTAGAAAAGGAAAATTAGCCAAAATTTCGGTTAAATAAAATTGTAATCTGCTTTATTGTCATAGCTAGTTGATTACTGATGAAAATAAACAAAATTATGGCAAAATATTTTACAATTTTATCAGTTTTGTATTCGTGTTAAACGTTATCGATGAAAACCATTATATATAGATTTCTTGTTGCAGCAGTGCTATCACTTTGCACATTTGTTGGGTATGCTCAAACAGACACTACCCAAATTCGCATTGTGGGTAGCGTATACGATCCTAATACTTCGGGGCTCAATTTTAATATAATGGTGATAAATAATACAACAGGTGTTGGAACCTATGGTGGTGAAGATGGTTCATTTAATATCGTTGCAGCTAAACGGGATACCATATTATTATCAACTAGAAATTATAAACTAATAAAGCTTTGTTTTAAAGATTCAGCCAAAAAAGAGGTGTACAATGTTAGTCTAGCGTTATCAGTTCTCAAATTTGAGATAAAGCCCGTAACAATTTTCGCGCCTAGAGATTTAAGCGATATTAAAAAAGATATTGACGATTTAGGATATGATAAAAACGATTATGTGCTTAGTGGAATTGATGTTATTTCAAGTCCAATCACGTTTTTGTATCAAGCGCTAAGTAGAAAAGAGCAGCAAAAACGATTGGCATATGAGCTAATAAACGAATCGAAACGTAGAGATTTATTAAAAGAACTTTTCGTGAAATATGTTCAACACGATATTATCGATTTAGAGTACGACCAGTTCGATAATTTTATTGATTTCTGTAAAATAGCAGACACTCAACTACAAAAAATGTCGCAGTACGATTTTATTATGTACATAAAAGAGAGGTACAGGATTTTCGTAATAGTTACAGGTTCAGACTACTATTACGATAGGGATTAGTTTTCTGGTTTGTTTTTGATTACCTGTTTTTTATCTTTATCGATCAATATTTTGTATTGGTTATAAACCTCTTTCTGAAACTTCTGATAAAGCAATCTGTGATTCGCTTTGGGTTCAGCTTGATTTGCTAAAATTATACATTGATTCGCTAAAACCGTTTTCATGTATGCTTGGTTAAGCATAACTTGGTTATAAAGCCTTCCGTAGAGTCCTGGGTGCATGTTTGGTGGTGTTAGTGTATACCAAAAATACAGAATTATATTATGAATATACTTGACTTGATGTTCTTAAAAACTTCAATTACACTCCAAATTAATCAAGAAAAAATTGTAAAAACAAAACAATTGCCAAACTAGCTACTCATTTTTAAGTTGTGCCCTAGTTTATTCTTTTTAGTTTCCATATAGAATTTGTTATGCTTATTCGATTTTATTTCTAGCGGAATGTTTTCGGTTATTTCAAGACCATAACCTACTAATCCAGTCCTTTTCTTTGGGTTATTTGAAATAAGTCTCATTTTTTTAACCCCTAAAGAACGTAATATTTGAGCACCAATTCCGTAATCTCGTTGGTCAGCAGCAAATCCAAGTTTTTCATTTGCCTCTACCGTATCTAGCCCTTCTTCTTGAAGTTTGTAGGCTTTTAGCTTATTTAATAAGCCAATGCCCCGACCTTCTTGGTTCATGTAAACAATAACGCCTTTGCCTTCAAGTTCAATCATTTTCATCGCTTTCTGTAATTGAGGTCCGCAATCGCACCTACAAGAGCCAAAAATATCGCCAGTCATGCAGCTAGAATGAACGCGAACTAAAACCGGTTCATCTTCATCCCATTCGCCTTTAATCAGCACAAGATGTTGCATATCATTAGTGGTTTGCCTGTACGAAATTAATTCAAAATCGCCATATTCGGTTGGCATTTTTACTTGAACTTGCTTTTCTATTAATGACTCAGTTCGTAAACGATATGCTATTAAATCCTCGATAGAAATGAGCTTAAGATCGAATTTTTTTGCTATTTCCTTTAATTGCGGAAGACGAGCCATTGAACCATCCTCATTCAGTATTTCAACCAATACACCTGCGGGGTCAAATCCAGCCAAACGTGCTAAATCAATGGTGGCTTCTGTATGTCCGGTTCTCCTCAATACTCCACCAGATTTAGCTCTCAACGGAAAAATATGCCCTGGTTTACCAAAGTCGAATGGTTTTGTATCTGGGTTTATAAGTGCTTGAACAGTTTTTGCTCTGTCGCTTGCTGAAATTCCCGTAGTACAACCATGTCCTTTTAAATCAACAGAAACAGTAAATGGTGTTTCGTGAAGAACAGTGTTATTATTCACCATAAGGCTTAGTTCTAACTCATCACATCTGCTTTCAATTAATGGCGCACAAATTAACCCTCGACCATGAGTTGCCATAAAATTGATAATTTCTGGCGTAACATTTTTTGCTGCGGTTATAAAATCACCTTCATTTTCACGATGTTCGTCATCAACAACAATAACAACTTTTCCTTGTTTAATGTCTTCAATTGCCTCTTCAATCGTATTAAGCGAGCCTTCCATTTCCATCGAATTTGATGGCGCAAAGGTACTGATTAAAATATTCTTACAGTGCCTTCTTCTTCTATTGTTTCGCCAAAAGTACAGATGCCTTTGTAGCGAACTTTCCAATTATATGAGCCTTTATTCACCTTTTCTCCTTTTTTGTCTTTGCCAGACCAAATCTCTTTAGAACTTGTTGTTTTCCATACTAACTTCCCTTTAGTTGTTTTGACCTCTAGATAAAATTCGAAAACGTCACCAACGGTATAGTCAAACTGGTTGTTGAAGCCATTATTTGCAGGACTAAAGGAGGTTAGCGCCTTAAATTTTGGTGGTTTACTGTCGAAAGTTACGTAAACAGTATCTCTATCCCAACATCCTCCATTTGTTACAGTCACAGAGTATTTTCCTGAGCGGTTTACTTCAATTTTTTGTTTTGTTTCGCCTGTTGACCACTTATATTGGTATCCTTTATGTTTAGCATCAAGTACGTATTTTTTGATACAGAATAAAGACGTATCACCTTTCAAATCTACTTTGGGTTCTCCTTTGTTAACCATAAAATTGACTGACTGAGAGCTGATATTTTCGGGGTCACTAATTTTAACAGTGTAAGAACCCATTGTTCTAGCGCTAATGATTTGGGTTGTTTCGCCTGTTGACCATAAAAATACAGAACCTGAATGTCCGGCATCGAGCTCTACATATTCCGAGCATAATGCACCACGACTAGATTCATTGCCATTGTTGTTTATAATGGATACGCCATCATTAGCAGCCACAGCTTCGCTTTTCGCATTATTGATATTTACCACAGAAGGGAGACCATATACGCAATATCGATCGCCTAAATTTATTCCCCCGACTCTATATCCACAGTTTGTTTGCTTTGCATTCGGATTTGTAATTACATCAAGCGAATGACCTGTTTTTGCAATGAATATATTATTGTCGGGACCTAACTGTATGCCGCCAAAAACTGATGTTTTGGTAGATTTTGAAAGGATATAACCTGATTCAAATATGTTTGTGGAATTAAGGTCGTATTGAATGATACCTACGGCTCCTTTAAGAAAAGAAACATACAATTTGCTGTTGTCAGGCGAAAATTCAACGCCATAGGCATATCCACTCGTTGGAATTTCTCGTTGATTGGTAATTTCGCCCGTTGCATTGTTAAAATCGAAAAATTCTATTGGATTATTTGGAATATAACACATTACAGAAGCTAGTATTTTTCCGTTTGGTGATATTTTCATCTGTCCAATCGATTCACTTTTAACTTTGCTTCCATAGCCAGTGTGCTTTTTTCCAACTTTAGAAAGTACAGGGGTTTTTGAAACACCTTTTTCAGTTACAAGAAACGAGGCAAATGTGTTTGAATTCCACTGATGTACTATAATCCAATAGTCCTTGCCATTAATGTGTGGTGTAAGAGTGAGCTTTTCAGAGATAGGACCGTAGAGAAATTTACTGCCCTTTATGAGACCTCCTTTTCCGGCTCTTTTTGTCATGTCAACTATTGAGTATGATAGACCTTTAGACCCAGCTTTTTCATCAGCGGTAAAGATGTAATATATGTTTTTTTCAGAGGGAGAAGGGACAATTAAAACAGATTGAGTGGTAGAAATGTCTCCAGAAAGCGGATGATTGCCGTTCATTACCTTATGGTCTGCGTCCCAAATTTTAACCCCGTTTGTGTAGAATAATAGTTTTCCTGACTGATCTGATATTGTTGCGCAGCCTTCTTCCGTAAAAAGTTCTCCATTTTTTAAAGCTACTGGCTTTCCGGTGTTGAAATCTAATCCGGCTCCATTACCAAAATACCAGATATTGTTTTGCCGTTGGGCTTTTAACGAGTTGTTAAAACTCAGGTAAATTGTTAATAGGAAAATAGTTCTGATTATTAACTTCATTCAATTAACATTAACGGTTAACAATCTTGATTTCAGTTCCCCTGTTTAATGATCTTCCTTCAGGGGCAAGAGAGTCTAACACGTAATACAAGTGACTAGCATCTCTGTAATTTTCGGAATAAAAAACTTCTTCTGCTTTTGCGACTACTTTTTTTACACGGTTTTTTTCATTACCACTAGTAGAAAACCCTAAAAAACTCGACAATAAAATCGCAATGATAAATGTGATTTTTATTCGATACATGGAATCAATAATTAAGCTAGTCAACAAAAGTATGTAAATTATGTTACCCTTGTTCTTACATAATGCTCATTTTTAATGATATTTACGCTGTGTTATATCGGCTGTTTCTGTGGGTTTTAATTTTCGGATTTCCATTTTTTGGGTTTTCCCAAAAAAAAGATTCAGTTTCAGTGTTGTATCCAAGCGAAGTTTTTAGCCCTAAAAGAACTGTAGGCATTGTTGGAATTGAATTTTTTGGATATACTTCATCAATGGTTGTGCTTAATAGTTTGTGGTATAAAGATTATCCTCGCAGTTCGTTTCATTGGTTTAATGATAACCATCAGTGGTTACAAATGGATAAAATAGGACACGCTACAACATCTTATTATGTAGGAAAAATTGGAATTGATGCCTTGAGGTGGTCAGGTGTAAATAAAAGAAAATCAGTAATTTACGGAGGCGTGTTAGGGTTAGCTTTTCTAACTTCTGTTGAAGTTTTTGATGGAATTTCAGAAGAATGGGGAGCTTCCTCCGGTGATGTTATTGCAAATATTTCTGGCGCAGCCTTATTAATAGGACAAGAGTTGCTGTGGGAAGAACAACGAATAATGCTCAAATTTTCGGCTCATTTTAGCCCGTATGCGCAATATCGTCCCAATACTTTGGGGGGTACTTGGAACGAGCGATTTTTAAAAGATTATAATGGGCAAACCTATTGGCTGTCTGTTAATCTGAAATCTTTTGGAGGAGAAGGAAGTTATGTGCCAAAGTGGTTAAATTTGGCTATAGGGTATAGTGCAGATGGAATGACGGGTGGTTCACAAAATTACTTGATAGACAGTGAAGGAAATTCAATTCCTGAATTCGAACGTCAGCGACAATTTTTTCTATCGTTGGACATTGATTTAACTAAAATTAAAACCAAATCACCTTTTGTGAATACCCTGTTAGGTGCTTTTGGTTTTGTGAAAATACCGATGCCTACATATGAGTACGGAACAAAATCAGGGTTAAGTGCTCATTTTTTATATTTTTAAATCTCTTTTAGATAACATCAATTCAACTTTCAACAGCCCTGCGACCGACAGACTATCAGTAATTTCTTCGTTAGCAACCATTTTAAAAGCATCAGTTAATTTCACTTTTTTGATAATTAGTTCTTCAGAATCTTCTGGGGAAGATTCGTGAAATGACAACCCCCTAGCGATAAAAACATGAGCTTTTTCATCGCTTACCGAATTGCTAAGGTGCATTTGCACTATTTCTTCATAATTTTCCGCTTTTATGCCTGTTTCTTCTAACAGTTCTCTTTTCGCAGATTCAACGGGAGTGATGTTTAAATCTCCTCCACCTTCGGGTATCTCCCATGAATATTGTTTTAATGGAAAGCGGTATTGCCCAACCAAATAAGTGTTTAATTCCTTATCTATCGGAATAATTCCAATTGCTAAATTTTTGAAATGAACAGTACCGTAAACTCCTTTGTTACCATTGGGATTTAGAACCTTATGGTCAGAGACCTTTATCCAATTGTTATTTAAAACAGTTTTGCTAGAAAGGGTTGTCCAAGGATTTTTTTGCTCGTCCATTGTTCGATTTATATGTTTGCACCATGAATTTTAATGTTGGCGATAAAGTTAAGGTGATTGATGAGATTTCGGAAGGAATAATTATTCGATTTGAACCAATTGATAAGGCAATTGTTGAAATTGATTCGTTTGAGTACACTTATAAAATAAGTGGTTTAATTTTGATTGAGTCCTATTCAGCAGTAATTGTTAGTGAAAAAGAAATTAGAGAAAAGGAAGCTAGTGTAGAAAAGAAAGTCTCTAAAAAGCACCAAAGAAAGGGAGTAACCGTGGAAGTAGATTTACATATTCATGAATTGGTGGATAGCGCGCTAAACATGTCGAATACCGAAATGCTGCAGCTTCAATTATCTAAATTCAGAAAAGAGCTTGAGCGTGCTATTCAAGACAGAGCTGCTAAAGTTGTTTTTATTCACGGAGTAGGAGAAGGGGTACTGTGTTCTGCGATAAGAAGAGAACTCCAGCATTATTCTGCTGTTTCTTTTTCTGAGGCATCATACTTAGAGTATGGTAATGGAGCGACAGAGGTTATTATTTATCAGAACAAATAGTATAGTTTTGCAACACAAACGTTCTATTGCACCGAATTTATTTCGGTGAGGAAAGTCCGGACAGCGAAGAGTAGCATGCTTCTTAACGAGAAGAGCTGTTAGTTTATAACAGCATAGCTAGTGCAACAGAAAATAACTTCTCCAACTGTATTGGAGTAAAGGTGAAAAGGTAGGGTTAGAGCCTACCAGTTTCGGAAGTGATTTCGAAAGCTGTGCAAACCTTATGTGCTGCAAGATTATGTAAACCAAGGCTTGAGGGTTACTCGCCCAATCTTGGAGGGTAAATCGCTAGATGCTAATTGTGAAATTAGCACCAGATAAATAATAGATTAAAACAGAATCCGGCTTACTAAGTTTGTTTATAAAAAAAAGCCCAGTTTCGATACACGAAACTGGGCTTTTTTATGTGAATTTTAGTCCTATTTAACTATCAGTTTTTTAACTGACGATTGAGTATCAGTCGTTATGCTAATGTGATAAATACCTGTTGAAACATCTGTTAAATCAATTTCAGTTGATGTAAGTCCAGCTTTTAATTGTAAATTACTGTTGTAAACCAACTTGCCATCTATACTATAAATTGATAGGGTTCCTTCCGAGTTTGTTTCAGTATTAACAGCAATGGTAAATTGCCCATTTGTTGGATTTGGGTAAATCAACACGCCAAGTGCTGAAGAATTTTCCTCAAGACCAGTACAAAAAGTTGCCGTTGCAATCATATCGTCTGTTGCTGTGCAAAGATTAATATCTGACACAGTTACGGTATAGATGGCTGAAGTAAAAACTGAAATGGTTTGAGATGTTTCACCTGTTGACCATAGATATGCATTGTATCCAGGTCCAGCATCAATAGTCAAAGCAGCTATATCGCTACAAAAAGTAGTATCAGCAGGTAAGCTAACAGATATGTTGCAAGTAACAGTACTTGCTAGAATAGTCGCTGTGCCAATTAAGGAGCAACCGTTTGCATCACTTACCGTAACAGTATAAATGTTTGGTGCCAATCCAGAAACAATGGAAACAGCATCACCATTCGACCAGTTATAGATTAATGTGCCCGCACCACCTGTAGCTGAGGCAGTGGCAGTTCCATTACTAGCTCCTACGTTTGTTTCATCGGTACTAGTAACATTTAAACTAAGCACCGCAGGGTCAGAAAGTATTTCAGCGGCATATCCAGGGCAACCACCATTATCCGTGACTGTAACTAAGAAGTTTCCTGCACCAAGTCCTGAAATCGTAGCAGTTGTTGCCCCAGTATTCCATAAATATGTATACGGTGCAACCCCTCCAGATACTGTGGTAGAAACGGATCCATCATTATCTCCATTACAGGTAATGTTTGAATAAGTTGAAGAAACTGCTGGTCCATCCGAATTCACAATATTATACGATGAAACGTCCGTGCAACCACTGTTATCCGTAATGGTAAGTTCGTAGATTCCTGCGGCTAAATTGGGTTCAAGGTTAGAATTTGCGCCAGAACTCCACGCGAATGTATAAGGAGCATCTCCACCTAAAGCAAAGGTACTTAGACTTCCGTCTGTATTGCCACAAGTTGCGTTAACAATGGTAGTCGAACTTGTTAAGTCAGATATAGACACGTTTATAGAACCTGAGCCAGTACATCCATTAAAATCGGTTACCGTACCAGAATATGTTCCAGCTGCAGTAGCGCCATTAATTTGACTGGTCCAGCCATCATACCATAAATAAGAATTGTAAAATCCAGGATCAAGAATTAATATAGCGCCATTGCATATAGTTGTGTCGTTACCCAAATTAACAACAGGATTTGGGTTGTTTATAATATTAACAATGGAAGTATCATTAAAAGCTTCTCCATCATTTACAAGACTCACCCAAGTAACAATGTTGTATGTTCCTCCTGCAGATAAATCTGCAGGAGTATTAAATGTGTAAGCCATAGAGTTGCCTGCAGTTAATGTAGTAACAATGGTATCTGAGATAATCACTCCACCATCAATTTGATACGATAAAATGAAATTGGATGTGTCATTTACCCCAGTATTCATTACAGTAATACTAATGTCTTCTGCGCTTGTAAGATTACAAGATGGTGAAGAAGGAGCATCAATGCTAATTACAGCGATATCAATTGCAGGAGGAACATAAAGTCGAACATCATCTATCAATATATCATTGTAATAAGGGTCTAGATCTGAATTTTCTTCAATTGTAAACCGAACTTGAACATTTCCTGTAATTGAAAATGTAGAAATGTTCACGAAATACTGTGTCCATTCAAAGTTGTTAGCCTGAAGTGTTTGAACTGTATTCCAGTTAGTGCCATCATAAAAATCAACTACTAATGTATTGTTAGAAACATCGTCAATGTTATTACTGAACACCCAGTAATCCAAGTAAGGTGTGCTAAGTCCTGAAATGTCAATTAAAGGAGAGGTTAGCGTGCTAATTTGTCCGCTACCATTCGGTGTAGAGCCATCAATCCAAGCATAGTTTCCTCCGTTTCCAGTATTGTCCCCTGCACCAGCAGCACCATATGCAGCAGCGGTGCTATAATTCCAAGCTTCAGATCCACTTTCGGTCCAGCAGTTGGGTGTTGTGAAGTCATTAAATTCTTCAGTATAAGGTGCTATAACTACCCCACATGAAGTAGTAAATGAAAATGGACCAGTCCAAGTAGAAGAATCTCCAACTCCACAAATTGAACGAACATAATATTCATAGTTTGCACCCGTAGTTAATCCACTCGTTGAATAAGTTGTAGAATTTGTAATGGTTGTATTGCCTGTTCCCTGAGTTAAAGGAGCAACATCCCATTCAACTTCCCATGATGTTGCAGCACCAGTCTCAGTCCAGGCTAAATCTGCTGAAGAACTTGTTATTGCAGCAACAGTTAATCCTGCTGGTGCTGGGCAAGAAATTAAAGTCGCAAAATTGTACGGGCCAGCCCATATTGATGTGTCTCCAACTCCACAAACAGCTCGTACATAGAATTCGTAATTTGTATTAGCACTAAATCCATTTACAGAATAAGGGTTGTTGGAGCTAGTAATAGTCGTATTTCCTGTACCTTGAGTTAAAGGAGCAATACCCCATTCAACTTCCCAAGAAGTAGCTGTATTAGCTTCTGTCCAGTATAAATCAGCAGAATTAGTAGTTAAATTTGCAGCTGATAATGAGTTAGGCTGAGGACAAGAAACACAAGTTTCTACCTGAACTAAATCTATTGCTATATCTTCAGTAAATCCGACCCCAGGATTAGAGTAGCTAAATTCAATATAGACTTGTTGGCCTATGTACGAAGAAATGTCAACACCTATTAACGCCCAAGGGTCTGTTTCTGAAGTTTGGTAAACGCCAGTCCATGAAAATTCAGTAGTGAACGGGCCGGTAGAAGACGTACCAACACCAACATCTAAAGTGCCTATATCGGCACCAAATGCGTGCATATAAAAAGAAAGCTCAGCTTCATCAGCTGCTGAAGTAAGGTCAACCATTGGTGTAACCATAGAAGCAGTTGTAGCAAAAATACCTGAGGCTTCAAATTCTGCATAGGTAGTTCCGCTTGCGGGGCCAGAAGGTCCTGTTCCTGTTGAGTTTCCTCCAGGTGCTGCGGTGGGAAAGTCCCACAAACCATCAGATGTTCCTATGTCGCCAGTCCACCCAATTGCTGTTTCCATGTCGTCAGAAAAAATGAAAGATGCCCCTCCACCAGATGTGCAGTTAACTCCGACTGGAGTATTAATGGCTGTAACAAATGTGAGAGGTCCTACCCAGTTTGATGAATCCCCAGCTCCACAAACTGCCCGCACATAATATTCATAGTTTGTTGTCGGTGATAAACCATTTTCAGTATAAGGATTTGAGCCAGTTAAAACTGTGTTTCCTGTTCCTTGAGTTAATGGTGCAGTACCCCACTCAATTTCCCAAGAAGTAGCTCCAGCATTTTCTATCCATGATAAATCAGCAGATGTCCCAGTAATGTTTGTGGCCGTAAGAGTGCTTGGGTCGGGACAAGTTGGAGGAACGTAGCAGTCAACATCGAAATCTAAATTTGTATAACCATTTGTTCCACAGTCTTGGGATCCGTCAGGATTTATCCTAACGTACATTTGAGTGCCTGTAGAATTAAACGTTAGGCCAGTTAAATCTCCAGTAGCTCCGTAACCACTGTAAATTAATGTGGCGGCTGCATCTACTCCATCATATACCTCGAATTCATCAAAGCTATTTTCAACTTGCCCAGCGTTTACTGTTATCTCTAGTGCGCTTGTGCCATCGGCAGCTTCAAACAGCCATTCTTCAATTGTACCTGTAACATAGCATACGCCACTTGTATTTTGGGAAACGCCACATGTTATCATTGTAGCAGTCAATGGTGTCGTAAATGTAAAAGCACTTGACCAAGCAGAAGTATCACCAACAGAGCAAATAGATCGTACGTAATAATCGTAGCCTGTTAAACTTGAAAGACCAGATATAGTGTATGGGTTTGATCCTGTGATAGTAGTATTTCCAGTTCCTTGTGCAAGCGGAGAAAGTCCCCACTCTATGTCCCAAGATGATATCCCATTGTTTTCTGTCCATGATAAATCTGCAGAAGTTCCTGCAATATTACTTACCGTAAGATTAGATGGTGCAGAACAAGTTGGCGTAAAAGTAAGATTTACATCAAGTACCATTGTGATAGCATCAGAAATTCCATCTGCGGGATCATCAAAACTTACTACTGACACAGAAGTTAATGGGAGGTAAGGAGTAAGATCAAACCCTGTTTGATCACATTGTTGAGTGGCTACAGTAGTTCCGTTTACAACAATATCATAATAATACCAGTTACCACCACCAAACGTACAGTTTGGGCCAATTGTAGCATCTAATGTAGCCGATTGAATAGGGAATGCTCCTACACATGTAAAATCAGTGACAGTTGCAGTTGTATTAGCATCATCGTTACCCGTGGCAGTTGAGCCAGAAGTACATACATCAGCAAGGGAGGTGCTAGCGAAAAGAAAGAGAGTACTGATTAGAAGTAAAATGTTTTTCATAAGGCAATATTTAGTTAATTGTTAGATTCAACTTGCTAAAATACAACGGTTGACTCTATCGGAAACAAAAAAGAGGCCGAAGCCTCTTTTAGTTATTCACACGTTATCAACGTATTATGAGCAATTTGTGTTAGTTTACACTTGGTAAAAACGAGTAGTTTTTAGCGTATCCCATCATTTGCGTTTCGAAATCGTCTGGATACTCAACTTTGATATCTATGATTTCTCCTGCTTCGTTTAGTTCGGGAACTAATTTCGGGTTGATAAACCCACCGTAAGGGGCAATGTTCAATTTTGCTGTTCTTTCTAAAACCTCTCCATGAATTGCTTGATCAACTTGAACACCATAGTTTTCAACCAAAGTTTTACCAGCTTCATAATCCCCTTCAGATTTTATACGTTGAATTTCTTTCAATAACTCTCCGAAAAGGACTCTCAATTTAGCGTAGTCGTTAACCACAAAATATGTTTTACCTTCTTTAACTACTTTTTCAACCACGTTATCGGCAGCTCCTTTTTCGAACGCCCAAGCAGCAACTAACTGGCGGTTTCTCATATGAGCTTCTTCAATAATGGCGCCAGGCTCTAGTCTTCTTAATTGAAGCATCATTCCGTTTCTGATGTAGCTTTCATATTGTGCCATACCAACTTCTAACGATTCCATTAATCCCATTTCTATTAATTTATTGTCGTACAAATAGTAAAGGCCAACTAAATCAGCTCTAGCTTCTTCGAGTGTCGAGGCGTAGTTTTTAAGTGTTTCTTTTGGAGTTCCAATTCCTTCGTTAATTTGCCCGGAAGCATGGCCAATTACTTCGTGTAAAGCAGTGTGCATTTTTTCTGATACATCGCTATGTGCTTCCGATCTAGTGATTTCGTCTTCGGTGTAAGCAAACTCAGCAAGAATTCCTTTTCCTCCTGCGTGTTCGTACGCAACGATAATGTTTCCAAGACTTACAGATTTAGAACCGTGTGAAGTTCTAATCCAGTTCGCATTTGGTAAGTTAACACCAATTGGAGTAGAAGGAGAGGCGTCTCCTGCTTCAGCGGCAACGTTCACAACTTTGTAAGAAACTCCAACTACACTTTTCTTTTTGTGCTCGTCCATAATTGAAGAATTATCTTCAAAATATTGAGCGTTCTCTGATAAAACAGCCATTCTTGCAGAAGCATCGAAATCATTGATTTGAATTACGGTCTCATAAGAGCCTCTGTAGCCTAAAGGGTCGTTATAAACTTCAATAAACGAGTTGATGTAATCAATGTCTCCTTCAATTGAAGATGCCCAAGCGATGTTATATTCGTCCCATTTTTCGAGGCTACCCGTTTGATAATACTCGATCAATAACTTTAATGCGTTTCCCTGTCCTTCATTTTCGGCAACGGTAACGGCTTTTTCTAACCAACCTATGATTTCTTTAATTGCTTCGCCATACATGCCGTCAACTTTCCAAACCATTTCTTCTAAGCCATTTTCACCCCTAACCAATTTAGAGTTAAGTCCATAAGAAATAGGCTCTTTGTTATCTTTTTTCATGATTCCTTTGTAGTAAGCAACGGCTTCTTCTTCTGTTACATCTGGGCCATAGAAATTAGACGCAGAAGCTAGAAGCAGATCTTTGTTTGAATCAAGACTCACTTTTTTGTTGTCAACCTCAGGATTCATGATTGCTTCAATCACTTCTTCGGAAAGTTCAGTTTTTGTTTCAGCTAAAAGAGACGTTAAATATTCTTTACTAAAATCAGGATTAAATTTATCCATAGAGTAGTGGTGATGAATTCCGTTCGCAAACCATACTCTTTTAGTGTAAACCATAAACTTGGTCCAATCGTCTGTCGATTTATCGCCACTGTAATTAGCAATGATGTTTTCTAATGCTCGTCTAATTGTTAAATTATGACGATAGTTTTGATCCCAAATAATATCTCGACCTGAGTAGCCTGCCTGAGCTAAAAAATAAACCAATTTCTTTTGGCTTATCGATAATTTATCCCAGCTTGGTATTTGATATTTAACGATTTTAATGTCTGCAAAACGTTCTGTTTTCCACCTAAATCCATCATCGTCTTTTTCGGTGTACTCTTCAGTGTACCAAGACATCGGGTTAGATTCTTCGACAACAGTCTCAACTTTTACTTTTTTTGGAGTTTCTCCACAGCTAATCATTCCTAATGTAACAGAACCTATTAGCACATACTTTAAAATATTCATTTCTTTCTAGTTTTTTCTGATTAAGGTCGCCAAAAATAAACTAAAGAAAACCAAAATAAAAGGGCTAACCAGAAGTCTTTGATATTAAAGGTTATAGCCAACTTTAAACTGAATTAAATCAGCTTTCCCAAAAATGGTTTTGAGATTTATTTCGGTATAAATACGTTTATTTATTTTTTGGTAATCGGTTGACCAATAGTATCGAAAACCAATTTTGTTGGTGCTGTATATATAAAGCGTTTTTGCTAAGTTAGATTTAAATTGAACTGTTTCAGCTATTTTTTTTCTGAAAGGCGTATATACATTTATTCCAACATGAGAAATAAACGCCAAGCGACCAAAGAGGAATTCGTTACCAATAAATATCACTAAATTAGATGCGTTTAACCTGTAGTCAGCTTCAAATAATTCTTGATTAACAATCTGTTCGTGGTATGCTGTATAGTAATTTAGGTCTAGCCCAAGCGTTAGTTTTCCAACGTTTCCAATTCGTTTTGTTGCGCCAATGGTTGCTGTGTAAACCGAATACTTTGGGCCATCTACAGGCAAGAAAGTTCCTTCGATTTCGTGTATGCCAATTGAAGCGGCAATGTCTATATGTATTTTTTTGTTGATGGTGTCCCAAATATTTGGACTATTCCGAGTTTCTTTTATGTCTCTTAAATAGTATAAAGCCCCAAAAGAATACCCTGTAAAATTCCCACCCACATTAGGTACACTTGTATGACCGTTTGACCAATGCCACAAAGCCACTCCAGCATGAATATCGAGTCTCTTAATAGTTTTGTGGACACTTACCGATTCAGAAAACGAGGCGGTAACAACTGAGCCAAAAACTGTATTGGTAGGGTTTGTTAACGCATCATGCGGATTATTAAAAAACGCAACGCCTAAGCCAGTTCTGCTTTCTATCGACCAGCCTTTACTAAAACGTTTTTGTAGAGCTATGTTTGGTTGGACAGAAATTCCACTTCCTAAAACTTCTTTGTTCCCAAACTGTTGAAAAGCTACAGAGTATCCAATTCTAGGGTTGAAATAGCTACTGTGCCAGTATTTCTGCCCCGCTGTGTGAAAATTGAAATTAAACTCGGTTACAGTGCTAAATCCCGACTCTGGAAATTGCTTAGTTATTGAAATTAGACTTACGTTGTGTTGTGTAAGCTGGACAGATAGTCCATTTTGGGCAACGATAGCCAAATTGCAACAAAGTAAAAGCGAAATTAAAAAGGGTTTTATAGTTTTCAAAACGGATTCAAAATTAATTGAATTGTATTGAATTTAATAAAGTTGATACTAAAATTTATTCTTTGGCCGCGGAGTCGGAAGTAGAGCCTAAATCATCGAAATTCACATCAGTAAAACTATCTGAAACCCTTTCGGCAACATTCGAAGACTCTTCGTTTTGTAATTCAATTACTTTTTTGATAGTATCAGACATCGCAGAACTAAATTTCTCAAAATCTTCTTTGTATAGAAATAGTTTGTGTTTTTGATAATGAAAAGTGCCATCATCGTTATACCGTCTTTTACTCTCAGTAATTGTTAAATAATGGTCGTTAGCTCTAGTGGCTCTTACATCAAAGAAATAAGTTCGTTTCCCAGCTCTTACTACATTAGAGTATATTTCATCTCTATCTTCTCCGTTTTTATGCCCTTTGTTCGCGCTTTCTTCCATTATTTGTTAGTTAATTACACTAATAAATCTTGTTGCCTTGCAACAAACTTAACGATATTTTTTCGGAAAAAAGAAGAAATCGGAGTTAGAATTTAAGTATTATCTAATTGCTGTTTTTTAAATAGGTCGAAATAAATGCCTTTCTTGTCGATTAAAAAGGCATGATTACCCTCTTCAACTATTTTTCCTTCCTCAAGAATTAGAATGTGGTCAGCGTATTTTACAGAGCTAACCCTGTGGCTAATAATTATGCTTGTTTTGTTTTGCATTATTATTTTGAGGTTATCTAATATTTCTTCTTCAGTTTCAGTATCAACGGAAGACAAACAATCATCAAAGATTAGTATTTGAGGTTGTCGAACGATGGCTCTAGCTATCGAAATTCGTTGTTTTTGTCCACCAGACAGGGTTACTCCTCGCTCGCCAACAAGTGTTTCAAATTGCTCAGGAAATTCAATAATATTGCTATGAATAGCAGCATTTTTTGCGGCTTCTTCAATAATGTTTTTGGAAGCCAAATCCTGATTTAAGCCAAAGGATATATTGTTTGCAATTGTTTCAGAAAACAAAAATACTTCTTGAGGTACGTAGCCAATATTAGAGTGAAGGTCGTTTAGATTAATTTCATCAATCCGACAATTGTCAATTAAAATCTGACCTTCGGTAACATCGTAAAGTCGTCCAATTAAATTGGCAATAGTCGATTTTCCGCTACCTGTTCGCCCCATAATGGCAAGAGATTTCCCTTGTTTTACTGAAAATGAAACGTGGTCTAAGGCACGTATTCCCGAATCAGGATAATCAAAAGTTACGTTCTTGAATTCGATATTGCCTTTTATTTTTGTTTTAACAGAAGTAGGATTCGCTATTTCGGGTTTTAGGTTTAAAAATTCGTTTATTCTGGTTTGCGATGCGGCAGCTCTTTGTACCAAAGAGGTAACCCAACCAACCGCGGCAATAGGCCAAGTAAGCATATTTACATAAATTACGAATTCAGCAATATTGCCAATTGTAATTTTTCCCTGCATGGCCAGTATTCCACCAATGTATATCGTAAGTGTTGTGCTAACACCAATTAACAGCAACATAAGTGGATGAAAAACCGCATTTACTCGAACCAAATTTAGGTTGAGTTCTTTATAGTTCTCACACTCCCGCTCGAGTGAGTTTAAAGAATCTTTCTCGCGATTGTATGCTTTTAACACTCTAATTCCTGAAAATGCTTCTTGGGTAAAAGAAGATAAATTAGATAGTTGTTTTTGCACTTTATCACTTTTTTTATTGATGATATTGCTCACATAATAAATGAGAAATGAAAGTAAGGGTAAAGGAAGTAAAACATAAAGCGTTAACTCAGTATTAACTTTTAGCATGGTTGAAATAACCAATACAAAAAGAAGTGTCAAATTAGTGGTGTACATAATAGCGGGACCGATGTACATTCTAACTTTGCTAACATCATCGCTAATTCTATTCATCAAATCGCCTGTTTTGTTTCGCTTGTAAAAAGACAAACTCAAAGCTTGATATTGGTCGAATATTTCGTTTTTCAAATCGAATTCAATTAATCTAGAAACGATAATGATCGTTTGTCGGGTAAGAAATAAGAAAATTCCTTTCAAAACTGCCAAAGCGATGATTGAGCCACCAGCTATCAATGCTAATTTTCCGGTGGTTGAGGCAACATCATTAGCAAATTCGCTAAACGGATCTTGATCAAATAAATAGTACGTAGTAAGACTTTCTTTTACAGAATCAATTGTATATCTAACAACTTGAGGAATAAATATGTTAAACACATTGTTGAACGAAATAAAAATAACGCCCAATAATAAACGCCATTTATACTTATAAAGATACTTATTTAAATACCGTAAAGACTTCATCCTAATGCCTATATAAAACCTGCTTTTCATGCCCTTGTTTCAATAAAAAAATACACTACTTTTGCGGTTCTTGAAAAGAGTTAAACTTTTACCTAATTCGGAGCCCAAAAGTAGTATTAATTAAATTCTACAAAAAAAGATA
>JAESTK010000083.1 GCA_016763645.1 Flavobacteriales bacterium
AAAAGACTAAAAGCGGGATGGAATGAGGATTACCTGTTACGCGTGATTGGAATTAAAGTATGAGTTTGCCCTGGTCGACTAGTTTAATCTCATTTTTCTCTTCTCAATTATTCATTACCCTTGGTATAATAACCTAACTTTTATATCATGAAAAAATTAAGTCTTTTTGCTTCAATTTTACTTACTGCCTGTTTTGTGAATGCTCAAACGGCAACATCTGTACAAGATGGTAACTTTTTATCATTCTCTACTTGGGATTGTGGCGGAATTCCTTGTATTCCTATACCCGGAATACACAATGTGGTAATTAATCATGATGTAGTTCTCGATACCAATTTCGCTATCATAAGCGGTACATTTGATATTAATTCTGGGGCCTCTCTAATTCAAGATGGCACTCCTAGAGCTTTCGGTATGTTGGGCGGAACGCTAACCAACAATGGAAAAATGGTAATCGATACGTTTGGCATTGTTGCAGGAACATTAACTAATAACGACTCTATTTGGTTCGACCAGTTCGCCACGTTTGGAACGTTTAACAACAACTTGGGTGCATTTATTTATTGCGACAGCATTGCTAACTTCGGAAGTTGTACAAACTACGGAATAGATTCTTCACTTGCATTTACTAATGCAGGTATTTATTATAATTATAGCACTATAAATACATATAATTTCACCAATATCGGAACGTTAGAACAAGTATACATTGTTAATGTTTATAATCTTTGGAATACCGGAACTATCAATAATTCTTCAACTATTAACGCAGTTAACTATACAAATTCTAATGTGCATAATAATCTAATAGGCTTTGTCGGATTATTTACTTCTCAATTAAATACAACCAATTTATGGAACATGGCTACTTTGACAAATCAGGGTTTAATAACAGCTACGAATATGATCAGCTCTGGAGGTTATTTTGATAACGATTCTTCTGTCGTAATAACCAGCAATTTTTATCTAGAAGGGGGATGCGATAATTCAAATTACATTGATGTCGGAGAAAATTTTTACAATGGAGATACTTTACTTTCTTCGACAATGAGCTATTTAACTAATGACGGAACATTAAATGTAGGAACAAATTTTTGGAACGCGGATACAATTGACGGCTCTGGTCATATTTGTGTTGGGCAAAACTCTGTAAATGATGGCGTACTGCTTGGCACTATAAGTTTTTGTGATGCTACAGGTGGAGCTATAGATTTCAATAATGGAACGGTTGGAAGTAATGTAACCTATTGTGATTCATCTTTTACCTGCTTTGGACCTCCACCAAATGGTATGGCAGAAAATGTCAATCAAAAAGATCCTAGCTTCTACCCTAACCCAACAACAGGCAATATCAACTTCGACATACAATCAAATTATCAATTAGAAATATTTGATATTATGGGTAGAAAAGTACTAAGCCAATTACTTAGCGTTACTTCAAATTCTGTTTCTGTTGAGAAGCTTAATTCTGGAGTTTATTTAGTTCGAATAACTTCCATTGACTCTAAACAAGTTATTACGCAACGATTGGTGAAGAAATAAATCATAATGAATAAGGTTCCTAATCTTCCACTTCGAGAACCTCAGTGTTCGTCTGGAATGCCTTAGTTTTGCATCGTGTCAGATAACATCAACATAAAAAATCGAAAAGCATCATTTGAATATCATTTGGTTGGCAAATATGTAGCGGGGTTACAGTTACTTGGCACAGAAATTAAATCGATTAGAGAAAGTAAAGCAAGTATTGCGGAAGGTTATTGTCTTTTCATTAAGGACGAGCTATTCATCAAAAATATGCACATTGCAGAGTATTCGCATGGTGGTTTTGTAAACCATGAACCGAAACGGATGCGCAAACTTTTGTTGAGCAGACAAGAACTTGACAAACTCCTTAAAAAGACAAAAATTAAAGGTTTTACCATTGTACCCACTCGCCTATTTATTGGCAAAAATGGTTATGCAAAATTGGAAATTGCGTTAGCCGAAGGTAAAAAACTCTACGACAAACGAGAGTCGCTCAAACAAGCTGATGATAAGCGTAGTATGGATCGAATGAAGAAAAATTACAGGTAGCTTACCCAATCGTTCTCTTAGATACAGGCTTTACTTCCAAAATGTTATTGGAAATGGAAAAACTACCTATATAACGTTAGGTGCTTTTTGATAGTAAACGTTTTACCATGGTAATTTTCAACAACAGCAACAGCTATATAAGTATCCATATTTTGAGGCTGACCGTTAAAAGTTCCGTCCCAGCCAATAGTTAAGTCATTTTCTGTGTTTTCGAACACCTTTTCGCCCCAGCGATTATATATTTCGAACACTTGTAATTCCTTAATTCCGTACCCACGCACATAAACTATATCATTAATTCCATCGTCATTTGGTGTAAATAAATCGGGTAAATCGAATGCAAATTCGTTTCGCACTATAATTTTTATCGTTTCAAATTGTGGAGGACAAATTCCACCAATATCTGTAACGGTAATATCATAAAGCGTTGTTACTAAACCCGTAAACTCAGTGAAATTACAGTCAGCACAATCTATATAGTTTGTTGGCGACCACACAAAATTATACAATGCATCATCTACTAATACTTCATTTGTATCCAGTATCGATAAATCGAGACTATCGCCAATAAATATGGTCTTACTAGATGTATCGGAAATTAAATCAATCGTAGTTACACCAAAAGTAGTAACCGCAATTGACTCTGTAATCGTACAATTAAAGTTATTGGACACTAGCAGCGTATAAACTTGGTCACTTTGTGGTGTTAATGTAACAGTTGAAGATGTAGTTCCATTTAACCAAGTGCTTGGCGACCATTGATACGTATAGGAATTCGTAGTATCATCAGAAATTGCCCACAGTGTTTCTGATTCGCCTATACAAACTTGTAAGCCTTTAGTTACCGTTACCGCTGGTAGCGGAAATACAACGACAGATTTAACAGCATCATCCGTACAACCAATTGACACACCTTCGTCTGTCATGGTTTCAGTAATAGTTAATGTAATGTTATACGTTCCAGCGGTATCGTACGTATATATTGGATTCGTTTGTGATGAACTTGCAGAACCATCATCAAAATTCCAATTATAAGCCAAAGTATTACCTGTAGATGCGTTAAAGAAAGTTACTTCTATTGGTACACACCCCGATATTGGGGTTAAACTAAAATCTGCATTAATATGATGTACATATATAGAATCTTGCTCTTGTGTATAAAAACAAGCAACTGCCAACTCATTCGATTCTAGTTTTACTCCTGGAACAACGTATTGAGATTGAGGTGTATCGTACATATGCCATGTAGTTGAGTCAGCATTCGGATTACCTTCTCCATCACCAAAAGTCCAACTAAAATTATCTACATTACTGGAACTTGTAATCGTAAAAAGTACAGAGTCACGGTTACAAATTGTATCAGGAGAAACTGAAAACGTTGCCTCTGGACGAATTACAATAATGTAATCTTGCTTTGTCAAGGTATCTCTACAACCATAATCGGTTATCACAATTAGGCTAACGTCAAATGTATCTGGATCTTCATAAATAGCAGCACCTGTGTAAACAATAGAATCGTCTAAGCTGTACCCACTCTCATTAAAATCCCACCACCTAATTGTTACATCGTCAGATAGGGAAATATCTGTAAACACCACTGAATTCATATCTACATAGTCATAACACATCTTAGTTACATCGGCAAAAAAATCGGCTACGGGAATGGCCTGTACATCAATATACAATTTGTTTGTATCGCTGTGTACACACCCCTGATTATCAGTTACAGTAAGAGCTACGTTATAAGTACCATCAGCAATATAAGTATTTGTCGGGTTTTGCAGTGTTGATGTACTATCATTTCCAAAGTCCCATTGCCAAGCAACAATTTCAAATGAGCCTGAATAGGGCTGAGAATCATCAGTAAAGTTGGTACTTTCCCCAGCGCAAAGCTGCAACGAATCGGCACTGAATATGACTTTTGGTTCAATCACTGTTACAGAATTGATTACACTCGATGTACAACCAACAGAATCAACTACAATAAGTTGAACATCGTAGTTCCCCTTCGCATTAAAAGCATATGAAGTGTCTTTAGCTATACTTACACCCCCATCATCAAAATTCCACGACCAAGTTGCGATGGCTGTATCTGAAATAGTAAGATCAGTGAAATAGATTGTGTCACCCACACATATTTGATTGGTATCCATACTAAAAATTGCGGTAGGGTTAATTATTGTTAACGTGTCGACCCTTTCAAAAGAGCACCCATTTATATCAATAAAAGTAAGCGTAATGTAGTAATCACCAACACTTGGGAAAGAATGCGAAATGGAGATGCTGTTATTGGTTGTGTCTGGTGTATTATCCCCAAAATTCCAAGTAAAAAATATATCACCCACGTCTAAAGGAAAAAGTGAGTCAATTTCAAAAAGAATAGGCTGCTGAGGACAACCAAATTGAGTAGCAGAAAACGTGGTTACAGAATCTCGAATTTTAACTTCGAGGGTAGATAAATACGCACAAGAATCTGGATAGAAAACATTATCGGCATCAAACGACCCTTGGTTCCAACCAACAATACTAACAATGTAATCTCCCTCCTCGGCATAGGTATGTGTTGGGTTGTTAAACTGTCCTCGAGTAGAATCTACAGCCTTGATTGGGTCAAACCCATGAATACCTGCAGGAACAGTACCAATGTTACCATAGGAGGTTATTGTATCTCCATCCCCAAAACTCCATTGATAAGTGGTTGTATCTATATACACC
>JAESTK010000084.1 GCA_016763645.1 Flavobacteriales bacterium
ATGGTCAAAAACCGAAATTCGTTATCTACACCTCACCCAAAACTTTTAACAAAGTTTTGACCTCTCCTCAAGGAGAGGTTGAAGCGGAAACCCACGAGGCAGAGCCTCGGGGAATTCTTTCTGATTAAAAAAGGCTCCTACTCCAAAATTAATACAACTATGCTTTTTAATGCTTTCAAACCTTCAATTTTTCTCCTTTAAACCAAATACGAAGTGAGCTTTAATAATCAGCAATTAAAGATTCATAAGGAATGTTTAACTTTTCGTGTAGATTTTTAATCATTTTTAGTGTGAGGCTTCTTTTACGATTAAAAATTTCTGATACTCGACTTTTGTAGCCAATAATTTCGGCCAATTCTTTTCGGGTAATGTCCATTTGTTCCATTCTAAATTTAATAGCTTCAATTGGGTCTGGAGCATCAATTGGATATTTTTCTTCTTCGTATTTTTCAATTAACAGAGCCAGTAAATCTGCTTCTTCGCCTTTTTTAGAATTTGCAGGCGCATGAAAAATTTCTTCAAACCTTTTAAGCGTTTGATTATAATCCTTTTCAGTTTTTATAATTTTAAATTCCATGTCTATATTTTTTCTGTATCAACTTTATCATAATCATTATGAGTGCCTATAAAACGAACAAATACCCATTCTCTTTTGTAATTAACATCAACAATCAGCCTATAACTTCCTCCACAAATATTAAATACAACTCTTCCATTTTTCAAAATACTTGCTTTTGAATACTCCGCTTTAATAGCATTTGGTGTTATCCATTTCGCTCTTGATGTTTCTTTATGCCAAGTCTTCAGTTGCTGTTCTGCATCATTGTGCTTTTCCCAAAACTCACGTAATATCTTTTTTGAAAAAACTCTCAAGTACTAATTGATTTACGGCAAATGTAATGAAAAGTTACCAAATTGGTAACAATAAGTGTTGTAGTTAAAATTCTAACTCTTCTCCCTTAAACCAAATACGTGGTTCGTTTTGGTTAACTGTATAGTAAATAACATTACCATTGAGTTTAAAATCTGTATTTGGTTGACGAGTTATTTCAATAAATTTACCGTCAATGTATGCTTTGACATATCCAGTTTGATCGATATAAACCAATGTGTGATTATCTTTATAGTAGGTTGATGGAACAAAGGGCTCTACTTCTATTTTTTTACCCTTGTAAAATAGATAGAAATATCCGTTTTGAACATAAGTAAGTATGTCATCTTTTATAGTATAAATAGAAGGAGGATAACTTGCTAATTCTGTTATTTCTCCATCGTAAAAAACAGAAAATGTACCATCATTTGCTACCCAAGCGACCATGTTTTTTCCCATTTTAAAACTCGCAGGGAGCTGTGAGTCCAACTCATTGCTTTCTTCGTTATAGTACGTTTTAAAAGTATAATCGTAATTATCTACATAAGCTATAATGTTTTCTCCTACGCGATAACTGATGACATCCTCACGATAATTTCCTTCGAAATATTCAGCAACAAGATGTTTTTCTCCGTTAGCGTAATAATAAAAGTTTTGCTGGGCATCAATATAGGCCAACGTATTTGGTGCGATGAAGTAACTTTCTACTACCGTTTCGACTGTATGTGTTTCAAGAACATGAATAGTGTCCGTAAATATTTTGAAAGCTCTATCGTACACATCAATAAATGCGACAATATTATCCGCTGCTTTATAGCTAATTGTCCTTGTAGAAAGCACTAATTTTTCTCCTTTCGTGTATGCCCATATTATACCAGCGGTTTCGTAAATAATCATTCCTTTATAAACAGAATAGCTATTTACTAGTCCTTCTAATTGTGTGTTTTTTCCATTGTAATAAACGTTAAAATTGTTCACATTGTCCTCGTAAGCAAGGTAATCGTCCGACACTTTTACACTTTTAATTGGTAGGTGTTCTAGTTTTTGAATTTTGTAATTATCAAACACGTAAAATTTCTGAAGATAGTCGGTGTAAGTTGTAATGCTCTGACCGCTTGAAGAGAAAAAAGTAAAAAGGAGAAAGAGAAATGAGATGCTAATTTTCATAAACCGTTTAACGCAAAAATCACACCGAAATTACTTCTTTATATACAAAGGCACCGTAGAACACGCTTCACCAAACATTAATGATTTTACAACGGGGGTTAATTTTTTAGTTAACTCCACCAACGCAAACTCTGGATTCGGAATATCAGCACAGCCTTTTATGATTACTCGTTGGTCAGTATAAGTTGCGATATTTAGTTGGTTAATCGTTTGGATACAAATTACCTTTTCAAGTTCATCTAAACTCCCAAAAGCAATATGATTAGCATAAGGATCTAACGAAACTGTTAGCAGCATATATGCCCAACTTGGTATTATTGCCTCTGTTGAGCAATGAATTGCGACACATTTGTTTTCATACTTACTCCAATCGGTTGTGGAAATGAACTCACGAAAATCTTTTTCTTTTAACGCAATTCCTTCCCAAAGCTGGTCTTTAATATCAAGCTGAACGCGTTCGATTTTAGGATATACCTCAGATAAGTCGAGATTAATCAACGTGCTATTCGCCACCTTATTTACAATCCCGTCTTCCATTACATCATTCCTAATTCGAGCAAAGCTTCTTCGCTCATCATGTCTTTTTCCCATGGTGGCTCAAAGGTTAGCTCTATTTCCGCAGATTTAACATCGTTAATTCCTGCGACTTTGTCTTTTACTTCTTGCGGTAACGATTCTGCAACAGGACACGATGGAGAAGTTAATGTCATAATAATTTGAACATTAGATTCTTCATCAATTTTGATTTCGTAAATCAACCCCATTTCGAATACATCGACAGGTATTTCAGGATCATAAACGGTTTTTATAACCTCGATTATTGTATTTTCTAATTGTTTCTTGTCCATAGTTTACAGTTCACGGTTTTCGGTTCACAGCTTTAACGACTTTCGTAATGCTTGGATCATTTTTACCAACTCTTCAAGTTCAAGGTAAAACTTACCGAATTCTTCCTTAGATATTAAATTTCTGTTTTTGGCTAAGTACAAACATGACACGACTTCTATAGCCGACCGCAAAGCAATTCCTAAAAATCGATTGAACTCCTTTTTACTTTGTCCTGTTGACCCTTCTGCAATGTTGAGAGCTACGGAATCCGAAGCTCTTTTTATCTGGCTCGTCAAAATGTACCTCTCATCTTTGGGGAAACCCAACGTTAACTCATGAACATTAGTCGCAAGTTCAATCGCTTTTTGCCAAACTATTAATTTTTCAAATGAAAATGCCATAACTGTTATCCGTCAACTAAATACTATGAACCAATCTTTGTTTGAAACCCAAGAGCATACAATTTAATTTTTTTAATCATCGAAACCAACCCGTTAGACCTTGTTGGAGATAAATGCTCTTTTAACCCAATTTCGTCAACAAAACTGAGTTCGGCATCAAGAATTTCTTTTGGCGTATGGCCAGATAAAGTTCTTACCATTAAACTCACTAATCCCTTGGTAATTATCGCATCGCTGTCCGCTTGAAAAACTAATTTAGTTCCTTCCATCTCTGCGTGTAACCACACTTGAGATTGGCATCCTTTTACCAGGTTACTCTCCAACTTTAACTCATCACTCATTGATTCAAGTTCTTTTCCTGATTCAATAATATGTTCGTATTTGTCCATCCAATCATCAAAAATGGAGAACTCCTCTACAATCTCCTCTTGTATGCTTTGAATAGTCATGATAACATCGATATTGCTTTCTTCAGAGCAGAAATAAAAACATCAATTTCGCTCTTCGTGTTGTAAAATGCAAAAGATGCTCGAACAGTACCTGGAATTTTAAACCGATCCATTAGCGGCTCTGTACAATGGTGCCCTGTTCTAACGGCAACACCTAGCCTGTCTAGAATTGTTCCTATATCGTAAGGGTGAATATCTTTTACTAAAAATGAAAGTACACTTGCTTCTTCTTTTGCCGTGCCGATTAACCGTACGCTTTCAATTTGTGTAATTTCTTGAGTTGCATAATCCAATAGTTCACGTTCGGCAGCAGCAATGTTCTCCACGCCAATTTCGTTCATGTAATCGATAGCCGCTTTTAACCCGATTCCTCCAGCTATATTTGGTGTTCCTGCTTCGAATTTATGCGGTAAATCGTTGTAAGTTGTTTTCTCGAATGTTACCTTATCAATCATATCTCCACCGCCTTGGTATGGAGGAATATCATTTAGTAATTTTTCTTTCCCGTAAAGAATACCAACACCTGTTGGTCCGAACATCTTATGAGAAGAAAAAGCGTAAAAATCACAATCTAATTCTTGCACATCGACTTTCATGTGAGGAACAGCTTGTGCCCCATCTATTAAAACTGGGATGTCTCTTCTTTTCGCTTCAGTAATAATTTCTTTAATGGGGTTGATTGTTCCTAAAGCATTTGAGACGTGATTTACAGCAACTATTTTAGTTTTGTCAGATAGTAGTAATTTGAATTCATCAATCAATAATTCACCAGCTTCGTTTATTGGAATTACTTTCAACATAGCTCCTCTTGCTTCGCAAATCATCTGCCAAGGAACAATGTTCGAGTGATGCTCTAAGGTAGATACGATAACCTCGTCTCCTTCATTCAAAAACTTATTTCCGAACGAATTGGCAACCAAATTAATGGCATCGGTGGTGCCTTTTGTGAAAATTATTTCGTGCGAATGCTCTGCACCAATAAATCGCTGAACCGTTTTTCTTGCCTCTTCATATCTTTTCGTGGCTTCTGCGCTTAGGTGGTGAACACCTCGGTGAATGTTACTGTGCTCGTTTTCGTAATAATGCGAGATAGTATCAATTACTTGAGATGGCTTTTGTGAAGAAGCTGCATTGTCTAAATAAATCAACGGTTTTCCGTACACTTTACGAGAAAGTATGGGGAAATCGGCTCTTATTTTGTTGATATTTTGTTGAAAGTTTGTCAAGTAAAAAGTTTAAAGAGTCTTTATTAGACCTGATAATGTTTTAGATATTTCTTCTGACAGTTGAAATGCGTGATTAAAATCTTGAGAGGGAATCGTGTTCAATTCTTTAGCTAAATACAACATAGATCGTACTTCTCCACATGACCCTTTCGCAATGTAGAGAAATTGACGAAACTCTTTATTTGTTTGTCTCTCATAACCCTCCGCAATATTATTCATGACAGAAACAGAAGCTCTTTGAATTTGGTTTCTGTACCCAAAATCTTGATGCGTTGCTAATAGTTTGTATATCAAAAGCGTTAGTTCTTTAGCTTTTTGCCAAGCTATATTATCTTCAAATCTGGTAAACTTCACTTTCTTTGTACTCGCTACTTTATAAACTTTCAACTAATACAAACCGTTCATCAATTTGTATTTCTAAC
This sequence comes from Flavobacteriales bacterium, assembly GCA_016763645.1. GTDB lineage: Bacteria > Bacteroidota > Bacteroidia > Flavobacteriales_G > NORP312 > NORP312. Next base: position 5,365 of record JAESTK010000084.1, read on the forward strand.
ATTTCTCTTAACACCTCTATTTTAATGTTGTCGAGTATCTCATGTGCAAAAGCGCAAATCATCATTTTTCGAGCATTGGCTTCTGAAACACCACGTGTTCGGAGATAAAAAATTGCTTCTTCATCTACCTGACCAGTGGTTGAACCGTGACTACATTTTACATCGTCAGCGTAAATTTCTAACTCTGGTTTAGAGTAAGCGGATGCGTCATCCGTCAACAACATATTTTTGTTTTGCTGATATGCGTTAGTTTTCTGTGCTTCGGAACGGACAAAAACTTTCCCGTTAAAGACTGCTGTGGATTTATCATCCATTACTCCGATATACACTTCGTTACTCTCACAGTTTGGCTCAATATGGTCAACAATAGTATGGTTATCTATGTGTTGATTGCCTGATGTTAAGTACAATCCAAATAGATTCGTTTCACTTCCTTGTCCCCGAACTTCAATGTTGTGATTGTTGCGGACCAACCCTCCGTTTAACGTAATTGTAGTTGCTGAATATGTGGTGTTAGACTCTTGCAAGACATCAATTTCATTTATTTGTTTCGAAGTATCGCTTTCATTCTGAAGAATATAAGAGTCAACTTTGGCCCCTTCTTTTACATAAATTTCGGTAGTTGCATTCGTAAATGAACTGCCTGATGAAGTTTCGTAGGAATTGATAATCTGCACCTCAGCGTTTTCTTCTACAACAAATAAATTGCGAGGATTAAACGCTGCACTTTCTGCATTCGTAATATTGATGATATGAATTGGTTTCTCTAGAATTGAATTTTTGGCTATTTTAACAAATACTCCGTTCGTGTTGAAAACGGTATTCAAGGCAGAAAAAAATTGTGTTTTGTGTTTAGAAAGTTTGCCGAAATATTGTTCAATTTCGTCCGTATTTTCTTTTCTTGCTTTCGCAATCGGCAAAATAGAAACTCCTTGATTCGTTGAAATATCTGATAATTCTTCTGAAAAGAAACCATTTACAAAAACTACTCGGTAAGTTTCTAATCCTTCGATACAATAATTAGAAATATCGCTAACTTTGAACGAAGGGATTTGAGAATATTTAGCGCTAGTTATTTTTCCCACTCGAGTATATTTCCAATATTCGTCTCTCGTTGTAGGAAATTCTAAATTTTCGAGGGCTTTTAACGCTTCTTGTTTGGCTAAACTCGAATTTACATCGGTATCTTTCGCTAAAAAATTGGAAAGGAACTGTGCTTTTTTACTTGCAATATTTTCCATGGCTTCAACCATTTTAACTTTTAACTTTTAACTCTGAACTTTCAACTCCCTTCGTTAACCAATCGTAGCCTTTTTCTTCTAATTCTAAAGCCAACTCTTTAGTGCCTGATTTTATAATCTTTCCATCATACAAAACATGAACATAATCTGGAACTATATAATCTAACAACCGTTGATAATGCGTAATGATGATAGTTGCATTGTCTGCAGATTTTAATTTATTCACCCCGTTTGCTACAATTCTCAAAGCATCGATGTCCAATCCTGAATCGGTTTCATCCAAAATTGCCAATTTGGGATTAAGCATCGCCATTTGGAAAATTTCGTTACGTTTTTTCTCACCTCCGGAAAATCCTTCGTTTACGGAACGGCTTGTTAGTTTCTTATCCAATTCTACTAATGCTTGTTTTTCTTTAAGCATTTTCAAGAAGTCTTTCGCAGCCATTGGTGGCAAGCCCTTATATGCACGTATATCGTTAACGGCTGTTTTCAAAAAATTAACGTTCGAAACTCCTGGAATTTCGACTGGATATTGAAAAGCAAGAAAAACACCTTCCCCCGCTCTTTCTTCAGGAGCTAAATCCAATAAATCTTTTCCATTCAAGGTAACATCACCTGATACTTCATAATCCGGTTTCCCTGCTATTACAGAAGCAAGCGTGCTTTTCCCTGAACCATTCGGCCCCATAATCGCGTGAACTTCTCCAGCCTTAACTTCCAAATTCAACCCCTTCAGGATTTCATTTCCATCAACCGATGCGTGTAAATTTTTAATTCTCAACATAACTTTATCTTCTATCCAACACTTCCTTCCAATGATATCGCTAGCAGCTTTTGTGCTTCTACCGCAAATTCCATTGGTAATTTATTTAATACATCTTTTGCATAACCGTTAACAATTAACTTGATGGCTGACTCTGTGTCAATACCTCTTTGGTTACAATAAAAGATTTGATCTTCTCCAATTTTTGAAGTCGTTGCTTCGTGCTCAACTTTCGCAGATTTATTATCAACTTCGATATATGGGAAGGTATGTGCGCCACATTTATTACCCATTAACAAACTATCACACTGCGAAAAATTTCTAGCGTTCGTAGCATTCTTACTGATTTTAACAAGCCCTCGATAACTATTTTGGCTATGCCCTGCAGAAACTCCTTTTGATATAATGGTGCTCTTGGTGTTTTTACCTAAATGCAACATTTTGGTTCCAGTATCTGCTTGTTGATAGTTATTTGTTACCGCGACTGAATAAAACTCTCCAACCGAATTATCGCCTTTTAAAATACAACTTGGGTATTTCCAAGTTATAGCTGAACCAGTCTCTACTTGGGTCCATGAAATTTTTGCATTTTTCTCGCATAAACCTCGTTTCGTAACGAAGTTGTAAATGCCCCCTTTTCCGTTTTTATCGCCAGGGTACCAGTTTTGAACAGTCGAGTATTTTATCTCTGCATCGTCCATTGCGATTAGCTCAACAACTGCAGCGTGTAGCTGGTTTTCGTCTCTCTGCGGTGCGGTACATCCTTCTAGGTAACTGCAATAACTTCCTTTATCGGCAACGACCAACGTACGCTCGAACTGACCTGTTTGTGCCTCATTAATTCTGAAATAAGTTGACAATTCCATCGGACATCTTACCCCTTTTGGGATATAACAAAATGATCCATCGGTAAACACAGCAGCATTCAGCGCAGCATAATAATTATCGGTGTAAGGAACTATTGTTCCCATGTATTTTTTTACTAAATCTGGATGCTTTTGAACCGCTTCGCTAAACGATCCGAAGATAATTCCCAACTTTGCTAATGTGTCTTGAAACGTTGTTTTTACTGAAACGCTGTCCATTACAATATCAACAGCCACGTTAGATAATTTCTTTTGTTCATCAATAGAAATACCCAGCTTTTCATACATCTCCAGTAATTCTGAATCTACCTCATCCAAACTATCTAATTGCTTTTTTGGTTTTGGTGCAGCATAATAATAAATGTCTTGAAAATCAACTTTCGGGTAGTTCACATGCGCCCACGTAGGCTCTTCCATTTTGAGCCACGCACTATATGCCTTTAAACGGTATTCTAACAACCATTCTGGCTCATTTTTCTTTGAGGAAATTAATCGAATAATATCTTCGCTTAAACCAATAGGGGCTTTTTCTGTTTCTATATCAGTAACAAAGCCATACTTGTACTCTTGTGTTTCGAGTTCCTTTTCTAATTCGTCTTCAGTGTACTTTCCCATCTTTAGTTTTTCAAGTTCGTAAAGTTTATCAAGTTTGCTAATGTTCTTAAAGTTTAAACTTTATAAATCTTCAACCCTTTTTAACTTTATAATCTTCATCATATCGCGAAACTTTCGCCACAACCACAGGTTCTATTGGCATTTGGGTTTTTGAAAATAAAGCCTTTTCCGTTTAAACCGCCTTCGAAATCTAATTCAGTTCCCACAAGATATAAAACGCTCTTTTTATCAACAACCACCTTAACTCCGTTGTCTTCCATTTCCTTATCATCATCACTCAATTGATTGTCGAACTTTAATTCATACATCAATCCTGAACAACCACCACCTTTTACTCCAACGCGGATAAACGAACCATCCACATTGTCTTCAGCCATCAATTTAATAGCTTGATTTTTTGCATTATCTGAGACTTTTATCATAAATACCTAGTTTTTGATATTACAAAAGTACCACGCAAATCATTCAAAAACAAGGCTTATTAAGATTCATTCTAAATAAGAGTGAATTAATGTCAATTTTGTTCCTATTTTTGCAGCAAATTTTGGTGTTATGATAGAAGATAAAGAGTCGAGAACAGAATTGTCAAGTTTTGGCGAATTTGCCTTAATAAAACACCTTACCAAGGGTTTCGAAAACAAAAACAAATCGACCGGCTACGGAATTGGAGACGATGCGGCTGTACTAAATGCAAACGGAAAGCAAGTGCTGGTTTCTACAGATTTACTGGTAGAAAATGTGCATTTCAACTTGATGTATGCTCCGTTAAAACATTTGGGCTATAAATCAATTGTCGTAAACCTTTCGGATATTTTGGCCATGAACGGAATTCCAGAGCAGGTAACCGTTTCTATTGCGGTTTCTAGCAAATTCTCGGTAGAAGCACTCGAAGAATTATACGAAGGAATGGCAGCCGCTTGCAAAACCTACAATGTAGATTTGGTTGGTGGCGACACAACTTCTTCACAATCAGGTTTAATGATAAGCGTAACTGCAATTGGATATGCAGATTCTGATAAAATTACATACAGAAACAATGCTCAAGAAAACGATTTAGTAATGGTTTCTGGCGATTTAGGAAGTGCATATATTGGGCTTCAATTATTAGAACGAGAAAAACAAGTTTTTGAGGCTGCACCAACTGCACAACCAGATTTAGACGGTCATGATTATGCACTAGAAAGACAGCTAAAACCTGAATGTAGAGCAGATGTTATTCGATTATTTGCAGAAGTAGGAGTTGTGCCGACTTCGATGATTGACATTTCAGATGGTCTAGCTTCCGAAATACTACACATTTGCGATTCTTCGGGTGTCGGTTGCACGATTTACGAAAACAAAATTCCGATAGATTCGACCACTGTAAACACTTGTATGGACTTTAATATCGCACCATCAATTGCTGCTTTAAGTGGAGGCGAAGATTACGAGCTTTTGTTTACGATTAAACAATCCGATTACTCTAAACTTGAAAACAACCCATTAGTTACCCCAATCGGACATATCGTAGATAAAGCATCGGGCGTAAATCTGGCAAGTGAATCTGGCGTAATTACTCCAATTACCGCACAAGGTTGGGATGGGTTAACGAAGAAGAATTAGTCGCTCATAAAAAAACACTAACTTCGCTTACAGTTGCTATAAAACATTAAAATAAACGATTTCATAGCAAGACGTTGGGGCAAATAACGAATGAAAGAATATTTATATATCATACTGATAAGCCTTGTTTCTTGTCAAGAATCGCCAAGCAATTCTGAACGTGAAAATTTTATTGACAAGGAGGACGTTTATCTCGTAGAAGAGAACGACATTAATTTAAAGCTAGACACATCAAACGTTTATAACCCAAGAGATTTAGATGGCATATGGCTAGAAAACAAACTCTACATCAAGAATGATTCCCTCTGGACTCGTCTCAAACCAGGCTCAAATGACTTGCTCAAAATGGAGTTGAGTGACAGTTGTTATACAAAATATAGATGTGACCTAGATGGGAATATACTCTCAATAGTCGATTCAGCAAAACGTTGGTTTATTTCGGACCCATTGGGTGAATTATGTTTTGGTCGTTTCGATTGCTCAATTCCCTTGACTCAAGGTGATTCAATAGTTATAAAAGTTCATAAAATAGCATACCTTGACAGTACTACTTTGCGAATATATTCTGGTTCTATAAGAGAAGGAAGTAAAGTATATGAGTATATTAAAAACTAAAATGTAGGCTACGCTCGGCAGTTTCCGAAGGGCTTCGCCCCTCTTAAACTCCCTGCCGTGCTATCAATGTCATTAAGTTAAGCAAAACTTGCCAAAAACCAAGTTTACCACTAAACTAGATAAACGCTCCATTAAATTGGAATCTCCCCCCTTCCAATAATTAGAATTGTTAATTCTAATCAAAAATTTTACCTAGCTTCAAATTCTTTACTGGGTTGAGAGCAAAAATAAGTACCATATTTATTTTATTTTTTTCCAGCGTTTGCTATGCTCAACAACCTCTTTTCGAACAATTAACAACAGAAAATGGCCTGGGGTCAAACAATGTTTACGATATAGAGGTAACCCCCAATGGCGAGGTTTGGGTTACTACTGACAAGCACCTTTGTGCCTTTCAAGGTTTAAGCTTTTCGACTTATGAGATAAACGACTCTAGCCTTACAGGTTTGTTTTTAGATTCCAGAGGCATGATTTGGGTGTACTCATCTAATGGAAATATTTACGATTTTGATGGTATACGACTCAAAAAAATTGAAACGGGAACACAAGATAAACTTCAAATAGCTCTTACAAACCAAATGGTTTTCGAATCGCGACATACATTTTGGGTGTCAACAATAATCAACGGAAGTTTATTAAAAATAGATCGTAAAAAAGCAACAGAAGTAGATCTCCCTACAGGGTGTGGGTACTTTGTTAAAGAGTTAAAAAATAGCAACTTTATAACCGGAACAGGAAAAGATCCACAAAAAAGTAATCAGTTATATGTGTTGTTTAAAAACGAAACGGTTAAAATTCCGCTAACACAAAAAGGCGTTGGTACCAAAAGTTCGTTTTTGGTTTTAAACGATGGCACTTTTTTGTTCGCTAAAGATTTTGAGCTCATTCATTTCGATAGAAATCATGTGTTGAATCGTATTTTTGTGGAGAAAAATATCACATCAATTTTTCAAGACTCTAAAGACAAAATTTGGATTGGCTTGTACAATGGAGGTGTAATCTGTTATCCCGACAATGCTATTTCATCGAAAAATGCTATCGCCTATTTGGGCGCAAACAGTGTTACATCGATTAACGAAGATTTTTCGAATAACATTTGGGTTGGAACTTTAAACAAAGGTGTTTTTTACCTTCCCGAGCAACAAACGGTAAAGTATTCTGCACCCCAACTTTTTTCCGATACTGGCACCAACAATCAAGTTCTGGGTATAGAAACTACTGGGATTTCAGATACTTCGTCTGCCTACGAATTACGAATTATTAGCACACAGTCTTCGATATACGATTCTATTCCTCCAACAATTTACTTTAGCAATTTACGGATAATGAATCGAGATACCGCTATTCTAAAAGCGTATGTATTGCCTTACAGTCAGAATTTTTTGAACATTAATTTCATCGGGTTTTCATATAAAAACCCCGAAAGCATACAGTACAAATACAAAATGTGGGGCATAGATAATACGTGGACTTTTACGAATAACAACTCTGTTCAATACACAACCTTGCCTCCTGGCGAATACAAATTCGTGGTAAGTTCAATGAACAAAAACGGCATTTGGAGCGAGAACCAAGCTTCGCTTCAGTTTACAATTACTCCTCCTTTTTGGGAAACATGGTGGTTTTTGCTAACCTTTATTTCGGTAATTATTGTTATTTCTAGTAGCGTTCTTTATTTGTGGATTAGAAATATTAAAGAAAGAGAAAGAGCAAAATCTGCAATCGATAAAAAAATTGCTTCGGCAGAGTTACAGACACTTCGAGCGCAGATGAATCCTCATTTTATGTTTAATACAATGAGCTCGATTCAACACTATATTACACTCAACGAAACAGAATCGGCACTACGTTATCTGTCAAAATTTTCGAAACTGATGCGAAAAATTTTAGACAATTCAAAAACGCCAGCCATTACCGTTAAAAACGAGATGGAAACACTCGAACTTTACCTTTCACTAGAAAGTTTACGGTTTAAAAATAAACTAGACTACAGTTTCGATATTGATAAATCGATAGACCAGAATTACGATGAAATTCCTGCCATGTTAATTCAACCGTATGTAGAAAATGCAATAATTCATGGTATCAATCATAAAGAAGGAAAAGGCACCATTAATGTAAAATTAACGCGGGAAAACGATTTTATTAAATGCACAATTACAGACGATGGTGTGGGAAGAAAACGTTCGGCAGAAATTAATAAATCGAAAAACAAAAGACATACTTCGTCTGGTATGTCGATAACTAAAGAACGGTTAAACTTGCTAAACGAGGCGCAAGGACAAAAAACTAACGTTACAATTACCGACTTATCCGACAAAGAAAGCAACGCCACTGGCACCCAAATAGAAATTTACATACTTACCGAAAATTAAACTTATGAAAACCACAGCAGTAATTATAGATGATGAAGAAGGCGCAAGAGAATCACTGGCGAACATTCTGAAAAGTTATGTGCCAGCTGTAGAAATTTTAGGAAAAGCCGCTTCAGCTGCCGAAGGTTTTGAGCTAATAAATAAGGTAGAGCCTCAACTTGTTTTTTTAGATGTTGAAATGCCCAACGAAAATGCGTTCGACCTTATCGATAAATTTGATTCGGTAAA
>JAESTK010000085.1 GCA_016763645.1 Flavobacteriales bacterium
ATACAGGGGGTGCTTTTTGAATATTGATGAATTTTAGAACAGACTTACAGAGAAATCAACACTCTAGGGTTGTCTTCAAATTTATTTAGGACGGGATTGATTTGCCATCTCAAATTTTTGAAATCATCCCCTAAATATCCAGCATAACCAACTTCAGATGTAGCGCAGTTATTATCAAGTTTGCTAATCACTGGATTTAATACTTGAGGAAAGATTAATTTGGAATTAGTATTAGAGATACCGCAAGAATTTGATGCTATAACATCTAATTTGAGTGTGTCTAGTTCAATGCTTACTTGTTGATACGCATTAGTAGAATATGACAGAAGTGAATCATTTAAAATCCAGCAATAGTTGTCTGCCTGTTCAGAAACGGAATATAAGGAGTTAGTATTAGGGCAAACATTAATGCTTCCCAAGATAGAATCAATTGAAGGTACCGAACAAGAATCTAAACAGTTTATAGAATGTGCTATTTCTAATGGTGTTACAAAAATTTCGGCATCCATTATTTGAATAGTATTACTTTCAGAACTAATGTTATTATAATCTTCACTGATTTGTGCTTCAATTAAATTTACAGACACGCTTAGTTTGGAACAACCTCCTTCGCCTGTACTTTTCACTTTAATCAGGTTCGTGAGATTTACCTCACCGACATCATATGGCGTTATTCCAGTGCTTATATAATAACCTCCTCTTGAGCAAACTGAAATATCTTGAGGGTGAACAGAATTGGAATTGTACAGGTTGGCGTATATGGGATTCAGATATTCGTCTAATTTTATAATTAGTGGAGTGTTATACGTAGAGTCTTTAACGCTCAATAGAGCTGTTATTGAGTTGTCCTTGTTTGTTATTAGTTCCAATCCTTGCTCATTTTTAGATGAATAATTCAAATATTTGGAGATTAAAATGGTTCCGTTCTTATCTATTTTCATTAACGATGTAGGTGAATCTATCGAGTCTAATGTTGTAAATTCATAATATGATTTACCAAGAAGTACAATGTTTCGATCATTTAATTCAACTATATCATAAATAATACCTAAATTCTCCTTGTCATATTTTTTCGCCCAACTAATGTCTCCTATAGAATCAATTTTAATCAGTGCGCCACTTCGTGTGAAAGGAGGGTTTTCTGCAAAATAACCAGCGATAAAGTAGCCTCCGTCCCTTGATGCGATCATCCTTTTTGGAATTATTGCTGAACCATCAGTATTAGAGTAAACTTTATCCCATAGTAAATTACCATTAGTATCCAATTCAGCTATTACACATTGTCCATCTGACACCCAATTGTATGTAATGAGGCCCATTACGATTACATTACCATTGCCTTTAATATGAACTGAGTAACCACGATCACTTTGTGTTTGCCCAAGTCGCTTTGCCCAAATTAGATTACCTGAATTGTCAATGTGGTATACTAAGATATCAGGTGAGTTATTTATAGCCCCTACTACTCCACCAGAGGTTCCAACAATGTATGATCCTTTTGCTGAAGATTTTATTTCTGATTCGTACAATAAATCCCACCCCCCACTACTGTACTTTTTACTCCAAATTATTGTTCCATTGGCAGATATTCTTGTAAGGAGTAAATCTTCTTGAATAGTTTGATTTGTGAATCCATACTCACCGCCAATAATTAGATCTCCAGATGGAGTCTCGTTTAATTCATAGCCAGAAAAGAGAGTGTCAAGAAAATTAATCTGATAAGTGTAATTTGATTGAGCAATGACACTAAAGCTTGGAGAGAATAGAATCACAATCAATAGTCGATACATAAAGTATATAACGGATAAAAGCGGATTTGGTTGGATGATGCTGCCTTATTCTCAAGTATATGCCAATATTCGCTTTACAACTTCTTCTTTATCAATTCCAGAAAAGCACTTCTTATCATCAAACCTACAATCTTTATCCCCATTTCGGCTACATGGCCGGCACGAAATCGGACTTGAAAAAGGTGTGTTTAGCTTAGAGCTGGTCCCGTAGCCAAGCGACTCAATAGTTGGGCCGAACAAGCTAACGCTATGTATTCCATGAAAATTCGCTAAATGTAGAATCGCACTATCCGAAGAAATAAGGCACTTCACCGAAGCCAATAGTTCAGGGATTTTGTCCAAGCTAATGGCTCCTGTTAAATTGAGTACCTCGACCGTTTCTTTTAATTGGGTTTCAATTATATCGTTTAGGGTTTTGTCATTTTTATCACCTAAAAGAATCACTTTTAAACCAGAAATTTGAGTGCTTAATGATGATATAATTTCAAAAACAATTTCTGCAGGAATTGTTTTCACTTGATGAGAAGCTCCAGCAGCAATGGCGATAGTAGTAGAAGGGTTGTTTTCCGAAGCTTGTGTTTGAGCAGCTTCGTTCTGCGACAACGAAAGCGTTTCGATACACTCTAAAAATGAATTTTGCATTAGCAATTTAACCGTTGGCAAATTAGGCCAATCAATTTCAGAATTCGAAATTCTTTTAGCTGTTCGTGCTTTGAGAACTGCCAACCTTTTATCAAAACTGTGTTTTCGATAAGAAAAAAAGGTAAAACGATGTTTAAGACGTAGCAAATACTTTACGGCTATAGACCGGCTGTTTTTCTGCAGATCTATAAAGCCAGAAATATTATCTACACTTTCCGAAATCTTGCGGACAGTTTCAAACAAAGACAATCCTCCAATATCGATACAGTTGACTTTCGGAAATTCATGTTTAACCAATTGTAACGAAGGACCATAACTAATATAGAATATGTCGCAATCGGTTTTTACCAGTTTTTGCAACCCGTAAAAACTTAAGATTACATCGCCAATTCCTTTGGTCCGGTATATTAAAATTGTTTTAATAATTGTTAATTTTGACCGCGTGAATATACTACTTAAATATATGTACAATATCGGGGTAAGAGTTTATTATATGTTAATTCTTCTGGTGTCTCCGTTTCATTGGAAAGCAAAACAATACATTACTGGTCGTAGAAATTGGTACAATAAACTTGAAAAACAGATAGATAATAAAAGAAAACGAGTGTGGTTTCATGCGCCTTCAATTGGCGAATACCAAGAGTGTCGAAAATTTGTGAGAGAATTTTGCGCAACATATCCAAATTACCAATTCGTGTTTACGTTTGAATCACCGTCAGGGTACGACCAAGCAAATTTGCCTATTGATGATGCTATTCGATTGATGTTGCCGCTTGACACATCTAGTAATGCCAAAAAATTTATTGATTTAGTGAAACCAGATAAACACTTTATTTTGGCATCTGACCTATGGGGTAACTATTTAAATGAAATGGATAAACAAGGTGTGGAACGATATTTTGTTTCGTTTCATGGGCGAGAAGAATCTTCTTTTTTTTGGAAATCTTCTCATTCTTTTTATGCTCCAATTTTTACAGGCTTCGAACATGTTTTTTGTTACGATCAAAAAGGGTGTGATTTACTAAAAGAGAATTTCGGTTATAAAAATGCCTCAGTTTGTGGAAATTTAAGGTACGATTGCGTGATAGATCGTTTAGTAAACTTACGCGAATTGGATAAGGTAAAAGAATTTGTGGGCGATTCTTTTTGCTTTGTTGCGGGGAGTACTGAAATCAAAGAAGATGAATTAATTATTGAAGCGTTCAAGAAATTGA
>JAESTK010000292.1 GCA_016763645.1 Flavobacteriales bacterium
AATGCAATTATTTGCGAAAACTAATTATAAACGCTCAGATAAACTAATGGGCACACTTGATTCTCTCAATAACATCATGGGCAAAGATACTGTATTTATTGCAGCTCAAGGTGTTGAGAGATCCTGGCATACACTTAGCCAAAAATGTTCTCCTGCTTTTACTACTAATTGGAATGATCTACCTATAGTAAAATAACTTTGTCTATATTATATTAAACCACTCAATATAGCTTTTTATCCACTTAAATTCTGAGTAATGATGTGCATTAAAGATTTCAATAGTACCCTCCCATACAGAAAATATACTTATCAAAAGATAAAAAAAGAATTGTTGATTTATATCAAATTGAAATATAAATATATAATATATGTTTATAAAACTAACTTTTAAAAATAATGAATAAAAAATATTTAACTTTTTTGGAGATTGTAGAATGAAAACAAAAAGTTTATCCCTCATGACTATATCCGATACTGATATTCCAGGGCTTACGGAAAACAATGTTGATATCTCAATTGCTAAACATAATATTACTACAATAATAAGGAAAAAGAAAAAACAAAGAAGAGTACAATAATCGAAATTATTATTCTATTGCAGGGTCATACGGATCCTTTGAAAGAAAATTAACTCTTCCTAACTCCCGTAAGTATAAAAACATAAATGCTTTTTTTAAGATGGCGTTTTATCTATACAAATTACAAAAAAAGAACCTAATGTTGGTAAAATAAAAGATTAAAATAGATCACAGTAGATAATAATATCGAAAGTGACTATCAATTTTAATCTTGAGATTAATATAATGAGTGGAAAATATTATGAATATACTTATTTCTGGGGCCACTGGATTTGTTGGTCAAAATTTAGCTAATCACCTTAAAGAACATCACAATATATATGCCTTAGGAAGAGATAAAATAAAAATAAAGAATATTTTTCCTTCGCTTGATTCAAATGCTATTCACTATATCACTTGGCAAGAACTTAATTCATATAATGCTCAAGATTTTGATGTTATTATTAATTTAGCCGGAGAGACAATAAATCATCTATTTTGGTCTACCAAAACTAAAATTAATATTTTAAATAGTAGGGTGGAAACAACGAAAACATTGGTTGACTGGTGTTCTAAGGCAATAAATAAAGAACTTCATTTTTTAAATGCAAGCGCTATAAGCATTTATGGACTTTATGATAAAAAAACCAGATTATCTAATACTGAAAACACAATAATTCAACCACATGATGACTTTTTGTCTAAAATTGCGTTTGCCTGGGAAGAAGAAGTAAAAAAACTAAAAGACTGTAATATAGATTATACCTTGCTTCGTTTTGCAGTAATATTAGGCAAAAATGGTGGTGCATTAAACAAATTATTAGCTCCTGCTAAATTTGGATTAGCTGCACGATTAGGCAATGGCCAACAACCTTTTGCATGGATTGTAATTGAAGATTTAATACGCGCTATTGATTTTATTATCACAAAAAGACTCTTAGGACCAATAAATATGGTTGCACCAGAAATAACAACACAAGATGAGTTTTACTCTGAACTAAGTAAGTCTCTGAATAAGCCTTACTTTCTTAAAATACCAGCTATTATAATAAAATTATTTTTAAGGAAAATGGGACAAGAGCTTCTAATAAAAGGACAGAATGCAGCACCAGAAGTCTTAATCACAAATGGATTTTTATTTAAATTTAATCATTTAACTGAACTTGTGAAGTATATTAAAGAGTAAAATATTATAAATATTACTACAAATCATATTCAAGTAGTGGTTGAGGGCAGTTAAGTAATCTTTAAAAGTAGCTCGAAAACTTTGATGAAGATATAGAGGATGGAATGCATAAAATTAATATTGAAGATAAGGTAATTAATATAACCCACGCTAATAAAATATTATTTCCTAAGATAAATCTAACTAAAATGGATTTAATAAATTATTATATAAAAGTGGCTGATTACCTTTTGCCTTATGTTAAAAATCGTCCCATTACTATTCAATGCTTCCCTGAAGGTGTAGATCAAAAAGGTTTTTATCGTCAACATGCATTTAATAGTCTTCCATCATGGTTTGAAACAGTCTCTTTAAAAAATAAATATGGAGTTTATATAGAGCATCTTTTATGTCAAGATAAAGCTAGTTTGATTTATTTAGCTAATTATAATATGATTTCAATGTTGAGGTGTTTAAGTAAAATAGAAGACTCAAAAGCCCCAGACTTATTCACTATTGGAATTATTCCTCCTGAAAACACATCATTTAATTTAGTTTGTAAAGCGGCTAAATTGCTTAGAACACAATTAGAAATCAAAAGTTATAAACCACATGTTATGACAACTGGTGGCAATGGACTGATTGTAATAAGTAAGGTTAAACAAGGTGATAATTACATCACAATCAAAGACATGTTATTTAAGTTAGTAGCTATTATTATGAATGAATATCCTACGGAGTTTTCAATAAATGTCAGAAAGAATAAACGAATACAATTGGTATATATTGATATCATGCATAATAGTCACGCCCAATCAGTAATAACTCCTTTTTCTATCATAGTTGGAAAGTGTGCTTCTATTGCAACGCCATTGAGCTGGGAAGAATTAGACCATCCAGAGTCAATTTTAAATAAATGTAATATAAAGGATATTTTTATTAGATTAAATCATCTCGTAAAAGATCCCTGGATTGGCATTGAATTATAAAATCACCCTCACACCCTCATATTTAAGATCAATAGATATACTAACGATTCAATTGTAATGATCTAATTTATGATTATAGTAAATATAAATATATTATTCTTTTTTAAACATTTTTATACTCCAAAAGGAAAAGTCTCAAATACTTCTCCGCTATGCAAAATAGCGCTTTTCTCAAGAGGCCTAATAGCTGAAGTTTTATCAATATAAATAACTATATCAAATTGCTTAACTAAATTAGCATGAATATAATGACTCTCTCGTTCAGTTTCTGGTAAATAAATAACTCCTATCGATCTTTCTAATAATTCACTTGGAATAAGAGTTTTAATTTGAGGTTGAGTTTTGAAGTTTAATAAAAAGTTAGAAGGATTTAAATGATGAAAAAAATATTCATAACTATAATTAATTGCGGAAAGTACAGTTTTAGGCTCAGCAGCGTAATTCCACCCAGAAGCAGCTATAACAGATCCAGTGTTAGTTAAGAAACCAATTAAAAGCACTTTATTAGGGTATTGTTCTTTAGCTAATTGTCCCATATTTAATTGTCCCTTAATTCTTACTTCAGTAGCTCTAGCATCACCTACATGAGAGTTATGAGCCCAAGTAACAATTTGGGCTTTTTTATGTAGCTTAGCACCCAAATGTTTAGCAATCTGATCTAATATTTCAATCATATGTTTATCGCGTACATTCCATGAAAAAGTTTTATCATTAAACATTGAACGATAATATTTCTCCGCATTTTTAACTAAACGAGTGTTTTGTTGAATATAAAAATACTCATCTTCATTAGAGCCATTTTCTTTTATATATTGATAAGAATTGCTAGTAAGTTCTACCAGTTGTGCTATTACTTCATCCTCACAAGATCTAGTTATACCAAGAATTGTAGCATAGCCATAACTTTTTAATTCTTCTTTAAAAGGATCAAAGCATGCATATCTTTGCTTCGCTTTTTTTGCAGCATTTATATCATTTTCTTCAAGATATTTTATTATTATCTCAACAGAAGCATTGAGACTATAAAGATCTAAACCATAAAATCCTACTTTCTTATCAAATGATAATTTAGAATTATGATGATGTAACCAATCAATAAACTCAACAATTACTTCATTACGCCACATCCAAGTAGGAAATTTTTTAAATCTATCAAGTGCATCAAGGGCGCTTTTTATAGTTTTATCACCTTTAACATATTGATTAATCCGGTATGCATCAGGCCAATCTCCTTCAATGGCTATTGCATTAAAACCTTTTTCTAAGATTAGTCGTTTAGTTATATCAGCCCTGATGGAGTAAAATTCATGAGTACCATGAGTAGCCCCTCCTATAAAAACATGCTCAGTCTCTTGAGTAGCTTCTAATATAGAATTATAATCATCTGATACACCTGCTAATGGTTGAAGATATTGATTTAATTGTTTTTCCTGTCTATTCATAAAATGACCTTTCTCTTCTTTTTTTAACTCATTGAAGTAAGTGCATAAAAATATTGATATAAGGTTAATGCTCCAATTATATACATTATGTAAGGCTTTAAGTCGTTGAGTATCAAAAGTAATTAGACCTACAAAAATAAGGATACCAATTATTCAAAAATAAAATTAGATCCAGATCTTTGTAGCTATAGACTTACTAAAGAGGCAGTTTCTATGATAAAAAGCATAATAACCTTTTCTCTCGATAAAGTTTTTAATACAACCTTTATCATTATTTAACTGCCATCACTTTCTATTTAAATCTTACTAGCATCGATTAGAGCATTGCGTTCAAGTTCTTTAGTAATTTTTGCTTTAACTTGAGATTAAGAAATAGTAGCTTTGATAGTAATATTGTTAGTCACCGAAATTACCCCATATAAATCCTTTATAGCATACTCAGCACGCTTTTTCTGATAACCGAAGTCAACATCTCCAGTAAGAGTTACATAACCATTTGCTACAGCTATTTTAATTCTTTCATGAGGAATAAAAACTTGCCATTTTAAAGTGCTCAAAGCCATTTCTATAATCTCTACATCATTTTTTTTATAGCTATATAATAATTCTACCTCTATTTCATTAGCCACACCCTTTACTGATACAATTTTTTCTACAGCTTCTTCAGCTAAGCATTTTTCAGCATAGCTTTCTACTTTACCACCTAACACTACTATACCATTGTCTTTAATTGCCACAGTAATATTAGATTCATCTAAAGATGGTTCAATATTTAATATAGTCATAACCTCTGTATATGAAATATTTGAATGCTTCATTCCCATTGCGGAACAAACCGCATTTACACCTGTTACGAAGACTAGTGTTAATAAAAAATAATAAATCGTTTTACCTATTTTTGTTTGTTTTATAATCATAATTAATTATCCTAAATTAAAGTTTTAACAACTTATTTTTAACTCATTAATCACACGAGTAACACCAGGTACTGACCAAGCTGCAGTGACAGCTTCTCCATTCTCGTTAAAGTTTTTAACGCTACCTTTTAAGGTCACTTGACTACCAGCAACTTCTATTTGAATATTATTTGCATCAATACGAGCATTACGTTCAAACTCTTTGATGATTTTTTCTTTAACTTCAAAAGGAGTAACACTAGGTTTAATTTTTATATTATTGGTAAGCAAAACTACTCCATATAAATCTTGTATAAGATTTTTCGCACGTTCTTTTTGGTAATTATATTGAACTTCTCCAGTGAGTGTTATATGTCCACTTGTTACAGCTACTTTGATTTGGTCATGAGGCACAAGAAAGCTCCACTTTAAAGCATTTAAAGCTGCTTTAACAATATCTACATCATCTCTTTTATAAATAACTGAAAAATCAACTTCTAGTTCATTAGCGACGCCTTGCACTGATGCAATTTTTTCTACTGCTGTTTCAGCTAGAAGCTTTTCGCTATAACTACCTACTTTGCCCCCCAACACCACTATACAACCACTTTTAATTGCAACTGTGATCCTAGAGTCATTTATGCTAGGTTCAAACCTTAATTTTTCCATGACATTTGTATATAAACTACTATTTGATAACATAATATTCTCCATTAATTAAATTGATTGCTACATTATAATTCTATGAATATTTCTTATTAAATTTAAGCGATAAGTAATATTAAATTTAAGTATATAGAAGTTTTGATAATAGATATTTGATAAACATCAAATTAAATAGCAAAAAAGAGCTCTCTTTTACTTAAAAGTAATTTCTGAACGCTAATCTGCAAATAAGATAAATTAACTCAACTAATCATAAATTATTATTTAATTGGTTGTTTTCTTGATTTACAGAAAACATATATTCTTCATTTAAGTTAGGATTGTATATCCATATATACTTATAAATCGCAATTAGTATAAATAATACTAATCCTACTATTAAAAAAAATCGTACCATCAGATATCTCCTGAGAATTAAGTTTATTAATATTACTAACTGATTTATCTTAATCTTATTACAGCATGAACACTTGGTGATGCTTAAACTATATCTTTAACCTCTTAAGCTCTATAAAAATCTTTTACATTCTTCTTTATAGTTCATGCTCATACTCTTTAAGTATTTGTGTTGTATTATATTTTAGGGAAACGCTGTACCTTAATATGGTTATGAATAGCAATAATTCCAAACAAGTCTTTAATGGCTTCTTTTGCACGTTGTTTCTGCTCGTTATGTTTAACATTACCATAAATCGTTATATGACCTTCTTCTACCATGATTTTAATTTCTTCTTCTGGTATTAAAAATGCCCAATGCAATGCATGTATTGCTGCTTTCTCAATCTCTACATCACTTCTTTTGTAAAACAGAAATGGAACTACTTTTAATTTATTATTAATAGCTTTCTCTGTTTCAACTCTTTTTACAACTGCGTTTGCTAGTGCTTCCTCGCAATAAGTGCCAACTTTACCCTTCAAAACTATTTCATTTTTTTTTATGGAAATAGTTATTTGGGTATGACTGAGAGTAGGTTCAGAATTTAATTTATTTATAATCTTTGTATGTAACCTATTATCATTCATAATATTCTCTAATAATTATATAGATCAATCTATATAGACAAAATTTAATCATATGCAGCGCTACTTTTATTACAATCGTCGTAGTGAGGGTTTATTCAAAGTATACGTATGAGCTGTTAGCAAAATAATAATTGTGATTTTTGTATTAGTCTTGGTTACCATATATATTATATAATATATGCATATTTCAATTTGATATAAATCAACAATACTTTTCTATTTTTTATAGAATAAATTTTCTCAGATGAATATTTGAAGCATGATGATTTTTGAAAACCTTTGTAACTATGTTTTTTTGAGCTTTATTCCTTAATTGTACCCACAATAGCAATCCCCCTTTTTAAATTGGTAATCTAAGTATCTTTTGTGATGTCTACTAATAATTCTTGCCATTAATACTCCAATTATAGTGGCTGTTACAGCGGCTACAACCGATACCCTCAGTGCATGGTAGAAATTTCCACCTTTAATAATAATTACTCCACCAGTAATTAAAACTCCAATGTAAATTAATATCCCTATGACCGCTCCTTCTGCTAGCGCAATATTTTCTTCAGCTTGAAAAGCTACTCTAGGAGTATTTTCATTATCAGATAGATGTTTTACTTTAGAATAATGTTTCCCAAGCTTTTGTTCTATTGTGTTTTTATTTGCGAGGGCACTCAAATATGACTGATTAACTCCATGATAAAATAATTCATCAACGGCTTGATTAAGGTCTACAATAGAATGAAAAACACCAACTATTTCGTAATATTTATTTACTGCCATATTTCTTCTACCCAAACATAATAAAATACTTATTTTCCACGCATTATAGATAAATCACTCATACGAATAAGAGTTATCTTTAATTATATAATCTTCTCTTCATATAGTCCCACTAATACCGTTTCATCTATGATATAG
This sequence comes from Flavobacteriales bacterium, assembly GCA_016763645.1. Lineage (GTDB taxonomy): Bacteria > Bacteroidota > Bacteroidia > Flavobacteriales_G > NORP312 > NORP312. Next base: position 7,648 of record JAESTK010000292.1, read on the forward strand.
GGCTTTATTAATCGCTCTATATTAAAACTATTAACCTTATCTTTTTTCTTAATCTGTGTATTTAAGGCAAATAATTTAAAAAAATATTTCTGTATTCCTTTAGGGATACAAGGACCACAATAATTTTGCTCCTCCCAACTATTTATTCCAAATATCGCTGGAGTAGGTAAGGTTTTTATACCTTCTCTTAGTTTATTAATATGATTAGGAATATTATATATAATCCAATAACACCAAGAGTTACAATCTTCCATAATTAAAACAAAACATTTGGTATCACAAGGAGCATCCTTCCATTCAATAAGAGGAGAAATATTAGTTCCATAAATTGTATGTATTATAGGTATGAATCCATTATTCTTAAAAGCATTAGATTCTATTAAAAATGTCATAATAACCTCAATTCTTGTATTCTTAATAAACTACCAATCTATGGATAATTGTTCCTCTACGTTGATTATACCAGGTATAGACCAAGCAGTTAGTATCGCTTCTCTATATTCATCAAAGTTTTTAACATTCCCTATTAAAATTACTTTGTTTCCATCTACCAAAACTTGAATATTATTTGCATCGATTCGAGCATTTCGTTCAAATTCTTTGGTAATTTTTTCTTTAACAGCAGAGGGAGTAATAATAGGCTTCAATGTGATAGCATTAATAATAGTAACTACTCCATATAGGTCTTCAATGACATCCATTGCATATTCTCTCTGATAATTATAATCAACCTCTCCTGAAAGAGTTACCCAACCGTTATCAACAGCTATTTTAATTTTCTTGTGAGGAACATTAACGCTCTTTTTTAAGGCATTTAATGCAGCTTCTACAATATCTACATCACTTCTTTGATCACTAAGTTGTAATTCTACTTCTATTTCATTAGCTACACCTTTCACTGTTGTAATTTTTTCTACTGCTATCTCAGCTAAAAGTTTTTCTGTATAACTCCCCACCTTACCACCTAGTACAACTATGCCATTATTTTTGAGTGCAATAGTGATATTAGATTCCTCTAGACTAGGTTCAAATTTTAATTTCTCCATAACTTTAGTGTATAAAGTCTGGTTAGAAGGATTATTTTTAGCTAATGCCGTGTAGCAAAAAGTAGTCGATAGGATTATTGAACTTAACACTATTAAAAAACTAGAGATGTTTTTTTTTATCTTTCTTTTAATTTTTTTCATGATTAATTTTCCTAAATCAAAATATAAAATATTACTTTTTTTAAGTAATAATAGCTGTTGTAGCTAGAGGCCAAGCTTCTAGCCTATCTACACCAATTTTTTGTTTTGTTTTTTCGCAGTAACCATAACTATGATTATCTATTCTATTAATTGCCTTATCTATTTCTATCCTTAAACCCAAGTCACGTTTAGCTATCAAATATTCTATAGTATGTAACTCTTCTATTATTCCTAGATCTATAGAATCAGGCTGTTTTCCTGTGAGACTTTCTATAGAGTTTTGAATATTTGATGACTCTTTAACCAAATCTTCTTTCCAGTCAGTAAGTATTGTTTTAAAATGACTAAGCATAACGCTATTCATATATAATTCGTTTTTATTATGTTTATATCGATCTCTAGGCAAGGGGATATTTTTATTGATTTTCATGATTATTCCTCTTCTTATTTTAATTATTGTCTATTATTATTTAATAATATTTCCTTCTAAAAACAAGGCTATCTATCGGATATTATTTGTATCTCATTCATAATCCATCTAACTGATGTGATTTCTCTTATAACATTCTCAACTAAGTATTTTTTAGAAACGTTTTTGACTTCACCTCTCAATCTTATGAAACCATCTTCTTCAAATACAATATTAATATTAGGTTCATCTATAATAGACTCTCTTTGTAAGCGTTCTAGCATACCTGCATATAAACTATAGTTTTTATTCATCATTTCCTCCTGAAAACACCTAGTATTTTTTAATCGAATAAACATTTGTATTTCAATTAATAATCGATAATATAACTGATATTCTGAGATGAAGATTTGATTTATATCAACTAATGTTTTTTAAATATGAAAATTTATAATGTTTAAAATTGATCTAAAGTTATCAAAATATTTCAAGAATTTGTTAAAATCCTAATAGCATAATTCTTTGTTTACACATGCAGTTTAAGTTTTTTTAAGTTATCAAGCGGAGAATAAGATTTAGTCAGCGTAAAAATAAAGTACATAATTCGTAGTGAAGGATGAAACATATATTAAATTTCAAGCTATCTGGTGGGGTGCTAGATATAGCTGTGGATCAGTATAACACAAAGATAGACTTTTATATTCGTAAAAAAAGAGACAATCAAAATAACAAAACTATATTCCAATAATTCAGTTAACTAGTTGATTAATGCTAAAGATATGTACATCTCAAACAATTTTGTAACTCTCATTTACAGATACGACAGTACCGCTCTTATTTAACCACTGCTTTTAAAAATTTAAGAATTTTTTCTTGATTGCTTTTGTCTGTGATTTGATTAAATGATGCGATGAGTTGTTCTTCGGGAGTCTCCATTTCATATCTAAATGCTTGTTTATCTTCTTCAATGTATAGACAATCTTTTATTAAATTATTTTCAGTGGGGCGTTCAAAAAAATAAGTGATTGGAGTATTTAGATGAATAGCAATACCATATAGTGTAGAAGCAGAAATACTATTAATGCCTTTTTCATATTTTTGAACTTGCTGAAAACTAACGCCTATCTTGTTTCCAAGCGCTGACTGAGAAAGATTTAAACTACGTCTAAGGCTACGCATTTTCTTACCAATCAATATATTGACTTCTGCATTAAAATGACAAACCATAAAAATATACAATCCCTCCAGCAACAAAATATTAAATATTACAATCTATTTGAACTATTCACTTCAAAACTAATTATTACTAATTGTTAATCAATGTCAATATCTATCGGAATAAATTGTTAAAAGTCATATTTCTAGGAATAGTATATGACTTTAATAATACTATTATATAGACTTACATTGATATCTTCCTATTAATACTGCTTCATCTATGATATAGGGTTTCATTAATTGCTTTATATTAATGCTAGAAATTTTACTTTTTGTTACTAACAATTGATTTAATGCAAATAATTTAAAAAAATATCTATGCTCTTTTCTAGAAGAACAAGGGCCAACATACTTTTCTTCACCCCAACTATTTTGTTCTACTGTTGTATTTTCTGGTAATGTTACCACGCCCTCTCTTAACTTATTAACATTATTAGGAATATTATATATAATCCAATGATTCCAAGTGCAAAATTGAGAGTCTGGATCTTCAACAATTAAAACAAATAGTTTAGTATCACTTGGAGAATTTTTCCACTCTATAGGTGGTGAGACATTCTTTCCATCACAAGTATATTTTATAGGTATTAAATCATCGTTTTTAAATGCAGTAGAACTTATCATCAAACTCATATAACCTCTAATTAAATATAGAATATTTATCTTAGTTTTTAAGCCACCAAAGCTTAATGTTTATTTTAGTTTTAGGCTACAAAAGCTTAATATTTATATTGTATTAGTAGTGTTATAATAAATCTTTGATTTATATCAAATAATACTAATTTAATTCAATAGGCATACCTTGAAAACGCTGAATAGCAGAATTAAGTTTAAGTTTATGAACATTTTTATATTGATTAAGTATTCTGTCTTTTATCTTATCAGTATAAGAAGACTTTTTGACCTTACCACTTGAATCAAGTTGCAATTTTTGTTCTTGAGTCGGAGAAAGCTCTATATATAGTTTATTTTTATGCCAAGCTGTTTTAATCTGTTGATCAATTACCTTAACCATTGTACCAATCTTAACTTTTTCAAATAGAATTTTAATATCTTCTGGATACATACTAATACAACCATGAGTATTATGAGTACCAATCCCCCATGGTTTATTAGTGCCATGAATTAGAATCTGAGGCCATCCTAAATAAATGGCATATTGTCCTAGAGGATTGCTATCTCCTGATAAAACTAATTTTGGTAGATAAGGTTTTTTTGCTTTTATCGAAGCCGGAGGTATCCAGAAAGGGTTTTTTTTCTTTTTAGTAATATAGGTGGTGCCAATAGGCGTACTATGCTGAGCCCCTCCTATACTGATTGGAAATGTTAAAATATATTTAGGGTCACAATGCATAGAATGATTAGTAAAATAATATAACCTCAATTCAGCTTTATTTATAATAATACCTTCGCATTTTGCATGAGGCAGAATATGCATGGTTGGAAGTGTAATAGGAACACCTACACCAGGCAACCATGGATTAACGCTTAAATTTGCATAAATCAATTCTTCAATACCAACATCATAATCTCGTGCAATGTCATAGAGAGTTTCCTCTTCTGCCACATTGTGAATTAAGATTTCTCCTATTACACGAGATTGAAAATTATGTTGCGCAAAGCTATTCAAAGAGACGAGTATTGATATAATAAAAATAAAGATTTCTATAATCATCTTCGAAAATATTCATTTCTTATGTAATTGTTTAAAAATCCTTTCTGATTTTTCTGCTGCCCTACTAGCCTCAATAACTGCAGCCTCAGACCACAGTTTTGCCTCGCTTGCATTTTCAACAGCTTGGTTTAGTAATTGTCTATCTGACTTACTTAAACAACATGAAGACAATGATAAACCTTCTATAGTACATAGTATTATTTTAAACATAATGATTCTCACCTTATTACAGTTTTTAATGCAGAAAGCACTCTGCTACATATTCAGTATATGAGATATTCAGAACTATAATTTGATTAAAATCAATCT
>JAESTK010000086.1 GCA_016763645.1 Flavobacteriales bacterium
AGAACCAAATCCTACTAAAGCAACTCTGTCACCTTTTTTAAGTGCAGCACTTGTAGTGTTGATAAATGCATCTAATGCTTTTTTTGCATCAGCTTTAGAAATTCCTGCTCCTGAAGCCATAGCTTCTGTTAATTCAGCTTTGTTCATTTTTATAAGTTTTTAAGTTAAACATTTAATGTTCCCTATGAAACACGTTGCCAAATATAGACGAAAGGTAATACCAACCAAGCTGTAGCCCCCGAAAACAGGCATTTTGTTAATAAAAGGGGGGTAATTGTTAATAACTACGGTCAAAATAGCCGTTTTTAGGGCGTTTGAGGGCAATGTTAATAAGGTTGCCAGTTTATTAATTGCACTTTTACGGTTATTAGCATGACATTTCAATCGATGAACAGAAGTGACGTTGCTGAGCTACAATTTGTCACTCAATAAAAACTCTATCGGTACCAAAAAATTCTGGCGCTTGAACCGATAAAACTTTAATAGGAATAGTTGAAGTAACTTTTAGTGAATGAACCGTTCCTTGTGGAATGGTTAAAAATCTCCCGCTTTAACCTGAATTGTTTTGTAGCCTAACAGCATTTCGCCAGTACCTTCTATTATATATAAGTTTTCGGTGTGGTGTTCGTGCTTTTGGATATCCTATGATAAATTAGACTTGTATCTTGCTGAAATTGTCTTCAATCATAACTCAAGATTCTTATCACAAACAGGAAAATTCCAATTTCTGCTTAAGTGCTGTCTCAATACCCGATTGCCCATTCAAAGAGAAGGCACTGGTCTTAGACTTAAATACAGCAATAAGTATTATACAGAAAACAAACAAAAGCAAAAAAAACAGCGTAGGGCATTCGATTCCTTTTGTGATTTTTGTTACGTAATTCCCATTAAAACGAAATAGAACACCAAATACCTGAACATTCGAGGTTTGAAATTGACTATAATATTTGTTTTAGAACTAATTAGCAAATCCGAATCCTCCGCCCTGTCGAATTTGTAATCCGCTGGTTGCAGTAACTATTTCAATTTCTGTAACAATTTCAATGTCTTTTTCCCTCTCGATTTAATTCCTGCGCTACCATAAGGCAATAGTTCTTCAATTACTAATTTGAGTTCGTGTTTAAGGTCGGGCTCTGTTTTTGTGATGTTATAAAGAACTGTCATCGCGAATACTCTAATTGCTATTGGTTCGGTTTCTGATTTTAGGTAGGCGAAGCATTTATTGGTTAATGTACCCATTAAATATTTAGGAATATCAATCATTCCAAGAATTTTTAGTGTGTTTCTTTTTACAGCATTGTGTGCATTTTCATTCAATATTTCAACCATTTTATCTAAGTATGGATACACCAAATTGTAATTGTTTTCAGCACAATGGTGTAGCACCCAAGCGCCTCGTTGTGTTACACGATATGGCCCATCGAAATAGATTTGCATTAATTCTGCAAATCTTTCTTTGTCGTTGCCAACATAATTGGCAATTTTGAGTACTTGTTTTTTAGAATGCTCCTGTAAAATCGCTTCCCTAATATTCATGATGCTAAATAACAAATTTGAATTGAAAAATACTTGGTTAATTTTACTCATGTTGGCAACGGTTTCGTGCGCAAAGCAAAAACCAAAAGAATTTTCTAATTACGAAACGTTGCAGCTCCCTAAAGAAATTATTGTGCGGCAGACTCTATTTATTTCGGATAAAGTTGGATTTGTTGTCGGTGGAAAACGATCTAACCACGGTTATTTGTACAAAACAACCGATGGCGGTGCGAGTTGGGAATTAAAATATGATGTAGATGACTATAACCTGTATGTTATTCATTTTATGGATAGCTTAAATGGTATTTTATGTGGCGAATCGATGCGATACTATTACACGCAAGATGGTGGAGAATCATGGAATCGTCAGTTCATGTGGCCTAATTTGCCGCAAATGCAAAAAGATATGTCAGACTTCAAAAAAATAGTGGAGTACAACGACACCACCTTATTAATGGTTTGTGGAGACGATTACAACGAGGGGGTTCTTTTCCGTATTAATACCAACCACAAAAACTGGACTTTCGAAGAAAAAGACGCTGAACTTAGTGGACTTACAATATATAATCAAAAGGTTTTCGTATCAGGATTTGGGTACGTTGGTGAGTACGATTTTGATGCCGATTCAGTATATCAAAAAGAGCAACACGGAGATTTTTACGTAGCAATTCATGCGTTTAGTGAAACCGATTTGCTCATGGCTGGTAACGAGGGTAAATTCTATCAATCTAAAGATGGGGGAGAAAATTGGAATGTTGTTGACCGAAAATCGAAATTATCAACTAAGCGGTGGATAATTAACGATATGTTATTTCTGAATGATAATGAAGGCGTTGCGATTGGAAATTACGGCCTTATTTTGTACTCTTCAAATAAAGGTGAAGATTGGAAAGAATTTAGATTACCCGAAAAAGAGATGTTGTATTCAATTTCTACCCAAAATGACAACATATATCTAGCAACAGAAAAAGGAAAAATAATAAAAGTGAAACTTGCCGACCTGAGGGAGTAAAAAAGGGCAAGCTACTTACATCGCACCGCTACAACCAAATACCCTTGCTACCTTCCGATCCTGGGGGAGTTCTTTGGGAGCTGGTCGTATAAGACTTGCCCAATTGCAAAAGTAGTAAACGTTTATTCATATTCAAGCCAATTTTGTGGAAATTACTATTTATTTTCGCATCTCAAAATGATGATCGAAAAATACAGAACAGCATTAAATGCAGGTAGCGTATCTGGGTTGCTTTTAATTGTAGCTTTTATAGTTGTTTATATCTCTGGATATAATCCGATTGGGAGCGCAAGTGCTATGTATTATTGGATACCACTACCAATCTTAATTCGTAGTATTCGTCAATTAAAAGAAAATGAATTTGAAGGAGAAATGCCATTTTCAGCAGGGCTAAAGCAAGGGCTAGTTATAACATTCGTTTACTCGTCAATGTTTGCAATGTTGATGTATTTGTTTTGTACGGTTACAGAGCCTGTATTTATTGATCAAATGGCTAGTCAAATTGCCGAAAAATTAGAAGCAGATAAACTGAACCAAACTAACGAAGAATTGTATGAACAATATGACAAGATAATAAATGTTATGTTGAATAACGTATTGGGGCTAATTGCGTTTTCTGAGTTAATTTCAAAATTCATTTTTGGAGCAATTGTAACATTAATTGCTTCCTTTGTGTTTCGCAAGCCTAAAAAACGCGATTAAATTGAGTTCTAATATCGACATATCTGTAGTTGTTCCTTCTTATAATGAAGACGAATCGTTACCCGAATTATATTCTTGGATTGAAAAAGTGATGCAGGCCAATAATTTCAGTTACGAAATTGTCATTGTAGATGATGGAAGTAGCGATAATTCATGGAAAGTAATTGAAGCGTTAAGTCAAAAGAACTCGCAAGTAAAAGGTATTAAATTTAGAAGAAATTACGGCAAGTCGGCAGCTCTTAATGTCGCTTTCGAGGCAGTACAAGGTGATGTAATAATAACTATGGATGCCGATTTGCAAGATAGTCCAGATGAAATTCCAGAACTTTACAACATGATAACCAAAAACGGTTACGATTTGGTGTCGGGCTGGAAAAAACACCGAAAAGACTCATTCATAAAAAATAACACTAGTAAAATCTATAACTTTTTCGCTTGGATTACCACAGGAGTGAAGCTAAACGATATGAATTGTGGTTTAAAGGCCTATCGTAAAGAAGTTGTCAAATTGATAGAAGTGTATGGCGAAATGCACCGTTATATTCCTGCCATTGCAAAGTGGGCGGGTTTTAGAAAAATAGGAGAGAAAGTAGTTCAGCACCAAGAACGAAAATACGGAGTTACTAAATTCGGTATAGAGCGATTTATTAACGGTTTTTTAGACTTATTATCCATCACATTTGTTTCAAAATTCGGGAGGCGTCCAATGCATCTGTTTGGCGCATTAGGTACTTTAATGTTTGCATTGGGGTCTATGTTAACTTGCTGGGTAATAGGTCAAAAACTGTATTTTGTGTATGTATTACATGAACGAATGATTTTGGTTACAGAACAGCCATTGTTCTATGTTTCTTTAGTCGCAATGATTCTTGGAACACAGCTTTTTCTCGCAGGTTTTCTCGGTGAGTTATTAAGCCGAAATTCTCCAGATAGAAATACATATCTAATAGAGAAAAGGTTAAACTCATAAGTTTGAAAGTTGTAAGTTTATCGAATTGGAAAGTTTGTCATGTGGGAAAAACTTCTCCTTTTTTTCTCTTTTCAACTTTCAATTTTCAACTCTAATGCGCAGCATTATAGTTGGTCCTGCATTTCCATTACGCGGAGGAATCGCGAACCTTAATGAATCACTTTGTAAAGCTTTTCAAGACCATGGTATCGAAAGTGAAATTGTTTCGTTTAGCCTACAATATCCCGAATTTTTATTCCCTGGAAAAACCCAGTTCGATGAATCTGGTAAAGCTCCCGACAACCTGAAAATAACTCCACTTATTAGTTCTGTAAACCCATTTTCGTGGGGAAAAACAGCGAAATATATTTTAGCTCAAAAACCTGATTTCGTTGTGCTCCGATTTTGGTTGCCTTTTATGGCGCCAGCTTTGGGGACGATTGCGAAAAAGTTGAGAAAAAAGGGGGTTAAAGTTATCGCGATAACGGATAATGTAATTCCGCACGAATCAAAACCTGGCGACCACCAGTTGACTAAATATTTTTTGAAACAGTGCGATGCATTTGTAGCGATGTCGAAATCTGTTTTAGAAGACATCGAAACGTTTGTCGTTAACCCGAAGACGAAATTTATTCCTCATCCGATATACGATATATTCGGGAAGTCAGTATCTAAAGAAAAAGCAAGAACGTATTTAGGAATAGAGCAGGATGAAAAAGTCGTGTTGTTTTTCGGTTTCATTAGAAAATATAAAGGGTTAGACCTACTACTCGAAGCTTTCGGAAAAGAGGTGTTGAGATCAAAAAACATCAAGTTAATCGTTGCAGGAGAATTCTACGATGACGAAAAACCATATTTAGATCAAATTAAAAACTTGGGAATTGAAGAAAATGTTATTCTAAAAAACGATTTTATTCCAAGTGATGAAGTAAAGCACTATTTCTGCGCAGCAGACATTGTTGCTCAGCCTTATAAATCAGCCACGCAAAGTGGAGTAACGCAAATTGGGTATCATTTCGATAAGCCAATGTTGGTAACCAACGTAGGTGGATTAGCAGAAATCATTCCGCATAATAAAGTGGGTTATGTTTGCGATGTGGATGCTGATTCCATCGCGAATTCACTGGCAGATTTTTTTGAAAACAACCGTATTTCCGAGTTTACAACTAATGTAATGGAAGAAAAAAAGAAGTTTTCTTGGGGTAATATGGTAACAGGAATTACCGACTTGGTAAAATCTTTGTAGTACAAGCATAATAACTTCTATTTTTGCACTATGAATCGATTGATACTTATAACTTTTTTACTCTCGTTATCTCAACTTGCAATAGCTCAAAATGACACTCTAAACCAAACTGATGCTAACGGTTTAAAGCAAGGCTATTGGGTTAAAAACCATGACGAGGGATCAAAAAAGGCAGAAGGTTTTTTTAAAGATGGAATACAAATTGGCGAATTCAAACATTACTACCCATCAGGAAAAATTCAAACAGTTGTAAAACATAGAGTAAATTCAGATACATCAGATGCAGTTTATTATCATACCAACGGGAAAACAATGGGAGAAGGTATATATGTATCCGAAAAAAAAGAAGGCCTTTGGATGTTTTATGATGACACAGAACAGTTGAGTTCAGCTGATGTGTATAAGGCGGGAGAGAAAAATGGCGAATCGAAAACATTTTACCTCAACAAAAAGTTGGCAAAAAAAGTAACTTACGAAAAAGGGACAGAAACAGGTGAGTACATCGAATATTTTGAATCAGGAAAAATAAAAGAGCAAGGCACTTTTTTAGAAGGAACTAAGCACGGAGAGG
>JAESTK010000284.1 GCA_016763645.1 Flavobacteriales bacterium
GGAAAAATTCACCAAAACATTATTCTAAAAAATGGCTAACAAAAGCATACACACGGACTGCCAAAAGCGGCGCGGCTTTCGCTACGCTATAGCCACACCGCTTTTGGCAGCCGGTGATGCAAGGCGTTAGGCTTTATTTATAAATACTGCTATATTTTTTAATTAAATTTATATTTATATAATTCAAATTATATGTTTAGATGCGCCATTCTTCATTGAAAGGAGCTCAAGAATGGCATTGCAAAAAAGATATAAAATAGCATTAGAAACGAAACTTGACCAGTTATGGCATCAAGGTTTTTGCGTTTTAGAACGCTGGGAACTTGCAGCTTGGTTTAATAAAGACCGTATTACAAATGTTGTATGGAGAGAAATTCTTGAAAACTGGCAGGACATCTATGATTTGAAAGTTGACGAACGCCCATTGAATGTCATTAAATGTGATAGCACCTCGACACCTCAAACATTTGTTATTATTCAATTAAAGAGAGCTAAAAAAATGAAGGATATGGCAGCATAGCCTAACAAAAAGTTAGAGAGGGTCGTGCTAGCGCACGCCCCTCAACTAAGGCGTTAAGCCTAAGGGGGTAGTTCCCTTTAACTGTAACCCACTATTATAAAACAATAAAAACTCATTATGCCACCACCCTAACGCACAACACTTAATTATTTTCCCCACTTGTTCCCACTCACTTATTTAATAAAACTAAAGTCCTGAGTTACTTAAACCAAATCGACGTTTTTTTCGCATCATTAGCCCTGATATGCTTAAAAATAAAATCGCCAACGCTGTTAAATCAGGAATCAACCAATGCGGCAATCCAAACAAACGCCCACCATGCAAATCTTGCATCACCTTTAAGTAACGAATATCGCTTATCCTGCTGGGCAGTTGTGTCGCATACTTATCAGGCAAAGCTGCATGGGTTGAAAAAACCACATCATTGGTTGTGTTGATTTTGGCAAAAGAAATCAGACTTGCATCGGCTTGGTAGGCTGAGGTGTGCGTTTTTAATATCAAATCATTATTCAACAAACCCACAGCTTGCACCGCACCATCCAAGTCCAGAGCTATCATCTCCACAAACTCAAACGACGCTGTATACAGGTAAAGATTGCGCTCGCCCACCATCACCCAAAGCGAATGAAAAAACACTGCACCTTTGAGCTTATCTTCCGCCGCAATGGCTTGCGCATTGATATACCACTGATGCCCAAGTTGCACCGCATAGGCTTCTGGTTTATTCAACACTTGGTACACAGTCTGTGGGGCTTCTTTCACATCATATATATCAAGCAACCAGCTCTGCTCAATGGTTTTGTGCTGCCAGCCAAAGTCTTCTGCATGTTGCAATAAAAAACCTGAAATCGCCGCAAATATCAATATAACAACGGAAAACACCGCTACACCTCGGTGTGCTTTCATGAGCTTTGAACGGCTAAGCTTTAACATTAACCTTGAATCTCCTTATCCAATAGCAAGGCAATTCTTGCCAACTTTTCCACCGCTCGCACCGATAATGTTGCACCCGTGATGCTATCAATGGTCTTACTCAAGCGATTTTCATCACCCAAAAATAGTTGCTTAAACTGTCGTGTGAAAAAATCGTGTTTTACTTCCCAACCACGCGACTCCCGAAACACCAATACCTTAATCTCTTCAATTCTTTGTTTGTTGATAGCAATACCCACAGTAATATTCTTTTCTTTGCCAATTTCATTCAATATCCACACCGTTTTAAACGCCTGCTCGCCTTCACCCTGCCAATAACGCGCTCGTAAACCTACATAATCATGATTCAATATCTCTGCCAATTTTTCTTTTAAACCTTGATTCAGCCAATCACTTTGGGTTTCGGTGTTATGCCATCAAACTGCTGGTTCACATAAGCTTGCGGTGTCAGAAACACTTGCTCTGCATATGCTGGTATTACAAACCAAAGCAGCGTCGACAGTATGATGATGTATCGCATTAAAACTGATACCCCATACCAAGGTTAAACCCATCTTTATCACCCGCTAAGACATTCTGTTGTTGAATATCAAATTTAAGCACCACATCTTCATGCGCCCAATAGTTAAAACCCGCATCGTGCTGCACCTTATCGCCAGCACCCGTATCATCCCATGTGTTTTGCCGCGCAAACACACCCCACTGCGCATTGATTCTATAGCTACTCTCAAGCAACAAGCCTTGTGTATTCTGCCCATTATCAATCGTCCAATTCGCCAACAAACCCGTCATTTTCAACTGACCCAAGCTATAAACAACATGTGCTTCAACCAATGTTGCAGCACTAAAACCACCAGCCACTTGGTTTAAATCTTCTTGATAATTGATGGTTGCGCTCAACTCCAAACCTTGAATACCCGCATATTTTAACCTTGCCGTGTATGCCAAAGTATCTGCCACAGCATTGCCCACCTGCTGACGACCGCTGCGAATAGATGTCGTGGTGTTTAATCCTGAATGTATTGCCAAGTCATACGACAAACCCGTTTCACTATAGCCTGAATACATTGCACCAGCCTCACGCCAAGTCGTAGGAATAATGTATTTATCAATAGGATTACGCTCCGTACCATAAAATGTCGTGGGTTCATGTGTTTCATTGATAATACCAACGGGCATCAAAAACATACCCACTTTGATATTGCCAGAGCTTTGCTCGAATTGTATAAATGCTTGTTCAAGCTCTGTTGCACCCGTTTGCCCTGCACCAGAGATAGCGTGTTCAACCTCAAGCTCTGAAAAGAATCGAATTGAATCACTAAACTCTTGATTCACAAACAACACATACCTGTGCATATCAATCTTATTTGATGCATTTTGATAGTTATTATAATGCAGCTCACCATAACCACCAACGGTTGTTTTTGAGGGCTGCACACTTTGCGCTTCCACATAGTCGGCAAGCGCATTTAACTGCGCTTGTAATTCTGCAATCTTATCTTCATTGGCAAAGCTTGTAGTTGCACTGCACAATAATGCGGCTATGAGAGGTAATATTCTTTTCACTGTTATCTCCATTTCTTATTCTGCTCGAATAATAATGATAATGATTATCAGTGTCAAATTTAATTTATAATTCTATTTAGTCTCCAGCCATAAATATATATGTAGGTCTGTGTTTTTGTGTGCTGCATTCGTAATAGTTACAATGGTCTAAGAGCAAGCCTTGTTAAAGAAAGAGCTGTGAATCTAAGCGTTTTTTCCTTCATATTCAGGTTTTAACCTAAATTGTATCAATGCTTCTAGAAAGTTGAGCGCA
>JAESTK010000087.1 GCA_016763645.1 Flavobacteriales bacterium
AGGTGTAGATAACGAATTTCGGTTTTTGACCCTTCGGTCAAAATGAAACGAGCGAAATACCTCGATGGCTCTGCCTCGAGGATAGTTCGTTTCAAGAAATTCTTTATTTGAGAAGTTGTAACTTCGTTTATTACTTATTTTTGGAGAGCGACATAAACTTTAATAGCATGAGATATTTTATAACAATTTTAAGTGTGGTGGTACTTCTTTTTTCGTGCCAACGAAAAAAAGGATGCACCGATTCTACGGCTAAAAACTACGATTGGGAAGCAAAAAAGGATGATGGTTCGTGTGATTATAGTGGTTGCACAGACCCCGATGCGTTAAATTACAATCCAAACGCAAAAGAAGATAATGGTAGCTGTAGTTATCCAGGTAAAATACGCTTTTTTGGAAATATATCTGATGAAAACGAGTATGTTCTTTACACTTTTAATGATACCATGACTTTCGTTATTTCACAAAACTGTAGTAGCAATTCTGATTGTGATGCCATTAAAAGTAATAGTTGCTCTTTTGTTGAATTGGCTAATTTAGAACCAGCTACTTATAGTTACACAGCAATTAAAGTTAGAGGTAACGATACCATAGTTAACTTGCCAACATCTTACGCTACAGTTACATCAAACGGTTGTGTGGTGCAGTCATTGTAGAGCCTAAAATCTCCAATTTAAACCAAAACTGGGTAGCATTGGTAATTGGTTCACTCTTTTGAATTTCACCCTATCGAAGTAAAATATATTTTCACGGTTATATGCGTTTGTTACGCCAAGGTTTGCTTCTAGTGTTGTTTCGCCAAATTCCATTTTCTTTTTAATGTTTATATCTAATCGGTGGTAGTACGGTAAACGTTGGCTGTTTAAGTCGCCATAATAAATTCCTAAATCAGAATTTGCAGATACATAATCGGTATTTACGCCATTATTATTAAAATCGTAGCTGCCATAAAATCCTTGAGTTGGAGTAAACGGAAAACCAGAACCCATATTCCATCGAATGTTGAAATCCCAATCTAAATTTTTACCAAACGTGTAAGTACCAACAAAGTTAAAATTGTGTCTCTTATCAAAAACTGGGTAGTAGGGAACTAAATTTCCATCGTCATCGGCTTGTACTCCATCGAATCGGGTTACTTTGCCCAGAGAATATACAAACCACAAATACAAGCGTTTATAGTCATATTTAAGTACGAAATCTAAACCGTAAGCATCACCCGTTTCTACAATAAAATCTTTTTTGTACACATCATCAATATGGGCATTAGAAGCTTCATCTTCGTATATCTTGTTTCTATTGATGTTAGATAGCTGGGTAAATTGCTTGTAGTAACCCTCTACGTTTATGTTGATTCTTCTCGATAAATCGTATTCAACTCCTAGAATGGCATGTCTAGCCTTTTGTAGGGAATGTTTCACCTCTTTTCTAGTGGTTTTGTCGCTCGATTGCCACGGTCTTGGTCCTACAGTTACAGAATCCTGTAAGTTATCAGGGCCAGAGTAGAAGCCGTAAAATAGATTAACAACATCCCTATCCGAAGTTGCACTAATTAGATTCTGAGAATACATTCCCATTGCTAATTTGATTCGTAAATTCCTATTCGCATTGTATTTTACCCCCAACCGAGGTTCTAAAGACGGAGTATTTAAAGTCGCGTAATATTGAAACCTTAAACTGGGCTCAACTACTATTTTCGAATTACCTTCGCTATCAGATTTGTTCCATTTGTACTTAACATACCCAGCCATTTCGGTTGTGTTTTGTTCTACAGAAATTTTCCGACCTAATTCATTAGAAAATTCGTAAAGTGTACGAAAACTTAGTATCTCAATTCCGAACTTAGCTTCGTTATTTCCTAAAAAATAGGTGGAACTCAATCCTCCGTTAAAACCTCCAATTTCACTTCTCTTTGCTGGTTTATCTCCTTCAATCATTGAAATTTCGTAGGTAGAATAAGCGAAAACGCCTTCAATTAATGCTTCTGAACTACCAGGTATAATTAAAAAATTACTACCACCACCATAAGAATTCCAGTTCATATCGGTTAATCCAACATAGTTAACACGGTCTCTAAAATTAAAACCAAAAAGGTTTAATTTGCTTCCGTTAGTTCCGTTAACAGAAATTTTACCATACAAATCGGTATAGTTAAAAGGTAAATTTCCTGTTGGAGGCGCGTCCCAAGTATTAAACAATGCGCTGGTGTCTTGTGTGTTGTCCATATATTTATACAAGGACTTAGAAGATTGCTCAAGATAAGATGTTTTTCCACTAAGAATAAACGACATAGAACTCCCTCCTAATTCTTTGGCTCTCATAATTGGACCTTCGATTAATGCTTTTGCACCGAAAGGGCTTACGGAAACCTTTCCACTTGCTCGTTTTTTATTTCCATCACGAGTAGTAATGTCCATTATTGAAGAAATTCGCCCTCCGTATTCCGCATTAAACCCTCCAGTATAGATATCTGCATTTCGAATTATGTCTGTATCGAAAACAGAAAATAAACCGATAGAATGAAAAGGATTGTAGATTATCATACCATCTAACAATACCTTGTTTTGAATGGGTGATCCCCCGCGAATATATAGCTGCCCACCTTGGTCGCCAGTAAAAACAACGCCAGGTAAAACCTGTAAATATTGAGCGATATCTGCTTCGCCACCAATGGTCGGAAGCGCTCGAATTTCTTTGGGTGTAATTTGAACTACCGACATTTTTACTTCTGTTTGTGCTTCTTGTTTTTCAGCAGAAACAGTAAAGTCATTAAGCTTAACAGATGATTCGCCAATGTATAGTTTTTTAGTGATTACACTTCCAGATTTAATGGTTATGGCAACTGTTGCAGTATCATAACCGATAAAAGTGGTAGCTAATTCGTAATCACCAGCGGGTATTTTAGAAATAAGGAAGTACCCGTTAACATCTGTTGCAGCACCAAGAGTTGTTCCAGTAAGAAAAACGTTGGTGAAAATAACAGGTTCTTCGGTGTCTTTATCGTACACAAAACCCCTTACTGTTCCAGTCTCTTGTGCGATAGAAAGTAATGCGACAAACAAAAATACTACGATTGATAATCCTCTTTTCATGTTCTCATTTTTGATAAAGGTGTCAAATGTATAAATAAATAACCCAGAAATTTGATTAGAGTTGTGGTCGTTTTGTTGCAATGATTGAAAGGCTAATTTGACGGATAAGCGGAACGAGACTAATGTGTAATTTTAAATGCCAACTCTTTTAGCAGCTCTCCATTGGGAGTGCTGGGGTTGTTAAACCCTTTAGATTTAGCATCGTATTCGCGTAAGAGGCTTATTACATCTAGCACTTTTCGGGCCGAATAATTTCTCGCTGCGGCTTGATAGTCCTTTACAAAATAAGGATTTACCCTTAGCACAGATGCAAGGTTACCTTGTGATTTGTCTTTTGTATAATGAAAAATAAGGACCTTGGCAAAAAAACTATATAGAATACCTACGGAAAGAAGCATGGGGTGGTCTCTTTCATTTTTACTAAAATAATCTATAATTTGATTGTATTTCAGATGGTTTTTTGTTGAAATCGCGTCAGTTAACTCAAAATTATTGAAGTCTTTGCTAATGCCAATGTTTCGTTCGATAAGATCTTCGGTCAGTTCATCACCTTTTTTAAGATGAATAAACGTTTTGCTTATCTCATTCACAACTCTGCTTAAATCGTTTCCAATGTGGTCGGCAAGTAGGGCTGAATTTTTAGGGTTTATTCGATACCCTTTTACGTGAATGAGTTGGCTAATCCATTCGCCCAATTTGTAATCTCTAATTTTTTCTGACTTAAACAGAAAACCAGAACTATTCACTAATTTACCAAATGCAGTTCTTAGGTCGATTTTTTTATACTTATAGCAAAGCACCAAAATAGTTGATTCGAGTGGGTTTTTAAAGTAAGATTCTAACAGATTTAAGTTTTTGACATCCTTAATGTTTTGGGCCTCTTTAATAATAACTACTTGCCGCTCCGCCATCATGGGGTAACGCTTGGCGTTTTCCAAAATTTGTTCAACCTTAACATCTACACCATAGGCTATGGTTTGGTTAAAGCTTTTTTCAGACTCCTCTAGTACATTGTTTTCGATGTGGTTAGAGATGATGTCTATATAGTATGGTTCATCTCCAGTTAAGAAATAAATAGGTTGGTAGGCTTTGTTTTTTAAGCCTGTCATTATTTGCTCGAAGCTTTTAGTAGCCAAACTTTAAATGCTTAACGGATTTACCATTGTTGATTAATTCTTTCAGCGAATCTATACCAATTTCTACGTGCTTCTTTACAAAATCTCTCGTAATTTTTTTATCACTTTCTGAAGTTTTTACACCTTCAGAAACCATCGGTTGGTCAGAAACTAAAAGGAGCGCTCCGGAGGGAATTTCGTTAGCGAACCCCACAGTAAAAATGGTGGCAGTTTCCATGTCAATACCCATAGAACGCGTTTTCCTGAGGTATTCTTTAAACTCATTGTCGTGTTCCCAAACTCTTCTGTTTGTTGTGTAAACCGTACCCGACCAATAATCTAAACCGTGTTCGCGAATAGTTGTTGATACAGCCCTTTGTAAATTAAATGCTGGTAATGCAGGCACTTCCGGTGGGAAATAATCGTTTGATGTTCCTTCACCTCGAATTGCAGCAATGGGTAAAATTAAATCGCCTAACTTGTTTTTCTTTTTAAGGCCTCCACACTTACCAAGAAACAAAGCTGCTTTTGGTTTTATTGCACTTAATAAATCCATAACGGTTGCAGCATTAGCGCTCCCCATCCCGAAATTAATAAATGTAATGTCTTTTGAAGTTGCATTGGGCATTGCTTTGTCTAGCCCTTTAATTTCTGCACCAGTAATTTCAGAAAACATATCTACATAGTTCTGGAAATTAGTGAGTAGAATGTGTTTTCCGAAATCTTTTAACTTAGTTCCGGTATATCTTGTGAGCCAATTTTTGACTATTTCTTCTTTAGTTTTCATTATCTAATTATTTTCGCGGTGATGCAACGGTTAAGTTTACCAGAATACGCTTTCAAAATTAAGAAAGTTGATGGCGAAAAAAAGCAAATTTTTGATGCTATCAGAAAAAAATACGTAGTTCTTCAACCAGAAGAATGGGTAAGGCAAAATTTTGCCCAGTTTTTAATTCAAGAAAAAAACTTTCCAGCATCGTTAATGGTATTCGAATATGCTCTAAAATATAATGGCTTAAGTAAGCGCGGTGATATCGTTGTTTTTGGAAAAGATGGAAAACCAAAACTAATTGTGGAGTGTAAGGCACCTTCAATAAAGATAAAACAAGAAGTTTTTGACCAAGCGGCTCAATACAATATGTCGCTAAAACTAGAGTACATGATTATTACAAATGGCATGAATCATTATTGTTGTAAAATTGACCATTTAAACAATACGTATGCCTTTTTACCAAAAATTCCTACCTTTAACGAAATGTGATTTGTTCGAGAGTGTAAAATGTTGTATCTTCGGTATATTATTTATTTGGAATAAATGAGGCTTTTTAATATCATGTTTTTTCTGTTTTTATCAATTGGTTTATTCGCTCAAAAGCTGAACATACCATTAATGAGAGCTATCTCAGAAGTAAAACCAACTGAAGTTATAACGTTGTATGTAAAGGGCGATAAAGCTAAAATACTTGAAGAGGTAAAGAAGATTCGGGGTGAATATCGACATTCTTTTCGTGGGTATCTTTCAGTTGCCTTGCCCGCGAATAGCATAAGTGATTTTGTGAAACTAGAGTGTATTGAAAAGGTTTCTTTTCAATATCACAAACCGGTGATACTAAGTGATTCGATGCGACAAAAAAGCAATATAATTCCTGTATATAATGGCGATTCTCCTTTGCCTCAAGCATATCGCGGTAAAGATGTAATTATTGGTATAATTGATACAGGAATAGATTTTACGCATCCCGATTTTATAGATTCTCTAGGCAACACCAAGGTGCTTTATATTTGGGACCAGACCATTGGCTCACCAACCAAATTTCCGGATAATTTTAGTTATGGACAACAATGGGATAGTACTGATATTAATACGGGTATTTGTACCCATATTGACCCAGCTTCTTCTTATGGACACGGAACAAATGTTTCTGCAATAGCGGCTTCAAACGGAAACGCCACCAAAAGTCATTATGGTGCTGCACCCGATGCTAATTTAATTGTTGTAGCCAGTGATTTTGATGCGAACAATTGGTTGAGTACCGTTGCCGATGGAGTGGAATATATCTTTTCTTTGGCCGATTCACTAGGTATGCCATGCGTAATAAATGTAAGTGCTGGAACTTATTGGGGAAGCCACGATGGTTTAGATTTAGACGCCCAACGAATAGATTCATTGATAAAAGCAAAGTCGGGAAGAGCTCTAGTCGCTGCTGCTGGAAATGCTGGTCAAATTGATGCTTTTCATTTGGAATATGATTTATCATCTGACACCAATTTTACTTGGTTCGAGTTTAACTCGAGTATCGTTATTCCAGGATATGCTTCAAGCGGAGGAATTTATTTTGAGCTATACGCTGACACCTTTGATTTTAATAATAACGCCAGATTTTCTTTCGGTGCAGACTTAATAGGTTCTCCATACAAAGAACGTGGAACCATGCAGTTTTTAGATATGCCAAGTTTTTATGATGGTTCGTATGCTGCCATGCTCGATGGCAATCTGATATTGGTAGATTCTATCGTAAACTCGCTAGGACAAAAATTGGCAGATGTTTCAATTGGCTTTGACAAGATAAATGAAGACCGAACCTATTTTATGCAGGTAATTATAGACCCCGATTCTACAGCTACCGATTACGCATGGAGGTTTTTAACTACAGGTCAAGGTAAGTTTGATATTTGGAGTACTAGCAATGGTATTTTGGGTACATCCAACATCACTAATATTGTTCCTAACTCGTCTATTTTTGCGGATAGTGGTTATTACAAATATCCTGACACCTTGCAATCGATGGTGAGTAGCTTTCAATGTTTACCAGATGTAATTACAGTAGGTAACTATGTTAACTTGGATTATTACACGGATGTACAAGGAATTTTGCGACAAGCATTCACAAATTACCAGCCATCAGGTGAACTTTATGCAAGTTCTTCATTAGGGCCAACAAGATTAGGTGTTACGAAACCGACTGTTGCTGCACCAGGATCAACAACAATGGCAGCAAGTAGAATGGCAGATTTAGCAAATATGCTCACAGCTGAGCCTAATAAACTAGCCCAAGACAGCCTGCACCGAACAGCAAACGGAACATCAATGGCATCACCGAGTGTGGCGGGAGTAGTTGCGTTACTTTTCGAATCATGCCCCGATTATGATTATGCTCATATAAAAAATGCATTGACGGGCGGAGCGAAAACTGATAATTATACAGGAGCAACACCAAACAATTTTTACGGTTATGGAAAGGTTGACGCCTTGAAAAGTATAATGCACACGGCTTCTCAAGTCTCATTATTGCATGAAGGCAATATACTCGGAGATACATTACAAGTTTGTGTAAGTAAGTTGATAGGTTTAAATCAGCAATTTTTTGTGCAAAAATGGAATACAGGAAATACTGACGAAACAATATCAATTTCGTCTACAGGATTGTATTTTGCAGCAGGAATCGATGCCAATGTATGCTTACAAAGTTCTGACACCGTACAAGCTATAGTTAACCCTTTTATATTGCCCTCACCAATATTAAATATTGAGGACAGCATTACTTGTGAGAATGATCCTATTACGATTTCTACAGTGTCATCATATTCTAGTTATTTGTGGTCAACTGGGGCAAATTCGACAACAATAACAACTAGTCAAACGGGTGGATATCGAGTTTTAATAACTGATGCAGATGGCTGTAAAGCTTATTCCGATTCCGTTAATCTTACTTTTTTAATCAATCCCCCGACCCCTACGGTCTCTGTTTTAAACGACACCTTTTTAACCTCAAGTGTCTCATCTTTATATCAATGGTATTTTGGAGACACTTCCATTACAGGGGAGGTTTTCCAAACACTCTTTGCTCAAGATACTGGCTATTATTATGTTGAGGCTTTTCATCCTAATGGTTGTTCTGCCTTTTCCGATTCTGTTTTTGTAATTATCCCAGCCATTTCTGGAGTAAATGAAACAACAAATAATCAAATTAAAATATATCCAAACCCGTTCGATGAAACTATATACGTAAGTTATGGTGGCGTTACTGATCTAAAGAATATTGATGTTTACAATGAATTAGGCATGACTTTAATTTCAATTTCTGTTGCTGATTTTGGAAACTCAACCACTACCAAAATTGAAATGAAAGATTTTTCTTCGGGAATTTACTTTTTACATTTTCGAGGACTTGAAAATAGTTGGTCGCAAAAAATAATAAAGAGGCAATCAACTGAAAGTGAAAAAAGTAGTTACTATATTTCTACTAATTATTTCGGTTGGGGCTTTAGCGCAATCGAAAAAATTTACCATGCCTCAAGGCATTAATCAAGTAGATTTTTCACCTAAAATGGTTGTCGTTAAGTTTAATGAATCGCAACGAAAATATTGTAATAAGAATAATGTTGCTATCCCAACATTTAATAATTTTCTTAAAGAGATAGAAGTTATTAGTATAAAAAAGAAATTCAAAAATTTAGAAAAACCGAAATCTAAATCGGATAGGTATGGGTTTAAAATGGCAGATTTATCGCTGATTTATGAATTTGAATATGCGTCTTCGGTTTCCTTAGAAAAAGTAATTAATTACTTATATTCTCTGAATATTATTGAATATGCGCAACCTCATTATGTATATCAAATATCGTACACCCCAAATGACCCGAGCATAGGTGCGCAAAATCATTTATCGATAATTAATGCTTATTCTGCTTGGAATGTAAATAAAGGAGATACGGCAATTGTGGTAGGAATTGTAGATACTGGCTGGGATAGCGACCATGAAGACTTACAGAGCGAACTAAAGCATAATTACAACGACCCAATAAATGGATTTGATGACGATAATGATGGCTATATAGATAATTTTAATGGTTGGGATTTGTATGATAACGATAACGACCCAGAGGTTACCGCTGTTGACCATGGTGTGCACGTGTCAGGATGTGCCTCAGCAAGTACTGATAATAATTTAGGGGTAGCATCTCCAGGGTTTAATACTAAACTTTTACCAGTGAAAGCTGGTGCAGGGCTAACTATTAGCTATGGTTACGAAGGAATAACTTATTGTGCCGACCACGGTGCTAGCGTCATTAATTGTTCATGGGCAGGTACATATGGTGGACCTTTAGGGCAAGATGTAATAACTTACGCTACCATAAATAAATCGTCACTTGTTGTCGCAGCAGCAGGTAATAATAATAGTTCAGTCGATTACTTTCCAGCAGCATACCAATATGTATTTAGTGTTGCAGCAACTGATGGGGTAGATGTAAAAGCAGATTATTCTAATTACAGCTATTCTGTAGATATTAGTGCCCCAGGCGATATTTTGTCAACATTAGGCAATGGTGGGTATGGAATTAAATCAGGCACTTCTTTAGCTTCACCTGTCGTGGCAGGTTCTGTGGCGTTGGTCTTGTCAGAACAAACAAACCTCACAGCACTACAAGTAGGAGAACTGTTAAAAGCGACCTCAGACGAAATTTCGAGTCTCAATGCTAGTTATGTGGATATGCTTGGTGCTGGGAGAATTAATTTAGGGGAAGCGATGAACCCTGTTACGGTATCGTCAGTTGATATGGTTGACAAAAACATAACGGACAATGCTGATGATATTTTTGTTGTAGGCGATCAGTTATCATTATCAGGTAATTTCGTGAACTACCTTGCAACAACAGGTAATCTGGTTGCAACTATTTCTTCTGCATCGCCTTATGTCAACATCACAAATAATACATATGCGATAGGAGTTCTGACCATGATGGGAGTTTCCAGTAATTTAGCAACTCCGTTTACCGCAGATATTTTGGTAGGTACGCCTTTAAATTCTCCTGTTCTTTTTCGAATAGATATTACAGATGGCGCTTCATCATGGGTAGAGTATATGGAAGTGGTTGTAAATGTAGATTACATAAATATTGAGATTAACGATGTAGCTACATCCATAACTAGCAAAGGGATGATAGGGTATAATGTTGATGATCAATCAGAAGGAATCGGGTTTACTTATTTAGGCGGGAATTCAATCTTGTGGAACGGATCGTTTATGCTCGGTGTCTCCGATGGCAGAGTAGTAGATAGGATTATAGGGGCTTCTGGCAGTAGTGGACAAGACTTTAAATCATACCTCAATGTAAATGAATTAGGAACACCAGTAGTTTCCGAATTTGATGTTCAAGGAGTATTTAATGATTCAGGTGCTACGGCTGATTTTATAGGAATTGAGGTCGAGCACAAGGCTTTTGCTTGGACAACCCAGGGTCATTCCAAATACATCATTGCGGAATACACAATTAAAAATACTAGTGGAAGTGAACTATCCGATATGTACGCAGGCATATATTGCGATTGGGATATTTCTAGTGATGGTTTCGGTGGAAGTGATATTTGTGGTACCAGTTTTTCTAGAAACCTTGGATATGTTTATGACCCATCTTCAGGTGGAGTTTACGCAGGAATACAGGTATTGTCAAATAACGGGTTTAGACATCATGCAATGTATAAAAATAGTGCTGATGGAGGAGGAATTAATCCTAACAATAGCTATACTTCTGCTGAAAAATATACTTCCTTAAGCGCATATTCATTTAATACCGGAGGGACATCAGGTGCAGACGTATCGCATGTTGTTTCCGCAGGACCATTTACATTAGCCGATGGAGACAGTGTTACTGTTGCTTTTGCTCTGTTGGCTGGAGATAATTTAGCTGACTTAGAGGCTATAACAGATTCCGCTTATATGCAGTACAACGATACCACAATTCCTAATGTGGGAGTTAATGAGGCTATTACTAGGGCAATGCAATTGGATATCTATCCAAACCCAACAAGTGGAATGGTAACTGTTAGTTTTTATAACAACGCAAACCAAATAGTCCGATTAACCATTTATGATATAACGGGAAAAGTGGCTCGAAACTTAATAAATAAATTTACCGATAAAGGTAACTATAATTATACCTTCGATTTATCGTTACTGGATGCAGGAATTTACTTTTATGAGTTAAATACGGGAAGTAATATCTCAACCAAAAAGGTGACATTATACTAAGTAACTAACAAATTGTTAAAAAAAGGGAGATAAATAGCTTATCTCCCTTTTTTTATAGGTCATCCATTGCTTATGTTTGCTGTTCACAAAAATTAATACATGGATTTAGAAAACATTATTTCGATTGCAGGGTACTCAGGATTACACAAAGTTGTAGGATCAACCAAGAATGGCATTGTGGTTGAATCGCTTGAAGACGGAAAAAGAATGGCAGCTTATTCTACACATAAAGTAAGTGCGCTAGATGACATTAGCATATTTACCGAAACAGAAGACGTACCTTTAAAAGATGTTTTTCAAAAAATGCATGATACCAATAAAGGCAAAGCGGGAATTGGTCACAAATCATCGGCAGATGAACTAAAAACGTTTTTCGAAAAGTCGTTGCCAGATTACGATAAAGACCGAGTTTACATTTCCGATATTAAGAAAGTAATTCGATGGTATAATTTGTTAATTGAGTCAGGGTTGTTAAAGCCTGAAGTTAAAGAAGACAAAAAGTCAAAGAAAGATACTTCGACAGGCTCAGCATCCACAAAGACCAAGGCGAAGCCAAAAGCAAAAACGGCTAAACCAAAAACGACCAAAGTAAAGGCACCTAAAGCATCAGGGGCAAAGGGAAAAATGACTAAATCGACTTCCCTAAAGTCTAAATAACAACATAGTTTAACATGGTAGAAGTGCTGCAAAGGGAGAAACGAATATTTCTTCCTGAAGAATTTGTTATTGACTCATGGGAAGACCTAGAGCCTTTTTTTGAGGATTTAAAATCAAGAGAACTTAATTCTATTTCGGAGTTAGAAAAGTGGATTCTTGACCGAAGTGAACTCGATGCCGTTTTAGAAGAAGACATGGCGTGGCGGTACATCAAAATGAATATTGATACACGTGATGAAGAATTATCTAAATCGTTCAACTTTTTTGTAAGTGAAATATCGCCAAAAATTGCGCCTTATTTAAACGATTTTAATAAGAAATTGGTTGCTTGTGCGTATTTAGACAACCTCGATGCCGATAAATATTTTATCTACTTACGAGGAGTAAAAAGCGCAATAGAACTATTCCGAGAAGAAAATATTCCGTTGCAAACCGAACTACAAACCATGTCTCAAAAATATGGAGTTCTCTCAGCAAAAATGATGGTTGAAGTAGATGGCGAAAGTATTACTATGCAAAAGGCAGCAACTTATTTTAAAGATACGGATCGAGAAAAACGTGAGCAAGTTTTTCGGTTAATGAATGTTCGTAGGGCAGAAGATACAGACGAGCTAAATACATTGTATTCTGATTTAATCGAAAAGCGACAAAAAGTTGCAATAAATGCCGATTTTGAAAATTTTAGAGATTATATGTTCTCTGCTATGGGACGTTTCGATTACACGAAAGATGATTGTTTCGACTTCCATGAATCAATTAAAAATGAATTGGTTCCAATTACTGCTCAATTTTCGAGAGAACGAAAAGAAAAACTTGCGTTAGATACATTACGCCCATGGGATGGTGATGTAGATGTTACTGGTCAGCCTCCACTAAAACCTTTCGATGGAAGTAGAGAGTTAATAGATAAATCTGTCGCTTGTCTATCTAAAGTTAATCCTTACTATGGTGAGTGCATCCAAATAATGGATAAAATGGGTCATTTAGATTTAGACTCTAAAGAAGGAAAAGCCCCAGGCGGGTTCAATTATCCACTATACGAAGTTGGCGTTCCGTTTATTTACATGAATTCGGTAGGTTCTTTTCGTGATGTAATTACTATGATTCATGAGGCGGGGCACGCAGTCCACTCGTTTTTAAGTAGAGATTTAGAAGTTACCGATTTTAAAAGTACCCCGTCAGAAGTTGCCGAATTGGCCTCGATGAGTATGGAGCTTATTACCATGGATTATTGGGATGTATTTTTTCCAAACGAAGCCGATTTAAAACGTGCTAAACGAGAGCACATGGAAAAGATTCTAGGTATTTTGCCTTGGATTGCCATGGTTGATAAATTCCAACATTGGGTATATGAAAACCCAACGCATACCGTTGAGGAACGCTTAGAAAAATGGACTTCCATTTCTGATGAGTTTAGTGGTGGTATTACCGATTGGTCTGGTTTTGATGATGTGCGAGCAATAGCTTGGCAAAAGCAGTTGCACTTATACGAAGTGCCATTTTACTATATAGAATATGGTATGGCGCAGTTGGGTGCCATTGCGGTTTGGCGAAATTATAAAGCGAACCCGACTAAAGCCGTTGAACAATATATGAATGCGTTAAAACTAGGCTACACCAAATCTATGGGAGAGATATACGAAACGGCTGGCGTAAAATTCGATTTCTCAGCCGTTTATGTTAAAGAACTGGCTGATTTTGTAAGAGGAGAGCTAGCAGATCTGTAGCTTTCGAACCTCTAATGTTGTTTATTTTTTGTTCTAGTTCGTTTTAATGAAATATGAACGTTTGGTATATGAAGTATAGGTTTTTTGAAAACGTATTTAACTACTCAGCAATTTTTTTTTGAGAGTACTAAATTTTCTTAAACTCTTTTCATTCCTATATTTATACACTTTGTTGTGTTTTAATTTTGGCTATGGGAACTTCTTTTTAAAAACAATTTCGGTATCACTTCCCTTGAAAATAAGCTTGTTTCCTAATACTTTGTAGGTGGTAATTTGTTTTGCCACACCTATTAGCTGTAGATCAAAATCATTATCGCAACATAATTCAGTATAAGCATCAAGTGCAATCGTTATGTTTCCTAGGCTGGAAATTTGATACTTCCCTCCGCCACTATTAACGGATAAGTTTAATTGGAGAAAAGAATCATTTGTAAATTCTAGCACATACATATGCCATCTTCTTTCTAACGGTGTTATTTTAGTGTTGTTTATGGAGATATATTTCAGCTTCCATTTTGATTGTGTAATATCGAATGTGTCGGTTTTATCTTTTTGACAACTTACCGTTGTAATACATAGAAAAAGTACGCCAAGTATTAAAATAGTATTTGAAAATGAATTTTTCATAATTGGTAGTTTAGATGTTTATTGAATAACAAGTTTTAGAAGCCAATGTCGGTGTCTCCACCGACACCTCTGTTTCGTCAGTGTGGACACTGACGGTGGCGAGGGGGCGGAGCCGTCTACTCGAGAGACTTTTTTCATTCACAAGCCTCATTCTTTATTCTGAGAATCCCATCTCCAAACCTCTCAATGAAGCCTAGAGAAATTGCCTTTTCAGTATTCAAGCAAGCTTGTTCGAGTTCCCCTTGAGCTATCTGAATCAATGCAAGATTCCGAAAGGCATACGAATTAAGTGAGTCAAGTTCGATTGAGTATTCAACGTTCGCTTGAGCACTGGACAAATCCTTGATTTTATACTGAATATATCCAAGATTATTGTATCCGTATGCCGGTTCGTCACCTTTTGATTCGGTAATTGAAATCGAACGTTGAAGGTCACTGATAGCCTTAGGGTACTCTCCAAGTTTATCGTAAATCAGAAGTGCTCTGTTAGTCAATACACCAGTATTGAGTGAATCAAGTTTTAGAGCTTCACTATAGTCCTCCAGCGCACCTCCGTAATTTTCAAGAGATGCCCTTACTGCACCTCGGTTGAAATATGCATTGCCGTATTTAGGGTTTTCATTAATTGCTTTTGAGTAATAATCTTCTGATAGCGAGTATTGTCCAATGGCTTCAAATGCGAAACCAAGCTTGAAAAACATTCCACAATCATCTACACCTAGTTCAAAAGATTTTTCGAAATACGGAATTGCATCATGTGGTCTACCAAATGATTCAAGAAGGAGGGCGCCATAATTCGCATAGACTTGCGGGTAACTTTCATCTAAGGAAATTGCTTGGAGGTAGTCTCGTTCGGCTTTTTCTAATTGACCAGTTTTCCAATAAGAAACACCTCGATTGTTATAGACATCAGCATTTGAAAGACCCAGCTCAATTGCCTTACAATAGTCCACAATGGCTCCATCATAGTCTTTTTCTCCATCCTTAACCATTCCTCTATTGCTATACGAAATTGCGTCTTTCGGATTTAGTTCCAAGACCAAATTGAGGTCTTGCATAGCGAGAGTAGGATTTTTCAAGGCGAAATATGTATTCGCGCGATTGGCATATAATGTCAGATTCCCCTTATTGATTTGGATTGCCTTATTGTAGACTTCAAGTGATTCTTTATATCTTTTTAATCGATATAGTGCCATCCCAACACCATTAAGAGCCATGTCGTTTTTAGGTTTTTTTTGGACAGCCCTTGAATAGAGGGTCAAGCTCTTTTCATAGTCCTTCTCGACTAGGTGAGCGTTATTAGCTTTTTTCATTAAGCCACGCTGAGCCGTTAACGTTGATGCGCTAATTGATATAAGTAATAGAATAAGTGTCAATCTCATGCTCGTGAATTGTCTCTAACACGTTGTTCGAAGGTAGCGGAAAAAGTTGAGAAAAGCAATTCTAAAATAATCGAATCACAGCAATCCTAATACATTACATTAAACATATTGTAACCCAAGTGCAAGAACATGCCCCAACCTGCTTTAAAGCCAGTTGAACTTCCTGTAGCGGCCTTTGCACTTTTACCTATAAAATAACCTAGGCTAGGGTTTATTCCTACGGTCATTAAAAAGTTGGGGTTAAACAAAAAGCTAACGCCAGGTTCTACAGATAAGGCTATACTGTGGTATTTGCCAAGTTTATTGTAGTTGTAGGTAAATGCCGCAGCAATGTTTGGTTTTATAAAATAATCTCGTTTAATGGCATCGCTAAAATAGATGTTGTAAGCTCCAGTTAAACCGAAATCGGAGATTTGAGTGACTCCGCCACCAAAGCTTAAATCGAAAATGGGGCGTATTTGCACACCTTTGTATTCTTCAATTCTGTATTCGAAAATAAACGGAAGTACGTTTACTACAGTTGACGTTGAATTTTGGTAAGGGTCATAATCTGTTTTGGGTTTGAGCCCAATGTATTTTGATTCGGCATCCATGTATTGTGCTGAACTATCTAAAGTGAAAATGATTAAAAACAGAATGGAAATTATGTACCTACTCAAATTACATAGTCGAATTATATTTACGGGAGTGACATTACTCATTATTCAAAATTAATAATTCGGCATTTATAACCCAGCTTTGGTTTTCCATTCATTCATTTGCTGAGGGCTTACTTGCACCCCCAATTGTGTAGCTTTTTGCGCATCAGTAAAAGCATTTTTAAAATTAGTTGCTTGAGCGTAAACTAACGCTCTGAGATAGAGAATCCTTCCGTTGTTGGGCATTAGTTGAATGCACCTATTGTATTGCTGAATAGCTTCGTTGTTCTTGTTTAGTTTGTATAGACATATACCTATGTTAATTAATGCATCTCTATGGTTAGGTTGTTGCAGAAGTACACCGTTAAAATCTGCTATTCCTTTTGCAGGAATGTTTATTTGGTCGGTATATAAAACGCCTCTGTTTAACAATGCAGGAACATAACTAGGATTAATGGTTAAAGCTTTTCCATATGCTTGTTCCGCTTGTTTGTAATTTTTTGCCCCAGCTAATGCAAGTCCCATAAAATAATGCCCTCTTGGGTTGTTCGGGCTCCTCGTAATTGCTTCATTAAGTATTTGCACAGCATTCTGAAATTCCTTTTTTCTGATATATGCCAACCCAAGATTATACCTTGCTTCAATTTGTGTTGGGTCATTAGGATTCGGAAAGCTAATTACTTTTTTAAAATCCTTAATTGCGTTATCGTAGTCTTTTAGGTTGTCCACATAAATCGCCCCGCGAAGCATATATGGAATAGGAGGCGCCCATTTGTCATTTTCACAAGCTGCGGCTAAGTTTGCTAACGCACTTTGGTAATGTTGTTGCGCCAATTCATTATTCCCCTCACTTGCGGCCAATTTAGCCATCTGCGAATATTCTTGACCGATACAATTATAACCTCTCCAATAGTTGGGATATTTTTCAGAAACATCGCTCCAAAATGTAAAAGTGTTTTCCCAAACTTTGGTTCGCTGCCAAGTCATTATACTTAAAATTGCTACAACACCAAGTATTCCATACTGAAGTGGTTGTTTTAATTTTTCGTTTTCAGAAAATTTATGAATTAACGAACCGATAATAAAAAACAACCCGATATATGGAATGTAGGTATATCGCTCGGCAACAATAGTGTCACCCACAGGAACCAGTTTTAGTACGATTGAAATCGTGATGAGGTAAAACAGCACTCCAAACCAAATATCTTTATTCTTTTTGCCAAAAAACCAAGTAACTAAGCCAAGGGCAATTACCCCAATCGGTAGTAATTTAAAATAACCCGGGAGTGGTTCAAAAACAGGGTTAGAAGGGTAAGGGTGAGCACCAGACAAACCAATAGGAACAAATAGTTGCAGGAGATAATGAAGTATGCCATACGACCCATAAAAGATAGTGTCCGTTCCTTCAAAATTTGGGTTGATTGCAGATTCAGCCTCTTGGGCTTTAATTGCTAATAAACCGAAGAAAATGGATAGGGCGAAAAATGGAATTTTTTCGATAAAAACTGAAATATTGAAATTCCCATTGCTTGTATTATTGTCATCATCTGAGCTTGAAAAATAGGGAAGTGAAAAACCACGCTTTTTGTATAGATCCATTAGCACAAAAAGAACGGGAAGGGTTACGCCTTGGGCTTTGGCCAGTAATGAAAGAGCGAAGAAAACTAATGCTGCACCAATCATTTTTTTGTCGCCAGTGTTTTGATAACGAACATAGGCCAGTAACGCTGCCAGATAGAAAAAGCCATATAACACATCTTTAATTTCACTTACCCATGCAACAGACTCTACGTGCATTGGGTGAATACCAAAAAGGACCGCAGTAATTGCCGCAATTTGCCATTTTTTATCACCCAAAAATTCTTTGATGATATAGAATACCAGAGCGGTATTGGCAACATGGAAAAGTAGGTTGTTTAGATGAAACCAAAAGGGCTGAAACCCATTGTAAACAGCGGGGTCTCCCCCACTAAAAAGTAGTGATTCCCAATAGAGCCAAAGAATGGTTAATGGGTGATAATTACCCATGTAAAAAGTATCAGTAGAGAATACCGTAGCGAAACTAAAGTCTTTAAAAAATGGATTATTGAATGCGTATTCGGGGTCGTCCCAAAGCACGAAGTCGTTCCAGCATGATGGTAAAAAAGCGAGAAATGTAATACCAAGAATTGACCAAAAAATAGTTTTTATATTGTTATCAAAACCAGCTGTTTTAGATGGAAGTGCGCTCAGTTGCGAAACTTCTGCCTCAGGTTGCTGTTGTTCTAACTGTTTTTCTTTTCGAGTTTTTTAGCCATTTCAATTAATTAATTTTGAATGAGCTGATACCAGTTTGCTTTTTAAGCCCTTGATTTTTTTGCTTTCTTTTTTTATCAAGAAA
>JAESTK010000346.1 GCA_016763645.1 Flavobacteriales bacterium
AGAAAAATTTATGTAAAAAATGACACGTTACGTTATTTTCGTTCAACAAATAGTGAAAATTCGTTAGTCCCTATTTCACCTAATGAATTTAAAATGCTAGGTATATCTGTAATTCTCATTGCAAAATTTGATGTAGATGAAAATGGTAATAAAACGATGTCTGTTAGAGTAGATGAAGGAGCTCCACCAATATTTGAATCTTATAACCCTATTGCAGACTCTAAGGAATTCAAGGATTACATTGGTCGCTTTTATAGCCCTGAATTAGAAAGCACTTTTGACATAGTCATTAAAGATGAAAAATTAGTTTTTCATCATGGAAGACATAATGATTTCCCAATGCAATTGATTAAAGGTGATGTGTTGGAGATTCCTGGATATGCTATAATAAAATTTGAGCGTGAAAAAAATAACAGAATAACTGGTTTTAGGGTATCCAATAGCAGAGCAAAAAATGTTTGGTTTGTAAAACAGAAATAGAATACTCAAGTCAACAGTATACAAACGTAATTACACGGAATTTCCTAATCGGAAATTCTTGTCGACTAGCAAACTTTCCGTGTAGTAGAAAAGTTATGCTTGAATTTACCATAACTGACGCTTATACAAAATCGTTATATGTAATTATAAAACAAAATTGAATGAAAATTTTCACAATTCTTTTAGCACTTTCTCTTAACTATTCATTGGCTTTAGGTCAAGGAATAATCTTCGCGAAACAAGTTAATAACAATGACAATTTGTATTTTATTAATAAGAAAGGACAAACTCGACAAATCACAAATCATAATAGAAAAGATAGTAGCCCTATGGTTTCGCCTAATGGTAAATCCATAGTATTTACTTCCGAGAGAGTTGGCTGGTGGAAAATATGGCTAATGGATATTAAAGAAAACAAATTTAAGCAGTTAACCCATTTAAGTGATGCAGAGTATGGTCCTTCTTGGTCACCAGATGGCAATCACATAGTTTTTGTTTCATCCAGAAATGGGAACCAAGAAATCTTTATAATGACCAAGGATGGAAAAAATATTCACAATATTACTAATTCAAACACCTCAGATACGATGCCTTTTTGGAGTAATGACAATTACATCTATTATTCATCAGAGGTTAAAGGGGTTTATCAAATTGCAAGATGTAAATCAGATGGGACAAATAAAGAAATTATTACTAACTCAAAAGGAAATAAATTAATGCCCCAGTTGTCAAACGACTTAACACGAATTTTATATTATAGCGATGTTGATGGAAATTATGAAATATACGTTATGAATGTAATTGATAAAATGATTAACAGGCTTACTAACCATCCGTTAATGGATATAAGACCACGTTGGTCTTCTGATGATTCACAAATTGTTTTTGAACGAGGGAATAAAGGAAACAATCACCATATTTATAAAATGGATGCAGAAGGGAAAAATGTAAAACAATTGACTTTTAAAAACTACAATTATGCACCATCTTTTATTAATAAAAATAAATAGGGTGTTTTAATAGCCATACTCACTCTACAACACTTTGACCCGTCCTGAAATATGTATACACAAAACCACAAGTATATGTATAAAAATGACAGAGTAACTAGACGTTACAGCTGATCTTTCAAATTAAAAATTTTAGCCGAAATTTTTATTAAACAATTAAAAAAACAAAAAGGAAAAGATATATGGTTAATTGGTGGAGGACAAATAAATACCATGCTACTTAATGAAAATCTGATAGATGAAATACAAATCTTTACAATGCCAATAATTATTTCAAATGGGATTGAGCTATTCGAGGTTTTACCAAAAGAGACTAACTTAAAACTGATTGAAACTAAACCTAATTCAACAGTAGTAGTTGAATTGAAATATAAAGTTTTATAAAGCAATATTAGAATTGTATTACGAAAAAAATCAGATATGTCAATACGTTTCAGTATCCAACTTTAAATCTAAGCATTATGTCAAATAATTATAGTATAAAAACAACAACCCTCTTTACTGTAACACTGCTAATCTTTCAATTAGCATTTTCACAAGATTTTCAAGGAGTAGCGACTTATCAATTTTTACGAATTTCTAAAAATAATACTGAAAGAAGTGTAATAAATTTTGAGTCCTCATTCAATAAAAGTCTTTATAAAGCACTTGAAAGCGAAAAAAGCAAAGTATATAAATTGGTGTTTAATAGAGAGACCTCAATTTATAAAGAGGATGAATCATTAGAATCTCCAAGACCAGATAGAAGATTTAAAGTTAAGTATTCTTATAGCAAAAACATATGGGATTTATTGTTTAAGAATATTAATGAAAATCGAATAATCTTACAGAATGAGTTTTTTGGAAAAAAATTCTTAATAAAGAGCAAACTAAATAAACTTTCATGGACTCTTGTTAACGAGTCTAAAATGATTGGTAATTACAGGTGTTACAAAGCATATTTAAAGAATGAAAATGTACGAAACCCCTCTTTAGTTATAAACTATGATAGAGAAAGAAAAGACGAAAATGAAAAGATTGAAAATTCACATTTAGATGAAGATGTTACTGTAGCCTGGTATGCTCCTGACATACCAATTAGTAATGGCCCTTCAGATTATCATGGACTTCCAGGATTAATACTTGAAGTCAGTAACAATGAGCTAATTATTTTGTGTAGTAAAATAGTTTTGAACCCAAAAAATAAAGTTAAAATATCTGAACCAAGTAAAGGCAAGAAAGTTACACTAATTGAATATAATAAGATAGTGAGTAAAAGATTAAAAGGTTGGTAGGTAAAAATTGGGTTTATAGAAATTTAAATGAAAGTGATATGAAATATACAATGTGCAATTGTAGTATGTTTAACATTAGTCTCTATGTTAAACGTTCAAAAATTTGAAGATAAAAAACTTATATTAAAAACTAAAAACTACAACATTCTCTCCATCTGGAGAAGATTTATTTGAGGGACAATCTCAAGAAAAAATTGCTAATACAATTTTTGAATTAATAAAGGATAAATCATTACCAAATAATGTAATTGGTCTTGAAGGAAAATGGGGCTCAGAAAAATCTAACGTTGTTAGCATATTAAATAAGAAATTTGATAATACTAAATCTGATTATATCTTGTTCACTTATGATGCTTGGGCTCACCAAGAAGATTTAACAAGAAGGACTTTTTTAGAAGGGTTGATTACTAAATTAAAATCTGACGAGAAATTTAATGATACTATAGATTGGGAAAATGAATTAAATAAATTACTCGCGAAAAAGTCAATAAAAAATACTACTATTTGATTATAAAATAGTTAAATCTTTAAAAGAGACCACGAGAGTAATGCCCATTAAAAACGCGCGGCAAATTCACCAAACTAATTGCGGTTTTATTTAGTTTAATTCTGGTAAATTTTTCTACTTTAGATGCCGTAAACACTAAATTACCATCAATAAAATTTTCTTCCTTAATGGTTTCAATATCGCCCAATCTTAACCCGGTAAAACAGCTAAACAAATACCGCTGTAAAATATTTTTCCACGATGTGTTTATATATTTAGTGTTGTAGTATTCAAACAGCGTTTTTAATTCTTCAGGGGTTAAAAATGTATATTGACCAGTCATTCTTTTAAGGCGAA
Organism: Flavobacteriales bacterium; assembly: GCA_016763645.1. Lineage (GTDB taxonomy): Bacteria > Bacteroidota > Bacteroidia > Flavobacteriales_G > NORP312 > NORP312. Next base: position 3,609 of record JAESTK010000346.1, read on the forward strand.
CATCTTTATAGTTTAACTTTGTTTGTATGCCGTGATTATTAGCGGCGTGCAAAAACTTTTTAAACGTTTTCATAGTGCTTTCAACTGTTGCCGGCTTGTTAATGAACGACCCCCCGCAGCAAGCTACGAGG
>JAESTK010000311.1 GCA_016763645.1 Flavobacteriales bacterium
AGCGGTAGTAGGTTTTGAAATTGTAGTTCTGATGTATCTTGAAATTCGTCAATTAAATAGTTGCGGTAACGTTCGCCCAACCTTTCGTAAATAAAAGGAGCAGGTTCGTTCAGTACAATTTTTGCAATTTTTTTGTTGAATTCAGAAATATGAAGAATGTTTTGCTCTTGTTTAATTAGGTTAATTTCTTCTTCAATCTCGTTTAGTAGAGCAAGTGCGTATATGTTTTTTTCAATAGACTGGTATAGGATTAAATCACTTAATGACGTTTCAATAATTTTTGTCGATTTATGATATAAATTGGTCAGTTCATCCTGAATATTTTCTATGCTCGCTCGGTCAGCGGGAGTACATTTTCCCGAAAACCATTTACCTCCATCTATTATTTTTTGAAGGGTAGCTGTTGGTTCTAAGTTTTTGATTTTTACTTCTGCTAAGTATTTAAAATAGGTAGGAACAGCCCCACCACCAAAAAAGGATGTTTTCTCAATCTCTTTACTATTTATTATTTCTATACCCTCATTCCCTATAGTGGAAATATTGAGTTCGGCATCTTTTACTTTTTTATGTATCGAATTTCGTAGCTTAAAAAAGTCTTTTAGTTTTAAATTTCGCAGTCGTTCAATGTGTAGTTGTCCTTCTTCTTTTAGTAAGTTTTTTGCATAGTCTTTTATGTCGTTTTCAATGTGCCAACTCTTCTCATCATCTGTTTTTCCTTCTGTAAATTCGATAAGTACTTTAGTTAATTCTTGATTGCTTCCAACTTGTTCTAGCAGTTGGTCAACTGCAGATGAAATAAGTTGCTCACCATCCATTTCAACTTCAAAATTGATTGGAATTTTTAGGTCATGAGCAAATGTTCTTACGATTTTATGCACGAATTTGTCAATTGTGCTAATTCCAAAATCGGCATAGTGGTGTAGAATATGCTCTAACGTTTTTGTCGCCCGTTCGCAAAGAACAGATTCGCTTTCATTTAATTCTTCGCATAAAATATCTAGCATATCAAATGCTTCATTATTAGTGCATTTAGTTAGCGAATCAATAATCCGTTCTTTCATTTCTTTGGCAGCCTTGTTGGTAAATGTTATTGCAAGAATGCCTCGATATCTGTCAGACTGTTGGCTACCCAAAGCAATTTTTAGGTATTCTTTAACTAAAGTGAATGTTTTACCACTACCTGCGGAAGATTTATAGACCGTAAAATTTTGTTCTTGATTCACGGGGTTAAAGTATAAATTATCCATTTATAAAGATACGTTTGTGGTCGTTAAAATTGTCAAATTCGCTACGTTTCCAATTTCCCCAACTTTTACGGTAATTTTCTTCATTCTACATTTTGTATCTTTACAGAAAATAGAGAGTATGAGGTCAATTTTTTCGGTATTTTTAGTTGTGATTGGTACGCTGGTTATGGCTCAAAGTCATGTTCAAAATCAGTTAATTGTTCAATTACAGCACAAAGAATCGATTAGTATAATGGCGAAGGAAGCTACTCAAATACTCCCTAATGCAGAATTTACAATCCTTCAACCACTATCTAAATCACTTAATATATGGTTGGTTGGTTATAATGAGTCGGCAGTAAATTCCGATAAGGCCATTGATGTACTGGAAAATCTTCAGTCGATTACCTTAGCTCAAGTTAATCATAATACGATAGAAAATAGAGGTCAACCTGATGATGCGAGTTTCGGGCAACAGTGGTGCCATTTTAATTCGAATGATTTTGATATGGATAGCGATGAGGCATGGGATGTTACAACAGGTGGTGTAACTGATTTAGGCGATACCATTGTAGTTGCGGTTATTGATGGCGGTGCCGACCTTACGCACGAAGATTTAGATTATTGGAGAAACTATCTAGAAATACCAGGAGATGGTATTGATAATGACAATAATGGTTACATAGACGATTACAACGGTTGGCATGTGTATTCGAGCGGAGGAACTGTTTACGAAGACGAAGATGTTTCTTCGGCAGGCTCTTGGGATGAGCATGGGATTCATGTCTCGGGTATTGTTGGTGCCAAAGGAAACAACGGAATAGGAGTTGTTGGTGTTAATTGGAACATTAAAGTAATGGCTGTACGGGGTTCTTCAACTGAAGAAGCTGTTTTGATTAAAAGTTATGGTTATGTGTACGACCAACGAATGATTTATAACCGCAGTGAAGGTGATTCAGGTGCTTTTGTGGTGGCGACTAATTCATCGTTTGGTGTAAATTATGGTGATCCTGCAGATTATCCAATTTGGTGTGGACTATATGATGCGCTAGGTTCTGTAGGGATTATAAGTGCCGTTGCAGGCCCTAATTTGGGGATAAATATTGATGTGGAAGGGGATATACCAGGTACATGCCCAAGTAATTATACTATTTCTACTACTAATAGTCGCGATAATGATACTAGAAATAGCGGTGCGGGTTATGGTCCTATTCATTGTGATATCGCAGCACCAGGAACCGACATTTACTCAACTACAGGCAATAGTGGTTATGGAACAAAAACAGGCACCTCTATGGCAACGCCTCAAGTGGCGGGAGCAGTGGGGCTAATGTATTCTTCCGTTTGCGCTGAAATGTTTAGCAATTATAATTCAGCGGGTTTAGCCTATCAAATAAGAGAATACATGTTAACAGATGGGTTCGATACTATTTCTTCAATGTTAGGAGAGTCGGTAACTGGAGGTAGGTTAAACTTAAGCAGGTGCATTGCTGCTGTCGCGTCAAATATATGTATGCTAAATCTACCGGGCGATATAAATGGGAATGGTATTATTGATGCAGGAGAAATAGTAGGCGATATCAATAACGATGGAGTAATTAGCACTGGTGAAATTGCCGGAGATGTTAACGGAAATGGCATCATAGATTTCCCTGAAATAACGGGAGACGTTGATGGAGATGGAGTTATCAATGATGGTGAAATTGCTGGAGACGCTAATGGAAATGGTGTTATAGATGGGTCAGAAACAACAGGATTGTCAATTTATAAAACAGAACTTTCGGATTTTAAAATATCTCCTAATCCAGCAAACGATATATTGATTGTTTCTATTTCAGAAGAGCAGAGAAACCTTAAATTATACTCCATTTTGGGAGAATTAATTTTAACTAAAGAGCTGCATTATACAACTCGAATTGATGTGTCGAATATCGACTCAGGAATTTATTTCGTAGTTGTTTCTAACGGAAAAACTGAGGAAACGAAAAGAGTAGTAATAACTCACTAACCGATAATCAGGTTTTTTGTTTTTTCTTCTTTGCAGCAGGAAACAAAATATTATTCAATATCAAACGATACCCAGCCGAATTTGGATGTAAATTCAAATCAGTTTTAGGGTCATTCACATAATGCTTGTAATCAGCAGGATCGTGTCCCGCATAAAAAGTCCACTGTCCTTTACCGAAAGTACCATGAATGTATTTTGCTGTATTAAGGCTTTTCGTTTCGCCCATAATAATGACCTCAGGCTTTATATACTGCTTATGAAAAGCAGTTGTTTGGCCAAAAAAACCTTTTATCACTGGAGTGTGGCTTTGACACAGCATTGTAGGAATAGGATCCCATTTGGCTGAGAAATCGAAAAGTGTAAAATAATCTAATTTTTCAGGAGTTCTTTTATGTAATTTATCTGCATCGATAGTGGAGTATTCATACTCCAATGGATTCTTTTTTAGTTGATAATCCTTAAAGGCAAAAGTGTTCTCAAAATTCAATTTTTGTTGTGCTTGTGGGTCGGCACTATCATGGTCATACATGTTTTCACAGATATCAACTCCTTCAGCCGATAAAGCTATGTCGTATGAATCAGTTCCCGAACACATCGTAAACAAAAAACCTCCGCCTGCCGTAAAATTTCGAATAGATAGTGCTACGGCTAATTTTAGTTCCGACACCTTTTCAAAACCTAATTTAGCGGCCATTTCTTCGGACGATCGAACTTGTTCGCGATACCAAGGTGCATTTTTGTACATAGAATAAAACTTGCCGTATTGTCCTGTAAAGTCCTCATGGTGCAAGTGCAGCCAATCGTATAAGGGCAATTGTCCGTTGATAATTTCTTCATCGTAAACCACTTCGTAAGGAATTTCAGCATAGGTAAGAACGAGCGTTACAGCATCATCCCAAGGTAATTTACTCTTTGGAGAATACACCGCTATTTTTGGAGGTTTTTCTAATTTAACCACATCCATATTTACTTCTGGATTTGCTATTTCTTGTCGAATTGCAGCTGCCTGGGCGTTGGCAATTATTTCGTAAGATACTCCGCGAATGATACACTCATTTTCTACAGGTTGTAGGTGTTTAATTAAAAAGCTACCACCTCTATAATTCAGTAACCAATCAACTTCTACATTTTGATTGAGTACCCAAAAAGCAATTCCGTAGGCTTTTAAATGGTTCTTTTGGGTGTCGTCCATTTGTAAAAGTAAATACGAGCCATGGCTTTTTGCAGAAACGCAAAGCACGAGAATAAGGAAGGCTATTTTTTTGAAATGATTCATTGAGTGTTTAAACGAAAGAATTTTTAAATTATTGAGCTAAAATTCGAACTTCGGTTCGTCTGTTCTTGGCCTTTCCTTCAGGGGTATCATTAGAAGTAATTGGCTTAGATTCTCCATAACCCTTTGCAACTATTCTATTGGCGCTTACGTTTTTTCCTAACAAATATTTCAGTACAGATTCTGCTCTAGCTTGCGATAATTTAAGATTTGAGGCGTCTGAACCATCGCTATCGGTATGCCCAGCAATTTCTACTCTCACGTTGTTTTTTGAAAGCATCCAATCGTATAATTTGTCGATTTCCGCATACGAGTTAGGGTTTAGTTCCGCACTATTAGTTTTAAACGTGATATCGAGTGTCATTGCGCTTTCAGTTGTTACTGTTAAATCCATAGCATAAGGTCCTCCAGGTGCTGGCATAGTTATTTCTCTACGATTTTCTTCGCCTTTAAATCCGGCAACAACCATGTCGTAAGTAATTCCTTGTGGGATTAATAATTCAAAATAACCAGTATCATTTGAGGTTCCGAAAAGCTCTTTTTTTGTCTCAGGGTTAGTAAATGTAATGTATTGCCCTGGAGCGGGGTAGCCATCTGTCGATTCTACATGTACCTTTAGTAATGCAGTTGAATCGGTTGGTTGCAGGCTTTGGCCCCAACTTATTAAAGTAATCAGTAATGCGAAAATTGTGGTTTGTAGTTTCATAGGGTTTGCTTTATTTCTCAAATATCACAAAAACTGCAATACTGGGCGTCATCATTATGTATAAAGTGCATTTCTGAATCAAAAATTCTGCCAATTAATAATTTTAGTTGATCTTCGAAATTGGATAGAATTTCTTCTGAAAGTTCTTTTTGTTTGTCAACAGTAACAGGCATAAGCCATGCACTTAACTTACGAAAAGAGATGTTCCCTGACACGATTTCAAATTTATTTTCAGGATATTTCCGTTGGTACATCAAGGCATAAGTGAGTAGCTGAAATGCTTTGGATAACTTTACTTCAGTGGTTATTTCCGAAAGGTCCGAAACGGTAACGTTTTTCTTTTCAACTACTCCCGTTTTGTAATCTACAATTCTAATTGTATCTCCAATTCGGTCAATTCTATCGGCTTTTCCAGTTAGTTTAAAATTAATGCCGTTAATTTCGAAATCAGCTTCAAGAGTTTCTTCAATTTCTAATATAGTTAATGATTTTCCTTTTGTTTCGAGCTCTTTTAAAAACTTAATTTCTTGTTTAAGAAAATTATTAACGAATTTTTTCGCAACATTAAAAATCAATAAATTTTTGCCGTTGTTAATCTCGTTATCACTAAACTCGGTTTTAAATTGAGTATACAGTGTGCCGGTGACTTTTGGAATAAACCCTTCGACATCTTTAACTTGAAGTACTTTTTTTTCAAAAGGTTTGTAGAATATTTCTAATGCATCGTGCACAAACGTCCCTAGCGAATTTGCTTCTATGGTTTCTTCAACTTCGGTAACTTCTTTAAGTCCGAGAATGTATTTGTAATAGAAATCTAATGGACAACGAATAAACGTGTTGAGCGCAGAAGGAGAAAACCCCGTTTCAGCCTTTTCGCTTAACCGGGTTCCAATTTCTTTGTTTGAGCTAATTTGAAGACTGGGGGTTGAGTTATTAGGAACAGTAAACGATAAATGATTTTCTGTGATAGTAATATTTTTACCGTGTTCATGTTGTAGCTGAGTGATAAATCGACTTGGTTCGCCTGTTGTGAGTCCTTCGCTGTTTGAATTGTAAAGCAAGTGCACGTTTTCGGCACGTTGAATTAAACGGTAAAAGTGATAAGCAAAAATGGCGTCTTTTTCAATATGTGTAGGAAGTTTGAACTTTCGTTTAATATCGTAGGGAATAAAACTATTCTGGCTTTTTCCTGCAGGAATGGTTCCTTCATTTGCTGAAATTAGAATAACGTTTTTAAAATCTAAAGTCCTTGTTTCAAGCATCCCCATTAATTGCAATCCGCTTAAAGGTTCACCAAAAAATGGAATCGATTCTTGACCTACAATTTGACTAAAAAGTGTTCTCAATGTTTTTAAATCGGGAATAGAATTGTAGGCTGTTATTAACTCATCAAGCCTATTGAATATTTTATGATAAGTGAATAAGTATTCAAGTTCTAACTTTTTCTTTTTAGAAATTTTAGCGGAAAGGACTTCAATAAGTTTGCTACAGGCGATTCGTGCCTTTTGTGGTTGATTTTTCCAATTAGAGAAAATTAGAGAAAGTATTTTTTCGTCATCTGGAATTAACTCAGCAATTAGAGTATGCGGAATAAAAACTAAATTTCGTTTGATTATGATTTTTGCTAACGTTTCGGTTTGTTTATTCCGAATGGTTTGGTGGAACAAAACTCTCAAAACATCCTTATGATGAAACGTAGGTTTTGAATCTGTTTTGCTGTATTTATGCCCGTTTTCGTGAAGCATAAAACATGCAATCCACAAACTATGTAAGGGTGTGTTTTTTAACGGATACCCCATCGTAATGTTTACGTGCTCAACTTCATCGGGTAACGACTCGAGCATGGGCATTAGCAAATTTTCATCAGCTAGAACTACAGCAGTGTCTTGATAGTTAGCTTCGTTGTTGCTTTTCGCAAGAATATTTGCTGTCAGTTTTACTTGATTTATATCCCCAGCAACTCCAGTAATTTGAATGTTTTTTTTGTCTTTTTTTAGAAAGTCATTTGTCCATTTAAAAGTGGTATTGTTCCATTTTTTTGCAAATTTTCGAAGAAATATTCCAGCTTCTTGCACCTCATTTTTGAGATAGTATGCGTCACTATCCCAGAGTATTTCACACTTTTTTTCGGAGACTAGAAAATCTATAATTGTTTCTTCAGCTTTGTTGAGCGCATTGAATCCTACAAAATAAATTTTATCCCATTTGCTAAAAATAGTGGAGTTTAGGTTTTCAGCAACGTGTCTAAACGCAAAGCCTTGATATGCTTGTTTTTTATTTTTTAGGTGTTCGGTATATTTTTCATAAAGTGGCAAAAGCGACTTCCAAAATGCTGAGTATTTTTTTTGGTGGTCGGTAATTTCAGATCCATCAACATTCCAAACCTCCATGGCATGAGTTTCATTTATGAAACCGAAAAGCTCTTGATGGTTAATCATATAGCTATCTATTTCATTAAAGTCTTGGAGTAAAGTAGGTGCCCATTTGCAGAATTCATCGAATGAATCTGATTCTTTGGTAAGAGAAGTGTAAACAGTATAAAACTCGAACACTTGAGTTATACTATCAATAGTTTTAAGGTTAGAAAGTTGTTCAATAAATTCTTCAATAGAGTACATTTCAGGAAGCCACATTGTCTTTTCGTACACTTCATGAAAATGTTGTTTTAGAAATATTTTTGCCCTTCTGTTGGGTAAAATCAAACAGATATCACCAACTTGCTCTGCGTGATTTTTCTTTATTTCTTCAACAACCTGTCTAAGGAATGGCTTCATTACTTTTTAATTTTGAAGCCAGAAGTAACAAATTCGATAAACTCTTTCAATACTTTTTTTGATGTAAAAATGCTTTTGAAAATACTCCAAGAGGTATCTTTAGAATCTGTTTTTTTCTGAGCTCTTACCAGGTCTACTTTAGGAGTTTTTGAGGTATTAAGCACCTTGGCAGTTCCATTTGTATTTACCCCATTTGTGGCTAATCTTTTCGAAAATTCTGAATTAACCTCTGAGAGTTTATCAGCCTCTTTAAAGTTCCTTTTCGATTGTTTTTCGTATCCTAGACGTTCTTGAAGTAACCCCAAATTGTTGTAGAAATATCATCTTCAGGGTTTAATTCTACAGCTTTTTCATAGTCTTTTATCCCTCCAGTTACATCTCCTGCGGCACCTTTTACAAAAGCTCTAGACGCAAATCGATACCCATTCTTAGGTTCTAATTCAGCAGCCTTATCCATATCGGATATAGCTTTATCGAACCGTTTAAGGTGCATATAGGTTACACCACGTTCGCAATAAAATTTCGCGTTAGCGACATCTTTATTAATTAGGATCGAGAAAACGACTATCGCTTCTTCAAATTGCTCGCTTTTAAGTAGTTGTATTCCTTGGTCGAAATCGCTGTCCATAATTAATTGATTATCGTAAAGTAAGCAAAAATAATATCTTTGAATGCAATATTGATAAAACGAATACGATGATTAGAAAAATAATAGGTGCTGTAGTTTGTCTAGCGATTATTGGTTGCGGAGAGACCAAAGAAAAAGAGGTAAAAATTGAAGATGTAAAAGGACAAGCTACTGAGTTCTTAACCAATTACAATCAACAATACCAACAGTTACTACGTTTTGCGTCTGAGGCAGAATGGGTGTTAAATACGCATATTGTTGAAGGCGATACGTTAGCTGCTTCTGCTTCTTCTCAGGCGAATGAACAGTTTGCTGCTTTTACGGGGAGCGCTAAGAATATTGAACGGGCAACAGAATTATTAAAAAGTAAAGGTCAATTAGATAAACTTCAAATTTTGCAACTAGAAAAGATTTTATACGAAGCAGGTTCAAATCCTCAAACAGTTGCTGACATTGTAAAAGAGAAGATCAAGGCAGATACTGAGCAAACAAAATTGTTGTTTGGTTTCGATTATAAAATTGATGGTAAATCAGTTTCAACTAACACAATTGATGGTATTTTAAATGACTCTGACAACTTAGAAGAGCGATTGGCAGCATGGAGAGCAAGTAAAGAAGTTGGTATTGGATTAAAAGACGGGTTGACCAATTTAAGAGATCTAAAAAATCAGTCGGTTCAAGCGTTGGGATATTCAGATTATTTCAGCTATCAAGTTTCCGACTATGGAATGACGAGTGATGAAATGATGACACTTTGCCGTCAGTTGGTTAACGATGTTTGGCCATTGTATCGAGAATTACATACATGGGCTCGTTATACCTTGGCAGAAAAATACAAACAAGATGTGCCAGAAATGCTTCCAGCACATTGGTTGCCTAACCGTTGGGGACAAGACTGGGTTGGATTGGTAGATGTAGAGGGTTACGATTTAGACACAAAATTGGAAGAAAAAGGCCCAGAATGGATTATCGAGCAAGGCGAAGATTTTTACCAAAGTCTTGGTTTTGATGAGCTTCCAAAAAGTTTTTACGAGCGTTCGAGTTTGTACCCTGCCCCGCTAGACGCAGGTTACAAAAAGAACAATCATGCATCAGCATGGCACATGGATAATGAGTTAGATGTGCGTTCGTTGATGAGTATTGAGCCGAACACCGAATGGTGGGAAACTACTTTACACGAATTGGGGCACATTTATTATTATATGGAATACACCAACGAAGATGTGCCTGTAATTTTGAGAGGTGGCGCTAACCGCGCTTACCATGAAGCGATGGGAAGCCTAATGGGCTTGGCAGCGATGCAAAAACCGTTTTTAGTGCAAATGGGTTTGGCAGAAGAAAGCACCAAAATTGACGAGCAACAAGTATTGTTGAAAGAAGCCTTAAACTATATTGTTCTCATTCCTTGGGGGGCAGGTGTAATGCCAGAATTTGAACACGAATTATACGCTAACAACCTTCCGAAAGACCAATACAACCAAAAATGGTGGGAGATAAAAGAAAAATGTATGGGCATTACAGCTCCAACTAAAAGAGGAGAGGAGTTTTGCGATGCGGCTTCTAAAACGCACATCAATAATGATGCTGCACAGTATTA
>JAESTK010000088.1 GCA_016763645.1 Flavobacteriales bacterium
GATTCTAGTAACAACAATCTTGTTGGGTTCATTTTGTGCAAAAGCTCAGGACTCTCACCTATCCATGTATTATGCCGCACCAAACCTCCTAAACCCCGCTATGACTGGGAGACACGTAGATGCTTATTACCGAGCTCACATTCAATACCGTACTCAATGGTACGCTTTAACAGGTACTCCATTTACTACTATGGCAGCCTCTTTCGATAAATCATACCGAAAATTCGGGTTTGGAATAAATGCAAAAAACACTAAAGCAGGTACTGGCGGTTATAGTGTAATGAATGTCGTATTATCTGGCGCTTACGAAATTACCAACGACCCACTAAGAATTCATCATCTATCAACTGGTATGCAATTGGGATTTATTCAGAAAAGCATTAATTCGAAAAACTTTACCTACGATAATCAATACTCTAAAGATTATAATGGAGGTGATTTTGATGGAAGTTTAGCAAGTAACGAATTCTATGCCACAGAGGCAATTTTACTGCCAGAATTAAATTTCGGATTGTACTACTACAGAACTGATAAAAACAAGATTTGGAACCCCTATGCTGGTATTTCTGCCTTCCATCTTACAACGCCAGAAGAAACATTTTTAGGGGTGAAAAATGATTTACCAATGCGATTTGTTGGTTACGGAGGTACCAGTGTTAAACTAAACTGGCTCTATCGGGTAGATGCGAATTTTCAACTAATGCGCGAGGGAAATGTAAGCGAAATTGTTGGTGGCGCATTAATTTACTATGAACCCGAACGCGAAGATCTCGGCTTTTTTATCGGGCCATATTACCGAAACAAGGATGCTTTTCAGCTTCATTTAGGTGTTGAAGTTGGCGAATGGACTGTTCGTGTAGCATATGATTTAACTACCTCAACTTTAGGAAGCATCAACAAAAAACAAGGCGGAGTTGAATTCGGAATTACATATACTAAACACAAGGGAAAATACATACCAAGTATCTTATAATGAGGTGGTTACTTAACATATCAATTTTACTGGTTTCTAGCATTTCGGTAGCTCAAATAACAGAGCTAAAAACCCTTCCCGATTCTATTCAAGAAGCCTATACTATCTACAATTCCGGCATTGATAGCTATCATCAAAATGAATTTGATTCTGCTATCGTTCGGTTTTCTCGAGCTATCGATTTATACCCTGAATTTGCTGAGGCATACAACAATCGAGGCATCACCAAAAAACGAACTGGAGATTATTTTGGGGCAATACGAGATTACGACTTTGCCATTCAACTAGACTCTACAATCAGCATTGCATATAACAATAAGGCGACTTCGGAAAGAATAATGGGAGATTTACAAAAAGCGGAAGAAAATTACAAAAAAGCTGTTTATTTAGATTCAACTCTCTTTAAAACATACAATAATATGGGAGCTATGAAGACCGAAATCCAAGATTATACAGGAGCCATGGCCGACCTAACAAAGTCTATCGAAATTAACTCACTATATGAATATGCCTATAATAACCGAGGGTATTTGTACGTCAAGTTAAAACAGTATGAATTAGCTATTGCCGATTTTGATAGAGCGATTGAACTAAATTTAGACTATGGCGAAGCCTACGAAAACAGAGGTATTGCACGAGAACTTGTAGGTGATATGGAAAAGGCTTGTATAGATTGGGAAAAGGCAGCAGAATTAGGTATGGACTTTTCTTATGTGTATTTATCGAATGATTGTCAGGAAATAGAGAGTGAATAAACAGGTGAGGAAAATATTTCTGGTAATTTGTATGGGGCTATTAACAGTGCTAATAGCGCATGGGCAAGACAACGGTTTTATTAGTAAATCTAATAAAACCCCTGCAACCGATAATGGTTTTAAAAACAAATGGGGTGATGCGAAAAAAGACAGCCTTTCGCTTGACTCTACCGCTCACACTTTTGGGTCCTACAATTTTAGAGACGATAAAGACATTCCTTATAGGGCAAAGCGACAAATTCACAAAGGCGATTTGTTTTTTAATTTAGGTCCTGGAAAATACGACCGGGCCATGAAGCATTACAAAAAAGCTTATAAAATTGACCCCAACATTGCATACGTTGACTTTAAAGTTGGGCAATGCTACTTGTTACTGAGAAACAATAAATTTAAATCAATATTATACTTAGAAAAAGCGTTTCGCCAAAACAAAAGAGTAAGCAAAGAAATTCACTACTACTTAGGGCGGGCACATCAAGTAAATCACGACTACCCTGGTGCAATCGAAGAGTACGAAAAGAGTAAAACTGAATACAGAAAAGCACACAGAAAAGACCACATTTCACTTGCAGAAAAACACGCCCATAATAAGTTGATTGAGAAAAGAATTAACGAATGTAAATTCGCTATGCTATTAAAAGATGAACCCAAAAAAGTACTAATCGAAAACGTAGGCGATTCCGTTAACACCTCCTACTCTGAATACGATCCATTTATTACAGCAGACGGATCTATGATGATGTACACCTCGCGAAGAAAAGGAACGCGCGGAGGAGGAAAAGCAGAAATAGACCACGTATTTTACGAAGATTTATACGTTTCGTACAATAAGAACGGGCTCTGGTCTAAAGCCGTACCAATGAAAAACAAATTTAATAAGCACACCAACGATGCTATTATCGGGCTTTCACACGATGGAAAAGAAATGTTTGTGTATCGCGATACCAAACAGGGCGACATTTATTTATCCGAACGAGAAAACGATACTTGGGGAAAACCAAAGCCTATTAAAGTAATTAACACCGGTTACCACGAGTCTTCAGCTTGTTTCTCTTTTGATAAAAAGAGTATCTATTTTGTGTCAGATAAGCCAGGCGGGTATGGAGGTAGGGACATCTACCAAACAAACAAACAAGAAGACGGCACCTGGGGAACGCCCGAAAGTTTAGGAAGAAAAATTAATACTGAATATGATGAAGAACGTGTTTATCTTCATCCTAATGGTAAAATACTATTTTTTGCATCGCAGGGGCATAATTCTATGGGAGGGTATGATATTTTCTTCAGCAAACTTGACGAAAACGGAAATTGGGGAGAGCCTGAAAACATCGGCTATCCAATCAATGGTCCTGATGATGAAATTTCTTTTGTGATAAATGCCGAAGGCGATCGAGGTTATTTTTCATCATATAGGCCTTATGGCTTAGGCGACAGAGATATCTACCTTATCCGTTTTGGACTCTCTTCTAAAATTGGTAACCTTAACCGAGAAGATGATTTGTTGTCGAAGAAAAAAGTGATGACTAAAAAAGAATTCATTGCCGAACTTATTGAAATTGGGATCGACCCACTGATTGCCGAAGATGTTCTTCCAATCTTACCAGACGAAACAATGGAAAACCTTCATGATATGATAGACTTGTGGGATGCCGAAATTGCAGAATTGCTTTCGTTGCTGGACAGTACCACAAATAAAAAAGAAATCCTAAATCTAGAACAACAAGTAAAAGTAAAACGGAAAGAACTTATTGTGTTAGATGCTGCTGCTAACCCAGATGAATTTAAAACGCTTGAACAGCAAATAACCCTTCGAGAAGAACAAATTACTTCTCTTCGAACCCAAATAGATTCTACTACAAAAAAGAAAGAAATCAAGAATTTAGAAGACCGAATAAAAGTACAACAAAACGAATTAGCTCTTCTTCAGTCTGCCTATGTACGAGGTGAAGAAACGCTTGCAGACGACAACTTTAACCTTGACCAATCCATTTCTGTAAATGCTAGCGATTCGTTGGCTGCTCAAAGCAACTTAAACCTCAGCCAATCGACATCGGTTAGTTCAGCCGATTCGCTAACCGCTAAATCCTCAACAGAAGTGGTAGACGATGAAAGGAATATATCTAATGACAGTCTCTTTATTGTCGAATATGAAGGTCAATATACTGTTTATTCCGAAGATAAATTAGGTAAAGAAATAAGCGCCTTCTCCTCTAATATTACAAAAGAAAATATCGTGTTAAATAACCTTAAAAAAGAAATGGCAATGGCTACAGACAATCAAGAACTTGCCCGTTTGGAACAAAAAGTAGAAGTAGAACAAGGCGATATTGTCGAAATGAAAATAGAAATGGATGCTTTGCTTAGTGCTAAAACCGTAACGGAAACCCTCGCTGAAGATAAAATTAAAACAGATGAAATAACGGCAATAAATTCTGCTGTGGAAAAAGCCAAAATTGAAATCAGTGCAAACGAAACTGTTACCACAGCAACAATTGAAGAAGATTCTTCAACTACAGCAAATATAAACCTGGTAGAGACCCAATCTACCACGCCCATAAATGGCAATGCAACTGTTAACGAGCCCACACCAGCTATAACTATTTCCGATAATGACTCTACCAATACAATAAACGAAACTGCTGATACTTCTGTTAGCGGACAATTAGAACTAGCCGACAATAAAGAAATCAATTTACAAAATAGTTCTGATGTGCAAGAGCTAGAAAAAGGAAGTAGCATGGTGCTAGAAAACGTGCTCTTCGATTTTGATAAATCAACATTAAGACCAGAATCGTATGAAGCATTAGATAAATTAGTCGCTATTATGGCCCCCCCCCCCGCGACAAGCAAGGTAGAATTATCGGGACATAC
>JAESTK010000089.1 GCA_016763645.1 Flavobacteriales bacterium
CATCAAACGCCATAATAATATCTGCACCAATAATTCGTTGTGTGTCAATGACATTTTCGGGTGTGAAATTCAATTTAGAGCCATCGATATGTGATGAAAATTTAACACCTTCTTCTTTAATTTTTCGTTGCCCAGCTAATGAGTAGACTTGGTAGCCACCACTATCTGTTAATATAGGTTTCTGCCAATTAATAAATTGATGTAAGCCTCCTGCTTTTTCTATAATGTCTAGCCCTGGTCTAATAAATAAATGATAGGTGTTTCCAAGAATAATTTGCGCTTTTATATCTTCCTTAAGCTCCTGTTGATGAACTCCTTTTACTGTTCCCGCTGTGCCAACAGGCATAAAAATGGGAGTTTGTATTTTCCCATGAGCAGTAGTTATTGTTCCAGCACGAGCTTTCGATGAGGCATCTTTACTATTTAATTCGAACTTCATTATTAATTATAAGATTTGGGGCAAAATAAACTAAAAAATGTACCCAAATTATCGGAATTAGATTTTTGTAATTCAAAGTTGACTAACATTTGGTTGTGGAAACCTTTATGTTTCGAAAAAGTATTACCTTTAAACTCCTAGTAGTTTTGGAGTCGTGGGAGTAATGGAGATAATTTTTTGGATATTTGTTTGTGCTGCAAGTGTTCAAGCACTTATATATTCTATTGTTTTTGGGTCATTAGCATTTGGTAAAAAACATAGTTCAAACACTGCAAGTGAGCCCGTTTCAGTAGTTATTTCAGCTAGAAACGAAGAGCGTAATTTATTCGAAAACCTTCCCTTAATTCTTGAACAAAATCACCCAGATTTTGAAGTTATTGTTGTTGATGACTGTTCTTATGATGATACACAAGATGTTTTAAGAGCTTTTTCAGAAAAGTACGATAATATCAGAATAACCACCGTAAAAGAAACCGCGCAGTTTTTTGGTGGTAAAAAGTTTGCAGTAACTCTGGGGATAAAAGCAGCAAAAAATGAGCTAATTGTTTTTACCGATGCTGATTGTAAACCAAGCTCTAAAGAATGGCTTTCCGCATTAAGTAATGGATTTAGTAACGGGAAGGAAATTGTTTTGGGTTACGGAGGCTACGAAAACAAAGGAGGATTACTCAATATGCTTATTCGTTTCGATACCATTTACATTGCTATAAAATATCTATCGTTCGCAAAAATGGGGGTTCCTTATATGGGCGTTGGTAGAAATATGGCGTATCGTAAAGACTTGTTTTTTAAAAACAAGGGTTTTGCGAGTCATCAACATTTAAAATCGGGTGATGACGATTTGTTTGTTAACGAGACCGGTAATTCAAAAAATACAGAAGTTGTGATTGGCTCTTTAGTAAATACAATTTCGAAACCAAAAGAATCTTTTAAAGAGTGGTTTCATCAAAAAAGAAGACATTTAACAACTGGTACTAGTTATAAAATTTCGCATTTAATTCTATTAGGTGTGCTATCAGGTAGCGTTGTTGCGTTTTATACAGCATTCTTAATTTTGATTATAATAGGCTTTCAATGGCAAATCGTTCTGGGATTGTTTGCGATAAGAACACTTATTCAGTTAGTTATTTTTTATCAGAGCGAGAAAAAAATGGGTGAAAATGGAGTTTGGTATTGCGCGCCATTATTCGAAATTTTACTAATGATTATTTACCCGATATTCGCATTATCCAATTTATTTATCAAACCAGGCAAATGGAAGACGATATAAACCCTAATTTATCAGATAAAGGAAAACAAGATTATACCTTGGTTCGAAAAGCCATAGGTGGTGACCAAATGGCGTATGCAGAGCTGATGAACCGCTATCGTGATTCAATATATTTTATGTTGTTGAAAATGGTTAACAATCGTGATGATGCTGATGATTTAACTATAGAAGCCTTTGGTAAAGCGTTTAAAAGGTTGGAACAATACACACCAAATTATGCATTTAGTACTTGGTTGTTTAAAATAGCAAGTAATAATTGCATTGACTTTATTAGAAAGAAAAAAATGAAACTTTACTCCATTGACAAAGGAATATTTGACGATGAAGGAAGTGAAATTCAGATTGATTTGAAATCGAACACACGTGACCCTGAGGAAGAAGTTATTCGTGATGAGAAAATTAAACTGATGAGAAGCGTTGTAGAGCAACTAAAACCTAGATATAGAGAGTTGGTAGAACTTCGTTATTTTAAAGAATTATCTTACGAAGAAATTTCCGAAGAACTAGAAATACCTTTGGGTACAGTAAAAGCGCAATTGTTTAGAGCAAGAGACTTTTTGTACCAAATACTAAAGAATTCTAAGGATAAGATTTAGGTAGTCTTTCTCATTTTTTAATAAGCCATAATGTCGATAGCGGTAGTTAATTTTTTAGACGAAAAACTGCTTAAGCATATTATCAAAAGGGGGTTTTCTAAAATTCAATATTTAAAAAAGTCTGCTATTATAGATGTAAATTTATTTAATGACATTGAATTTATTGATGGCTCTAATTTCACCAAAATTCATTGGGATTTATATAATGATTTGTTTTCTCAGTTAGAGAAAATAAGCACTGAATTACCTTCTTTTTTCGAGTATAAAGGGATAAACCTGAAAGATGCTGTTCTGAAGGATTTACTTTGGGAATGCTTGAATGATTATTGTGTTACTCACGCTAAAAAAATTTCAAACAGAGATGAAGATTATCTAATAATCGATACTCCACCATCGAAATTATTTTTTCTTGTTAAAATTATTTTAAAGTGGTTGAAATCGCTTATTTATCTCCCTTCAAAAGCATTAAACATTAATTCGGAGTCTATCAAGAATAAGATTCTAGTAAATGCGAATAATAAGACTAAAATAGATCTTTTTAAAGATGTTTACCGAATTTTGGGCGGGCAGAAAATTACAATTATTTCTACGGAGGGCCAGGGTGATTTTAAGTCGTACGCAAATCAGAATTACGATGTTAAATATTTTTCAATAAATCCTAGAAGAACGAGATCACTTTCTCTATTAAAACAATTAAGATGCCTACCTTTAGTAAACATCGAATTATTGTACAAAATATTTTCGGTAAGGAATAACCTTTGTGAATACGTAGCTACTTATGAGAAATTGTTTTCAATGAATCCATATGCTATAATTGATATAGCGGGAGAGAACAATGGAAAAGGAACGATTATATCACTTATTGGAAAAAAATATGATGTTATTTCATTCAATTATATGAATGGAGCAAAGGCCAAAGAGCCCTATAATTTAGGTACATGCTTCGATTATTGGTTTATGCCTGATGAGGAAACCAAAAACATGTTGATGTCATATACAATGTTGGATGAGAATCAACTGCCAGTAATAGGGCATATGAACGAAGACAGGATGATGAATTTTATCCCTAAAAATTTGTTGGCACAGTTTAAATCAAATTATTTAGACAAGAAAATAATTACAGTGTACTCTTCTCCGCTCTTTAGAGATGAGTTTTATGAAGTCATTAACACTATAAACAAAGAAATAGACAGCGATAAGTATATTGTTTTTGTAAAATATCATCCGCTTGATGAAACAACATTGAAAAATATACCGAGTTATTTCGTACAATTACCTCTCGATGAAGACATCACAAAAAATGTAATGTTTTTATATGAGTTGTATTACTATTCTCACGTCAATATTTCATTTACGTCCACAGTTTGTAAAGAAGCAAGTTTGTTTAAAGGTACGAGTATCAATTATGAGTGCAGAGAAATTAGTGAATTGCCATTTGTTAGCAGTATTAAAGATATCATTCATGTTAAAAATAAAAATCATTTAAAAATCATTTTAGACGATTTATTAAATGACAAAACACCATTAGAACATGGAATAAAAGTTGTCCCTACACAATTGGTTGCGGAAAGAATGGCTAATTTTATACTGAAAAGATAGAAAGTATTTTCAGTATAAAATTATCAAAGAAGGTATGTAAGTATAGGTATTTTGAGCGGTGTATTTCATACTTTGTATCTTGAAAATTTCATGTATTTAAGGGGAAGAGATACTTTTCTTCTCCTTTATTTTATTTTTCCGAGTAAATTTCTTCTACTTTCGAATTTCTATAAGTTATTTGCCCTGAGAACATATCGGAATGATTTTAAAATGATATTATGATTAATAAATTGAAAGCAGCTAAGTACAATAAACTGTATTATCCGAGTCATGCAAAAAGAGCTATGTTGGATCGCCTAGAAATTGTTGGAAAAACCCCTTCTCCAACAGAAAGTTTACACCAAACTTTTCAGTGGATTAAAGCTTCTTTTGATGCAAGTAAAGATGGAGGATCCTCAGCCTATTATAGGTACGGAGAAGGTTGGAAAGGGTCCTACCCTGAAACTACCGGGTATTTAATTCCAACTGTTTTTGAGTATGCCATATTTACAAATAATACGGAATGGCATGATCGCGGTATAGCGGCATCGGATTGGTTACTATCTATTCAACACAAAGAAGGAGGGTGGCAAAGTCTCCAGATTGGAGTGAAGTGCGATTTAAGAGTATTCAATTCTGCGATGATACTCGATGGACTTGTCGCAGCTTGGCGCGTAACCAAAGATGATAGGTATTTAGATGGTGCGATACGAGGTGCAGAATGGGTGATTTCTAAACTGGATTCGAGCGGTTTTTACAGTAAAAACAATGTCGTTGGAGGAGGGGCTTTTGATACTTTGGTTTGCGCATGTGCCCTTATGGCTATGCAATTATTGCCTAAAAACTTAAGACAAAAATTCATATTAAAAATAACCAGATCCTTAAATGCTCATTTAACATTGCAAACGGAAAATGGGTGGTTTAATAACTGTAGTTTTCATTCAGGAGAAGTTGCATTATTGCATCATATAGGTTATACATTGGATGGACTTCTTATAAGCTCAGAAATTTTGAAGGACGATACATATTATCAAGCGGCACTGAAAACAGCAAAAAAATTACTTTCTAAATTTGAGGTTAATGTGCAACTTCCAGCGTTTTATAAACCAGATTGGTCTCCCCATTTGGACCTGGGAGACAAGGCCTCATTATGTCTTACAGGCTATAGTCAAATCGCGATTGTGTTCCAAAAAATATACAAGAAAGAAAATGACTTAAGGTACTTAAATGCGGCCTTAAAAATAAACGATATAGTATCCTCGATAGGTAATTATAAGTCTAGTAATTCTGGAATATGTTATGGGATACCAGGGTCTTACCCAGTAAATGGGAATTACCAACCATATCAAGTTGTTAACTGGGCAGCAAAATATCATGCAGAATCTATCCTGCTCTCATTAAGTAAATGCGTGTCTAAATCGATAAGCTAATGAAAAAAGTAGTTTTAATAATAGGAAACAGATATCAACCTAATGCTTGTGGGTTTATTCGTGAGTTTGAAAAAACTGGAAAAAAAATTGAGGGTATACTTTGTCTTGAGTCAAAGAGAGAGTTTATGTTTTATGCGAAAATTCCGTTTCGAATTATAAAAATATTAACATTTTCTAATGTTAAATATCTACTGAAATCTATCGTTACTTTGATTGCTGGTAAGCAACAGTTAAATACACTTAAAGGTAGTTGGAATAATGTTGGAGAGAACTCTTGGGACGTGTTAGGTAATGAATTTGATATAATTAAATATGCGCGTGAAAAAGAAATTTGTGTCCGGTTTTCGCCTTTCTTATCTGCAACAGTAATTGATTTTTACACAAAAAATGGACCAGTTATTTTCCCGATGTACGCTGGAGGGATATTGTCAAAAAAAATATTGACGAATCCTAATGCTGAATTTATAAATGCCCACATGGGATCAATGCCTCGATATAGAGGAATGAACGTAATAGAATGGGCTATTCTTGAGCACGAGCCACCAAAGGTTGCGGTTATGGTTATGAATGAAGTTATTGATGGTGGAGACGTGATGTGGCAGAAGGACATTGATGTTTCGAATGAACAAACCATTAGAGAACTCAGAACAACAGGATATATGTATTGTTATATTGCTATGGCTGAAGGTGTTTCGGAGTACTTGGATAATAATAACTTGAGAAAAACACAAGAAAACAAAGGGAAATACTATTATCGAATGCATTCCAAAATCAGAGAATTAACAGAAATGGAACTTTTAAGTAGATCTGAATGATAGTTTTATAAAGCTAATTCAACTCTTTCAATAACCTGTCTCTCAGTCTGTCAGGAGATAATTTTCGTTCCAGTTTGCCTTCTTTGGCAACAGAAATATCTCCTGTTTGTTCAGAAACAGAAATTGTAATGGCATCGCTATTTTCAGTAATGCCAACAGCAGCTCGGTGACGCATGCCAAGTGTCGCAGGGAATTGTTTGTTTTCGGTAGAGGGTAGGACACAGCGTGCGGCTTTAATCACATTTTTTTCGATAATCATCGCACCATCGTGGAGTGGGCTGTTTTTAAAGAAAATATTTTCAATTAATCGGTTCGAAATTTTAGCGTTTATTTCATCTCCCGTAGAGGTAATTATAGATAAATCGGTAGTTTTTGCAATTACGATAAGCGCGCCCGTTTTAGTTTCTGCCATATGAGTGCATGCTAAAACAATGGCAGGAATGTCTAATAAACTTTCAGATTCGTTTCCTTTTGTCCAACTAAATAATCGTTTGGCCGCTTTGTTTTCGTTGAAGAAACCACTTGTACCAATTAGTAGTAGAAACCGTCTTAATTCTTGTTGAAAAACGATAATCAAAGCGATTACCCCAACTCCAATAAATTGCCCCAAAATTTCGGAAAGTAATTTCATTTGGAGAAATTCAGTGGCTTTCCAAAAGAGGTAAAACAGGAAAACACCCACAAAAATTCTGATTGCCGAAGTTCCTTTTATTAGTTTATACAGCTGATAGAATAGAAATGCCACTAAAAGAACATCTATAAAATCTATCCAACTTATCTCTGTTAGTAGCATGCCACGAAATTAGTTAATTCAGCTTACACGGGTAGAGCTGAGAAATTAATAATTTTCAATTAGCTCAACCGCTTCTTTCACATCATGCACTCGTAAAATATTTGCGCCTTTATCTAAAGCAATCTTGTTTAGCCTAATTGTTTCGGGTAAAGACTTTTCGGGTGTTATTCCTAATTTTTTGTAAATCATCGATTTTCGAGAAATCCCTGCTAATAAAGGTAAATTTAGAATATTGAATTCCTCGAATCGGTCTAAAATCTCGTAATTGTGTTCAATCGTTTTTCCGAAGCCAAAACCAGGGTCAAGGATTATATCGTTCACGCCAATTTGCGTTAGTTGATTCACTTTTTTTGAGAAATATGTCAGAACTTCTGATGCCACATCTACGTATTGTGGGTTTGTTTGCATATTTTGAGGAGAACCTTGCATGTGCATCATAATGTAAGGAACTTGCAGGTTGACAATAGTTTCAAGCATTTTGATATCCGCATCCCCGCCAGAAATATCGTTGATTATCGATGCCCCAGCATCAATGGCTTGTTTGACAACTTCGGAGCGAAAAGTATCTATTGAAATAACAGTTTCGGGAAATGTTTTAACAATCATTTCAATAATTGGGATAACCCTATTAATTTCTTCTCGTTCATTGATGTTATAGGCACCTGGACGAGAAGAGTAACCACCTATATCAATGACCTTTCCACCTTCGTTCAAAATTATCTTCGCGCGTTTTAGCGCAGTATCAAAAGAATTGAATTTCCCACCGTCAAAAAAAGAGTCTGGTGTAACGTTTAATATGCCCATAACAATGGGTTCGTCTAAAAATAACAGATTTCCTCTGCAATTAATCGGACTTCTTTTTTCAAAAAATGTATCTTGCGCCATTAAATTTCAGCGATTTAAGTAATGTCAAATACGTCTAACCAGTACGATTCAATAATAGAAAATTGCCGCGACATCTTTGTGAAAAAGATGAAAGATTATGGTACTTCCTGGCGTATTCTTCGATTAAGTTCCATTACTGACCAAGTATTTATTAAAGCAAATCGAGTGAGAACGCTTCAAGAAACTGGGGTGAGTAAAGTTGGAGAGGGGATTTTACCTGAGTTTATGGCGATGGTTAATTATTCGATAATGGCTTTGATTCAAATAGAAATCGGTGTGGCTGATGTAGAACATGCCGAAATGGAATCGAGTAAGGTTGAAGTTTTGTATGATAAATATTCAAAACTTGCAAAAGAATTAATGGAAGCTAAAAATCATGACTATGGTGAAGCGTGGCGCGATATGCGAATTAGTTCACTAACTGATTTGATTTTAGTTAAATTGCTGAGAATAAAGCAAATAGAAGATAATGAAGGAGAAACGTTGGTTTCAGAAGGTATCGATTCAAATTTTTATGATATACTAAATTATTCAGTTTTTGCATTGATAAAATTGGAAGAAGGAGAAAGTTAAAGAATTGTTAAAGAAATAAAACGAGGTTAGGTTTCAAGTAATTTTGAGTGAAACAAAAACTTCAAAAAATGGAAACGTTAAATAAATATAAGTTATTAAGTTATTTCTACATTGTAATTTCAGTTGTGTTGGTTGGCATTGGGTTTACCTATACTGCTTTTGACTTCCTTTATACTTTTATTGTCGCAAGTATTATGGTTGTTGGGGTTTTGCCGTTGGTTAGCTCAAAAGGGATTGAGTGGTCTACCTATATTTCGAGAATATTGGTTGGCTCATTGTTCGTTGTTTCCGGGCTAATAAAAGCTAACGACCCTTTAGGGTTTAGTTATAAGCTAGAGGAATATTTTGCTGAAAGTGCGCTGAACTGGCCATTTTTTGAACCTTACAGTTTAGGAATTGCAATTATGGTGGCTTCGTCTGAAATAATTCTGGGATTTGCAGTCCTGTTTGGCGGCAAATCGAAACTCACAAATTGGTCTCTTTTAGGAATGATTCTCTTCTTTAGTTGGTTGACTTTTTACACAGCTCAGTGCGATCCAAATGGCGTTTATAACGTTATCGAAAATGGAGTAGAAGTTGAGCATGGCGTAACCTGCGTAACGGATTGTGGTTGCTTTGGTGATGCGCTTAAAGGCTCTATTGGTAGGTCGTTAACCCCTTGGGAGTCTTTCAAAAAAGACATTTTATTGCTAGTTTTCGTTATTATTCTCATTGTGCGAAGTAGTTTTATTAAGCTCAATTCAAAAACAGACGATTTGATAATTTTTCCATTCTCAATTCTTTTTGTAATTGTTTTAGGCGGAATGCTTTTCGGGTGGTGGTTCCCACTTACCTTTACTATTATAACATTTGCAATTTATTGGGGACTTAAGCAGGTTAATATTAACTTGTTGAAAATTGACTGGCAAGTTGCATTGATGGTAACTATTCTTTCTTTTGGTTTTTCGGGGTATTGCTTAACTAATCTTCCACAAATGGACTTTAGGCCATACGCAGTC
Organism: Flavobacteriales bacterium; assembly: GCA_016763645.1. Taxonomy (GTDB): domain Bacteria; phylum Bacteroidota; class Bacteroidia; order Flavobacteriales_G; family NORP312; genus NORP312. Next base: position 9,378 of record JAESTK010000089.1, read on the forward strand.
AATAAAAGTATTCCAGAGCAAATGAAATCCGCTGAAGAATTGGGGTTGACAGCTCCGGTATTTGTTTATGATTATGTGCTCGAAAATAAGGCTACTAAGGAGCTAAAAGAGGTTCGGAGCGATGTATACATGAATCAAAAAATATATGAAGACACCCTGTGGGCATTTAAAGAAACCAAAGGCGAATCATATATGATAAAAGATGGTTATACACCACCAATTATGTCATTTAATATTGGCGATGAAGAGCAAACGCACGAAATTTTAGAAAGTGAAAAGCCAATTTTTGTATTGGTATCTTATGATATCATTCATTCAGATAAAGGAGTTCAGAGAAATGTAAATGAATTCGTAAAGCAAGCAGAAGCAAAAGGAATTCGATTTATTGGGGCTTCGGCCTCGTTAGATGAAGATATTCAGGAATTTAAAAAAGAAAACGGCAACGCGTTCCATTACCTCGAAGGAGACGAAAAGATTTTGAAAACGGTAATAAGGTCTAATCCGGGTCTGATTTTATTGCAAGATGGAGTAATACTAGGGAAGTGGCACTATAATAATTTCCCTACTTTTGATGAGGTTCATAAAAATTTGATGAAATAGTATGTTAGGGTTTATAGGTAAAAGATTGATGTATGGGTTCTTAGTTTTGCTAGGGGTTGTAACTGTTGTCTTTTTCCTTTTTAATGTGTTACCGGGTGACCCAGCACGAATGATGGTAGGTCAGCGTGCTGATGAAGAATCTCTCAGGGCGATCAACCGAGATTTAGGTTTAGATAAGCCGCTTACAACACAGTTTGTAATGTACATCAATGATTTGTCGCCATTATCTTCTCACGAAAAATTTGACACTGAGCATTACCTTTATTTAGACGATGAAAAATATGCGCCATACACGGAGCTATTTGCATTAGGTGGAGATAAAGTGTTGGTCTTAAAATATCCATATTTGAGGCGTTCTTATCAAACCAAGCGAAAAGTATCTGAACTGTTGATTGATAGATTTCCGGCTACGGCAATTTTAGCGATCACATCCATTTTTATTGCTTGTGTATTAGGTATCTTTCTAGGGATAGTTGCGGCCGTAAACAAAGGAGGTAAGTTTGATAACTTTGTTTTGGTGATATCCGTTTTTGGAATATCTGTGCCTTCATTTTTTGCAGCGATAATAATCGCTTGGGTATTTGGATTCCTGTTGTCTGATATTACAGGGCTTGATATGTGGGGAAGCCTCTACACACTGGATGATTATGGAAACGGAGAATACCTTAGCTTGAAAAACTTGATTCTTCCTGCCGTTACTTTAGGCATTCGCCCATTGGCGATTGTGGTTCAGCTTACACGTAGTTCTTTGCTCGATGTTTTTGGTCAAGACTACATCCGCACGGCAAAAGCAAAAGGATTGAGTTTCTATAAAATTGTAGTTAAACACGCATTAAAAAACGCGTTAACACCTGTAATTACTGCAATGTCGGGATGGTTTGCAGCGTTAATGGCAGGTTCGGTTTACATCGAGCGTGTTTTCGACTGGAAAGGACTTGGTAACGAGCTTTATGTAGCTACAATTAAGTATGATTTCCCAATCATGATGGGCATTGTTTTGATGATGGCTTCACTGTTTGTCGTCATCAATATTTTGGTAGATATTGTTTACGGATTTCTAGATCCTAGAGTGCGCGTTCAGTAACTAAAAAGAAGCGACAAATCATCTTTCTTATTTCAATATTCTTATTCGTAGTTTATCTCTTTTGCTTTCTTAAATTTGTAGGGTTATAAACCTATTATTTTTAGTATGAGAAAGAAAATAGTTGTAGGAAATTGGAAGATGAATTTGCTAAAAACACAGGCAGAATCTTTAGCTAATGAGGTAGTTAATTTACTTCGGCACGTTGATTTATCCGAAACAAAAAAGGTTATTTTATCCACTCCAAGTTTATATTTAAATAAAATATCAGAATTAACTGGTAAAGAGAAGTTTATGTTTTCTTGTTCTCAAAATATTCACCATGAAAATTCAGGGGCGTATACAGGTGAAATATCTGCCGAGAGGATTAAGTCTGTTGGCGTAAGTTATACATTGGTTGGTCATTCAGAAAGGCGAGCTTATTTTGATGAAACTAATGAATTGTTGGCTAAAAAAATAACAACAGCATTATCGCAAAATATCGTTCCAATTTATTGTTGCGGAGAACAGTTAGAAGATAGAAGGTTAGAAAATCATTTTAGTGTAATTCTAACTCAAATTGAAGAAGGTTTATTTCATTTATCAAGCGATGAATTCAAAAATATAATTATTGCTTACGAGCCAGTTTGGGCAATTGGAACTGGAGAAACTGCAACTTCGGACCAGGCGCAAGAAATGCATGCATTTATTCGAAGCCTAATTATTGAAAAATACGGAAACGATATTGCCGATGATTTGACAATCCTCTACGGTGGAAGCTGTAAGCCATCGAATGCGGAAGAGTTGTTTACTTGCCCCGATGTAGATGGTGGCTTAATAGGAGGGGCATCGTTGATTGCCGAAGATTTCGTGAACATAGTTAAGGCGTTGTAAGTGAATTATATAGAAGTAAATATTTCTCTCTCTCCTGTGGAGCCATGGCGCGATTTAATTAATGCCGACTTGGGAGAGTTGAATTACGAAACTTTTGTAGAAACAACTCAAGGAGTTCAAGCTTTTGTTAGAGCAGAAGATTATTCGATAGCAGAACTAAATTTGTTGATAGAGAGTTACCGTAACAATTGTCAAATTTCGTACTCCACAAAAGAAATTGAATCAATAAATTGGAACGAAGAGTGGGAAAAGAACTTTGATCCAATAGTTGTAAGCGAAAAATGCATTGTGAGAGCGACTTTTCATAATTTAGATAAAAAGTATGATTACGATATTGTAATTAATCCAAAAATGTCGTTCGGAACTGGTCACCATGCAACAACTCATTTAATGATTGAAGAGTTACTTAGTATGAATATTGAAGGGCAAAATGTTCTCGACATGGGCTGTGGAACCTCTATTTTAGCAATTTTGGCTTCAAAATTGGAAGCAAAAGAAATTCTGGCCATCGATTACGATGAGTGGTCGGTGAATAATAGTATTGAGAATATAGCGTTGAACGAAATAGATAATATCACTGTAAAAAAAGGATCTAACGAACTGTTACACGGCAATCAATTTAATCTTATATTAGCTAATATAAATTTGAATGTTTTACGTTCTCAAATACCAACATATTGCGAAGTATTAAATAATGGAGGGAGTATTTTGTTTAGTGGTGTCTTAGTTGATGATGAAGATAAGCTAGTTGCTGAAATCACTAAAAATGGCTTAACTATAATAGAGGCAAAACAAAGAGATAAATGGATGATGATACGTTGTAAAAAGTAATGAATAAGGCGTTAAAATATAGTTTGCTTTTTTGCTCAATTCTCCTTTTTGGTTTGCAATCGAATGCTCAAACGAGTATAACAAAATTCTCTAGCGACTCAATTCAGTTTCTAGAAGAAATGACAGCCCTTATGGAGTTGGATCGAAAAAAGGAAACAAAAGTTTTCATGAAAGAATTCGAGCCAGTTTGGTATGGTGGAAAATTTTCGGAAGAAGAGAGAAACGCAGTGTACAATACCTGTAACTTTATGTTGAAGAAAAAAATGTTACCCTTTCCAGATTTTCGAGATTACCTCTTTTGCATGATGAGTTTCATTAAGTCAGACCAATCTATTGAGAGTTTAAGGGCCTGGCAAAAAAGTTTAGAGCAGATAATAGAGAGCAAAAAAGCAAAACGCCAGTTTCCAGAATATTTAAAATTTAGTAGCGCATTGTTTGAGAATAACTCCATATATTATTCAAATTCAACCGTTTGGAAATCTAGCGACACAAATTATCGTTTCACATTTAAAGACAATAAGCCAATACTTGTCTTTGCTTACTTAGATTTGATTTGCCTAGCAAAGAAAGATAGCTCGGTAATTTATAACACAAAGGGGACATACTACCCGTTAGAAAAAATTTGGATTGGTAAAGGCGGTAAAATTAATTGGGTTCGCGCAGGTTTTGCTGAGACAGAAGTTTATGCCGAAATCGGTAATTACAGAATAAAAGTAAAATCATCAAGCTACGAGGCTGATTCGGTTATGTTTTACAACAGTAAATATTTCGATAAGCCGCTGTTGGGTAAGCTACAGGAAAAAGTTCTAGCTAACGTAACTCCGGAAAAAGCCTCATATCCAAGATTTGATTCATACAACAAACGATTTAAAATATATGAGATAGCTGAAGGTGTAGATTTTGACGGTGGATTTTCTCAGCAAGGTGGAAAATTTGTTGCCAAAGGTAATGAAATTCAAGATACTTATTTAGTATTTAAAAGAGATAACATTCCTTTCATGATAGCATCTTCAAAGAGTTTTGTAATTCGTCCAGATAGGTTTACCTCTAAACAATGTGCAGTTAGTTTTATTCTCGGTAAGGATTCAATTATACACCCTGCGGTGAAGTTGAATTTTAATGTGTCAGAGCGAAAATTAACACTTTTGCGGACGGATGAAGGAATTAGTCAATCACCTTATTTTAACTCGTTTCATAAGCTAGATATGTACTTTGAAGCCTTGTATTGGAAAATTGATGGTCCTTTTCTCGAATTTCGCCATCTTGAGGGGAGCTCTGATAAATCGGCCAGATTTGAATCAGAGCAGTACTACAAAGAATATATTTTCGACAAACTACAAGGTATTGACAGAATTCACCCGCTCGTAGGCATTCGTGGTTGTGCCAGAGAAATGGGCCAAGATGAGTTATATGTTTCTGAAGTGGCAAAATATATGAAATTACCTGCTACTCAAGTTCGACCAATGTTAATGAAGTTGGCTACCTTAGGATATCTTTACTATGATTTTGACGATGACAGAATTCGGATTAAAGAAAAGTTACACCATTACGTTAGAGCAAAGGCAGCACAAGAAGATTATGACGTGTTAAAGTTTAGCTCCACTATAGATGGGCAGAGTAATGCTACTCTCAACCTTTTGAATTATGATCTAACAATTCGGGGAGTTAAAAACGTTTTATTGAGTGATACTCAAAAAGTATATTTATTTCCGAAAGAGCATACCGTTGTTGTAAAAAAGAATCGAGACTTTAAATTTACAGGGGTTATCAACGCAGGAAAATTTGAGTTCTTTGCTACAGATTGTTATTTTAATTACGATGAATTCATAATTGATATGCCCAATATTGATTCCTTAAGAATTTGGGCCAATACAAAGAAAAAGGACGAACAAGGAAGTGGGCAAGAGCGAAGAGTGTTGTCAGTTTTGGAACAAATGAAAGGTGTACTCTATATAGATGAGCCGAAAAATAAATCGCATATTGAAGATTTCCCCACGTATCCAATTTTTGATAGCCAAAAAGATTCTTACGTTTTTTATGATAAACCAGGAATTCAAAAAGGAGTTTACGATAAAGATAAGTTCTATTTTCATGTAGATTCATTTGATTTTGATAGTCTTAGGACGTTTGATAACAATTCTGTACAATTAGAAGGAACAATGTTGTCGGCAGGTATATTTCCAGACTTTGAAGAGAAGTTGCGCATTATGCCCGATTACTCACTAGGATTTGAACGAAGCACACCTCCAGATGGCTACCCTATGTATGGAGGAAAAGGGCAGTTTTATGATAAAATTCGCTTAAGTAACAAAGGAATGCGTGGTAATGGAAAGTTAACTTACGTAACTTCAACGACTATGTCTGATGATTTTATTTTTTTTCCAGACTCCATGAATGTACGTGCTCGTAACCACGTGATAGAAGAACGCCCAATTAAAGTTGAGTTCCCGCCAGTATCAGCTCATGATATAGACATTCACTGGGAACCACATTCAGATTTTATGTTGATAACAGTGGTGTTAGAGCCAATAGCGATGTATGATGGGTCAAAATTGGATGGGCATGTTAAGCTAAGCCCTAAGGGGTTAACAGGAGGCGGGTTGTATGTGTTTGAACAGGCAGAGTTAGAAGCCGATTTGTACACATTTAAATTTTCAGAGTTTCGATCTGATACAGCTGATTTTAGATTAAAATCGATTGAAAATTCCGCATTGTCCTTTTCCACAAATGATGTTAATGCTCACATTGATTTTAAAAAAAGGGAAGGAAAATTTTTGTCTAATGGAGGAGGCTCTTTTATCGAGTTTCCTGTAAACCAATACATCTGTTTTATGGATAAATTTACTTGGTTTATGGATGATGAGTCTATTGAGTTAGGTGCCGATGAAGTTTCAGCATCTGACCAAGCTACATCAGACGTTAAGCTAGAAGGGTCTAAGTTTATTTCGATTCATGAAGATCAAGATTCACTTAGCTTTTATGCCCCAAAGGCTAAATATGACATAAGAAAAAATATAATTTTCGCGAAAGATGTTAGATTTATTCCAGTTGCGGATGCTCTAGTATATCCTGATAGTGGAAAAGTTACTATTCGTAAAAGGGCAAAAATGGATGAATTAACAAACGCCAAAATTGTAGCGAATAGCGTTACTAAATATCATACGCTGTATGAAGCTAATATAAAAGTTAAAGCTAGAAAGAGCTACACCGCTAATGGAAAGTATGATTATAAAGACGAAAACAAACAAATTCACACCTTTGTTTTTGAAGATATCAAAGTTGATACCACCTTTCAAACAGTTGCAGATGGAAAGATAGAAAAGGAGGAAGGGTTTAGTCTGAGTCCAGCATTTATGTTTAGTGGAGATGTGTTTTTACGTGGCAATGCACGATTCTTGATTTTCGATGGCGTAACAAGTATCAAGCATCCATGCGAATCAGTTGTAAGCAGTAGTTTTAAATTTAAAGAAGAAATAAATCCTTTAAGTATTTACATTCCGATTATTGATACATCTCTTACCGATGAAAAGGGTAATGATTTAGCTATCGGGTTAATGATGGGTAAAGATTCGGCTCACGTTTATTCCACTTTTTTAACGCCCCTTAAAAATAAGTCAGATATTTCAATCGTTTCTGCCGTGGGGTATATGTATTTTGATAAACGAGCACAAGAATATAAAGTTTCTAGTAAAGAAAAAATTGGTGAAATGTCCCTGCCAGGAAGCTATATTAGTCTTTCAAATAAAACATGTGATGTATATGGTGAGGGTAAGCTAGACTTTGGTGCTAATCTTGGTAGAGTAGAAAGTACGGTTGTTGGAAACGTAAATCATAATTTAGTATCTGATAGCTTAAGCACGAATGTCATGATTTTACTCGATTTTTTCTTCATCGAGAAAAATTTAGAGGAGATGGCAAAAAACATTTCGGACTTTGAAGGATTAGAGCCAGTTAATTTTGATAGAGAAGTTTATGAACGTGGTTTAAGAGAAATTATGGGGAAACAAGCAGGAGATAAGTTAATTTCTCAAGTAAACCTTTATGGAAATTTCAAGAAATTCCCATCTGAATTAAATAAAGCCTTGTTTATTAACGAGCTTCATATGTATTGGAGTCCAGAAACACAGTCGTACAAGAGTAGCGGAAAGATTGGTATTGGCAACTGCTATAAAAAACAAGTAAATAAATATGTGGATGGATATGTTGAAATTGTTCGTAAACGTAGCGGAGATGAAATAAGTATCTATATAGAGTTAGACCGTGATAATTGGTATTTCTTTACGTATAAGCGTAATATGTTACAAGCAGTTTCATCTATTGAGAAGTTTAATAACGAAATAAAAGACCTAAAAGCAGATAAGAGAAAGATGGAAAAAGAAAAAGGAAAGGACCCGTATAGCTTTATGCTTTCCACAACTAGAAGGAGAAACGACTTTGTTAAAAGATTTGTGGGGGATGAATAAAAAAAATATTTTTCAATTTTGTATATTTTTTCAAAAAATTGCGTAGAAGGGCACAAGTGAAGTTGAAATTTTACATATTAGCGATCGTTACCTGCTTAATTTTTGTTGTTTCAGTATCAGCACAAACGAGTTATGCAAATGAAGGCGAGCTCAAAAAGCAAGCGGAGTCTCTTTGGGAAGAAAAAGACTTTAAAGGCGCATTGCCATTGTATTCTCAGTTACTTAGTTTATACCCTAAAGACCCAGCGTACAATTACAAATTTGGGACGTGTATGTTGCACGTTGAAGAGGATAAGAGCGCACCATTAAGGTATTTAGAATTTGCAGCATCTCGGCCTAATGTAGACCCCGAATCTTTATTTTACCTAGGTAAGGCGTATCATTTGAATTATAGATTTGAAGATGCGCAAAAGAAATATAACGATTTTAAAGAAAAAGGAAGCTCTAAAGAGATTCTCAAACTGAAAGTCGATTTGCATATTCAAATGTGTAGCAACGGAATGCACCTTTTAAGTGATATTACGGATTTAGAGGTGTTAGACAAAAAGACTTTGAATCAATCCGATTTTTTTAGAACCTATGATGTAAGTTCATTTGGTGGAAAAATTATCTCTAAACCAGAAGATTTTGAATTAGCTGCGGATAAAAAGAAAGATGAACAATTTATTATGTATCTCGATAGAAATGCTGATAGGTTGTATTACTCAAGTTATGGAGAAAAAGGCAAAATGGGTAAGGACATTTACTATTCAACTAAATTACTTGATGGTACTTGGGAAGACCCCAAAAGTATAGGCTCGGTAATTAATACAGAATATGATGAAGATTATCCGTTTTTTAATACTGAAACCAACACGTTATATTTTTCGTCTACAGGTCACAACAGTATGGGGGGGTATGATGTTTTTAAGTCAACATATAATGCATCTACAAGCTCATGGTCTAAACCTCAAAATCTAGATTATGCAGTAAACACTCCTGATAACGATTTTTTATACATTACTAATGCTTCAGAAAAAACAGCCTATTTTGCAACAACCCGTTCTAGTATTAGTGGAGAAGTAACTGTTTATAAGGTAAACGTAGAACGAATCCCAGTTGATTTTACAATTATTAAAGGTGAGTTTCTTTCGGATGCAACCAAAGCGGCTAAAATAACGGTAGAAGACACCCAAACAAATGAAATAGTTGGCATATGGAATAGCAATGGAAATACAGGAGAATATTTAATGACTCTGCCAAATGGCGGCAGCTTTAAATTCACAGTAGAAACAGATGAAAGTGATATAGCATATACTGGCAATGTGGAGCTCCCAGTTCAGAAAAAAGCAAGACCGTTAAGGCAAGAAATCGCATTAGTGGTGGAAAATGGGTATGAAAAACTTATTATCAAAAATTTATTTGATGAAGAGCTTGAATCTGAAGGTATGATGCTCACAGCTGATTTTCTTAAGGACAGAGCTAACCTTGAAATAAATGTAGAAGAAACAGAGGATAAACCAGAAGAAATAGTTGAGGAAACTATTGATTCAGAAGAAAACTCTTCTCAAGAGAACGGTAAAGAATTTTCTAACGAAAATTTGGTAAAAATGGCTTATGACGATGCAAATGACGTACAGCAACAGTCAGAAGCTGCAAAAGCACAAACAGAAATAGCTTATGCAATTGCAAATCAACGAAATACTGCAGCCACTAAAAAATCTAGAGAAGCAGATTTGCTTTCTGCCGATGCTCAAAAAATGGACAATGAACGGTCTAAACTAAGTACTCTTAAGGAAGCTAACGATTTACGAATAGAATCAAACGAATTAGCAAAAGAAGCTGTGATAGCCTATAATTTAGGTAACAAACTAAAAAACAGAGCAGAAAACCTCACCACACAATCAGAACAAGCACTTGAAGTTGCACTACAGTTGGATAATGCCATTAATAGCGAATCACAAACCGAAATTGACGCAGCATATGCTAAAATTCAAGAATTACTGTCTGCAGAAATCCAAGATGATGTGTTAGCTGAAGCAACCGAAGAATATGATGCAAAGAAAATAGCTTCGGAAAATCAAATTCAAAAAGCGATTAAATTAAAACAAGAGGCTGACGAGTTAGAAGGTGAAGTTTCGGCTCTAAAAGGGAGAATTGAAAGTACAAAAAGCAAAGATGAAAAAGAGCTGCTACAGTTTGATGCCGCTGAAATGGAAGAAGACTTAGTAGATATAAGGATGGAGGAGCAGGAAGCCATGGCTTTGGCTAAATCAATGCAAGCAGAAACAGATGAATTAGAAGGAAGTGCCGAACTTATGGCTGATATTGTTGACGATATTAAATCTGCAGATACAGAATCTATCGGAAAATTGTCTGTTGAGGATAAACAAAAATTAGCCGGAGATATTTCGTCAACAGAGTCAATAATAGCCATTTCAGAAACTACAACGGCTAATGAGAAGCAACAAATACAAGTATTAAAAGAAGCTGTAATTGCCAGTAGATATGGAATAGAAACACCACCAGAATCTACAGAAGAAGAAACTGTTGAAACAACAACAACCTCTACAGAAACCGAAGAGCCTTTAATCACGATAGAGAGTACTGAAGAATCAGCAGAAGGTGAAGCAATAACTGAATCTACAGAAGAAGAAACTGTTGAAACAACAACAACCTCTACAGAAACTGAAGAGCCTTTAATTACGATAGAGAATACAGAAGAACCAACAGAAAGTGAAGCAATAGCTGAATCTACAGAAGAAGAAACTGTTGAAACAACAACAACCTCTACAGAAACTGAAGAGCCTTTAATCACGATTGAGAGTAC
>JAESTK010000090.1 GCA_016763645.1 Flavobacteriales bacterium
AAATCACCATCATTATCTATATCTGAAAATCCAGCAGCTGGAATTGCTAAGTAACCTGAAGTTAATGAGAACGGGTTAACTTGCATTGCGGCAAATGAAGGAGATGAAGAAGATCCAACATTTTCATAATATTTCATATCACCACCGCTGATGTCTCCAGCCATTAAATCAAAATCCCCATCGTTATCTATGTCAACACATGATACGTTCATATATGCACCTCCGGTATATGTTAGACCGAAAGGATCAGTTGAGGGAGCTGAAAAAGAAGGACTTGTATTATTCCCCGTGTTTTCATAATAATAAAAATTGCCTGTAGACGAACCCGAAAGGATATCAAAGTCGCCATCTCCATCTAAATCCACAAAATCTGGTCTATTAAAAGATGTACCATTCGAAATCAATCCAAACGGATTTGTTTGTGGGGCTCCAAATACAGGAAGAGAGGCAGAACCTAAATTTTCATAATAAAAAAAACTTGACCCTCCTGTATTGTACTCTCCACACAATATATCCAAATCTCCGTCATTATCTAAATCAACCATCGATGCAGAAGAAAGTAGATTCCCGAAAAATGACAACCCATAAGGGTTTGTAGATGGCGCTCCAAAATTCTGGGCATTACCATCAATAGCAATTGTTGCTACAGCAACAGATGCCATTACGGCTCCGCGTTTTAAATATAATTGAAGCGAAAGAAGTTTTTCTCTTAACCTATCTATTTGTCCTTGAAGAATGTATTGTCTTCGAACATTGGTTCCTGAACCTATAAGTCGGTTCACTCGCCTGATACATTTGTTGTATCTTCTTAGTAAGTGGTTAAATAATCGTTTTTGATGTTTCATATACTATAATTTAAAGTTAGGATTTATTTACGTTTTAAAAATTTCATCATCCGGATTAGCCCAAAAAGTTTTTCCAGGTATCGCTAAGGAATACTTATGTATTGGATTTATTGTGTTCAATATATTCGGACGAATAGTATTAGGTAAAATTGCCACCTCGTATATCTCATCTACGCTAGTTTGGTACATTATTTCACCAACTAATCCTCCAGTAGGTAAGTGAACTATTTTTACTCCACACTGGTCTGCTGTATCTGCGAATGGAAGCTTTGCAAAGGTGGATGAGTTTTTACGCAATTTCGACATTCCAATAAATGCATAATCATTATAAATTGATAATCCTCTACAAAAGCCATTCATTTGTTTAACTACAGTGTACGTTCTGTTCTCTATATCAACTTTTATAAGTTCGCCTGTTGCTGATAGGAGCATATACAATTCGTTTTTGTACATTGTTGGAGAGTGCGGCATTGCCAATTCTTGCAAAATAAATTCGTTGGTATCAATATCAATTAGTACTCCCCCATCGGTAATGGAATCTCTCCACCCTTTAGCGGTGTCAGATGTTCCTAAAGCTGTTACGTATTTGGCTTCTCCATTTTCTACTACTAATCCATTTAAATGACACCTGTCTTCGGAAACCAAATCTGTAATGAACGTTGGTTTCCATATGGGTTGGAAATTGTGTACTCCATTTACTAAACAAAGACAAGAAAATGAAGTATTAACCGCCAACATGCCTTGCTTACCAAATGCTATATCGTGCATATCAACATTACCAGTGTGGTACGTCACTCGTGGCGAATATAAGCTATCGTATGTGTTTTTTTTATTCGGGTAATGGGTTGCTAAATCTTTATTGTTTTCTAATACAATAAGCTCATTTTTAGTCGCAATAGCTAATCTGTTATCTGCCAAAGCTATGCCCATTGGTTTTTCGAATGTTCTTGGAAGTGTTATCAACCTTTCTTTATCTGGGTTGGGGCTAATTGTAACTACTTTCCCTGCTTGATACGTTGTAATAACAATACTACAGTTTAATTGTAATAATAACTCCGGAATTTGCGGACTAAACGTAGAAGAAAACGGAGTAACTGGCTGCGCTTGGTTCATTGTATCTACATTCATCAGAATCAAAGGTATAAAAAAAGCCCTTACGATAATCGCAAGGGCCTTCTTTTAAGTTACTTAAAAAATTATTTTATAATAACTTTTTCTGTTTTCTCGAATCCTTCTCCTTGAATTGTAACAAAGTAGATACCAGCATCAACAGAGTTCAAGCTGATTTCAACTTTTGTTCCGTTAAGAGCAACATTTTCTATTGTTTGTCCAATTACATTTCTAATAACAACTGTATAGTTTCCATCTTTAGAGATGTTTACTACAAAGTTACCATTGTTTGGATTTGGGAATAATGAAACTACAGCTCCATCAGATAACTGAGCAATGCCGTTAATAGATGAAATAGTTGCAGTTGCAGTGCTTGTACATCCATTAGCATCAGTAATTGTTACTGTGTACGAACCACCAGTTACACCTACTGTTGTTGCTCCAGCACCACCACTACCAGACCACATATATGTGTACGGAGTAGTTCCTCCTGTTGCTACAACTGTAGCTGTACCATCATTAGCACCACCAGCTGATTCATCAGTAGTACTGGTTGTTCCTGCTATTGTAACTGAACCACAAGGATCGTACACGTTTACTGTGTAAGAATCAGTTCCTGTACATCCGTTAGCATCAGTAGCCGTAACAGTATATGTTGCAGGAGCTAAACCTGAAATACTAGACCCTGTACCCGCAGCACCCCAATCGTAAGTATATGGAGTTAACCCACCAATTGCTCCCGCACTAGCTGCTCCATCATTGGCACCTGCCGCTGTCTCATCAGTACCTGTTGCGTTTGGCAAAATTGTAACACCATTACATAAGTCAGTACTAACGGTGATTGAGCCATTAGCTATACATCCATTATCATCAGTAACAATTACTGAATATGTATTTGGAGTTAACCCAGATAATGCAGCATCAGTACCGCTATTGTTCCACAAGTAGCTGTATGGAGCAGTACCTCCAGTTGGAGAAGACATTGCTGTTCCATCATTTGCACCTGCAAATGTTTCATCAGTAACCGAAACATTAGCTGCTAAAATTGAAGGTTCTGTGATTGTATAGGACCATATTGCGCTACAAGTGTTTGCATCAGTAACAGTTACATCGTAAGTGCCTTGAGCTAAACCAGAAACTCCCTGAGTAGTTTCACCGTTGCTCCATTCATAGGTATAAGAAGTTGTTCCTCCCCATGCCCAGAAATCCACAATACCATCAGAGGTTCCATTACATGTACTGTTATAAACATCAGCATCAGCTTCTAACATATCTGGCTCATCAATTACAGTAAAACCAAATGCAGAACAAGATCCAGCATCAGATACAGTAACTAAATAATCGCCTGCAGGAGGTCCAGTAATCGTTGCATCAGTATAGGTTGCACCACTATTAGCTTCTAACCAGCTATAAGTATAAGGGGAAGTGCCTCCTGTTTCTGTTACAGAAACAGAGCCATCAGCACCATTATTACACGTTACACTTGTGTTAGTAATGGTAATTGAAGGAGCGCCAACAGCATTAACTGCTACACTATTTTCTTCATAACATCCATTAGCATCTTCAACACCAACACCGTACAGATTAGCTGCCAATCCAGTAATTGTTGTAGTAGTTTGTGCTACAATATTAAGGCCACCATCCCACCAAGTGTAAGTATATGGAGTTGTTCCACCCGTAACAGCAACAGAAGCTGTACCATCAGTAACTGTACATGAAGTTGCATCTGTAGATGTAACAACAAGCTGAGTAATTGGAGCTGTACTTGACACCGTAACAGATCCAATGGCTTCGCAGCCTCCCGAATCAGATGCTGTAACAGCATATATTCCTGCTGACAAATCACTTATCATTGTTCCTTCGTCTCCTGTTGACCACACATATGCGAAAGGTGTTACCCCTCCAGATGAAGATACTGTAGCAGTACCAACACCCCATAGGCAAGAATCAACTGTTGATGTTACTGTTATAAGACACGCTGCTGGTTCTGTTATTGTTACCGAAGCAACATCAGTACAACTGACAGCGATGTCATCAGTAACTGTAACAACGTAAACGCCTGCTATTAAACCTGAGATAGAAGCAGTCGTCATACCATTATCCCACACATATGTAATGTTACCTTGACCACCATTAGTGACAACTGTAGCGTCACCATTACTACCACCATTAGTTGTAACGTTGTTACCGCTAATAGTTGAAGGTGTTAAAGAACAAACTGGTCCAAAAGCAGGTCTTATAAAGTATGGTTTTTGAAAATATGCTGTAAAAGCTTCAACTGCAGCCCAGCCATTAGCATCCCAGTATAGGTAACCAGTACCTGGAGTATAAACATCAGTCATCATAACTAAGCTCAGGGAAGTATCTGGTTCAGTAATCATTACTGCGACAGAATCATCTGTAAGAAATAGCCCTCCAGGAAAATCTAATTGTATATACGTATACAAAAGACTTGCTGAAGAATCTCCAACTAGAGAAATTGTATTTGACGTTCCCAACAATGTAGTAGGCAAACCGTTTACTACATCATATACCTCAACATTAATATCTTGAGGAGTTGTTCCCCAGTTTTTAGGGTACAACATAAAATCACAAGATGTCAACACATCTGCTTGGGGTAAAGTATATAACATACCTAATTTCCCATTTGCAGCAGCTCCTGCACCAATACTTGCAGGGCCATGCACAGTTTGACCATTATCTCTTGCGTATGTAGAATCCGTTGTCGCCATGACGTACAATGCAGAATCATTAGACGTATTAGCATCAACACCAACTGCTGCAGAAGAAACAACGTACTCAAACGCATACGATTCAACTGCAGAAATATTATGTGTTCCTAAATTAATAGTAGTAGTAGCAGCTGCATTTATTGCAGTAGCAGCACTTGTTAAAGTGTTTACTAGAACTCCGCCTTCATATATATTACATATCAAAACAGCATCAGTAAGGTTGTTCGTTCCACCATTAGTAACATCCGCAATTACATCTAATGTGCTCGCTTGCCCTTGAGGAATTAAAGCGTACTCTCCGAATTGATTAGCAACTGATAAATCATCAAAAGATGAAGCAGCCATAAACGACACATCGTCAGCAGCAGCTGTCACAACAACAGTTCCGTCAACTGAAACATCGTAAGTATTACCACTATCACCCCAGTCATCAATAATAATTAAATCAATCATAGTTCCATCTACAATGCAGAATGGTCCTAAATTAATCGTTGTACTGGATGCATAAGCTCCAGCATCAGCAGCACTAGCGGCTTTTAAGCCTTCTCCACCACAGCCAACAACTGTATTTCCACCCGTAAACAAAGCTCCTGTGCCACACGGATTTCCACTAGGAACCATTTCCCAATAGGTTTCATATCCCCACGTATCTGTGGTAATATCAATTGTTACCGCCACTTCACCTGCAGAACACTGTGCCGAAGCATAGTTTATCCCTGCAACCGAGAGCAATAAAGTTAAAAGTTTAGTAAGTTTTTTCATAATTTTTTTTTTAGATAAAAAGTTTAGATAAAATTAAGTGTGCGAACTTAATGTTTTTTATTCTAATTTCCATAAATAAACTAGTGATAATATTTTTATCTTACTCGCCCACAATTTAGTGAAAATTGAAAGACTTACTTAAACAAATGAAATATTGCACGCTAATTCACACCTATCCACAAAGTTTTAGCTGATGGTTTTTACCACCAGGGCAAACGCATCTAATTCTTATTAACAGCAAGGTTTGTAGTAAAATCAATACTTTTAGAAAAACAGA
>JAESTK010000312.1 GCA_016763645.1 Flavobacteriales bacterium
AAAAAGGTAAAAATGGACAGCCAACAGACCTAATCGTATTAAACTTCCTGAAAACAAGAAGTACCAAACGTTTTGATTCCATTTACCTTAGCTACTGCGAAACAACTAAAGGGCTAGTTGTTGCTGATCCAGATATGATTTCGGATGTTATTCAATCTCGTAAAACAAAAGCAGATATTCCTCAGTTGTTGGGTTTCTTGCGGTCTTATTTGACTGAACCCATATCCAATCAAACATTAATAACCGAATTAGCGGAAGAATTTGATTGCAGCTCCAAGAGCATCCGAAATCGCTTAAAAGAAATTATGGATAAACAATTCCCAATTAAAAATCTTCAGGACACACTTTGTTATTTAACAAAAAACAGAAATGGAAAAGAAATGTTTTACAGTCTCAGTCCAATCAATGGAACGTTGGAATAAACATTGGAAAACCACCTTTCCATTGTTCCTCAAAAACGTTGGAAATGGAAACGGCATATATAGGGCTTTTCCATTTCCAACGTTCTTTTTCTCTTTTTTTAAGCAGATATAATTCACATGAGTATAGATTACTACAAATACAAAACACATTAATTTACTTGGATTTACATACAATCTAAACAAACCTAAATTCAAGATGTATTAACCTGAATTACTTTAAATTAACTTGGTTTAAGTTGATTAATAAGCCTTGCTTTTACTACTGCACAGTGGTATTTTCGATTAAAAACCGATGATATGCAAACAGCAAAAGATCCATTAACAGGCGAATCATTTTTAAAGCAACGAAGTAATCAGGTATTTGCCAATCGTGAAAACCAAATCAAGTATAATAATTTGAAGGCGTTGCAAAAAAGACAAGCAATGGCAGAAGTGAATACGATCCTCAATAAAAACAGATCTATTTTAAAATCAACTTTGAATGGAAATAAAGAGGTGGTGAAAAGTCTCGATTTTTTATTGGGAGCAGGATTCAATTTCGGATGTAGCACGCATACCATTAAACACAATGATAAAAAATGGAACTGTATTTACGACTTCGCTTATTTGTTAATGGGTAACAAACAGTTTAAAATCATTCAACTCAAACAATAATGCTCCATGATGAATAACGAAATAATAAACTGCTATCAGCTAGATGTTACACAAGACATCCCAAAAGAGCTAATCATGTTCAAAGCCAATTGCAAAACTTTGATCCGTACAAACAAAATTCTTAAAGGAGCATTAATCGCAACCGGAATTGGAATATGCGCCTACTTCATTTATAAAATTTACTCCGATGAAAAAGAAGAACAACGAAAATAATTTACCTATCCATGAAGGTGACGGTTTTTTCAAAAAACCAATCGTTCGATTTGTTCTTATTGCAGGAACGGTATATGGAGCAATTTATTTATCTCGATATTTTATTAATGCTTCTGCTGAAACGGTAAGGGCTTGTAAGAATTTTAGAAATGCTTGTGTGGAATGATATAAGTTTTTCCAATTTTTTAAGCTAGCAACCTTTCCAATTTCGATTTCCATTTTTCCCAATCAGGCATTTCCTTGGTCTGCAAGTCAATAAACTTTTGGGTATGATCATGATGGATTAAGTGACACAACTCGTGAATGATCACATACTCAATACACCCCTTTGGTGCTTTAATTAATTCAGGGTTCAGTATTATTTTTCCTTTTGGTGTGCAACTCCCCCAACGAGTTGCCATATCTCTCAACACGATGGAACTTGGTTTAACTTTGTACCTCTTAAATTGTTCTATCAATGGTTCTGCAATAACATGAAATTTTAATCGTGCATGTTGCAAATACCAGTTGTTCAATAAATACTCAACTCTAGATTTGTCTAAAACATTTACTTCAATGAATCCCCCTTTCAGTTTTACAGATTCAATTTCACCTGACTCTACCCTTAAACGATACTGCCTCCCCATATACAGGTGAGTTTCTCCACTGACATATTTTCGTTTGGTTGTTTTGGGATGAAAGGCAAGAAAGAAACTTTGTTGCTTAATTATCCAGGGAGCTTTCTTTAGAAGCTTCTCCTTTATTTTTACTATGGTACTGTCAATAGGAGCTTTTACCAAAACATCCATATCAGGTGTTACAGTAATCCCTAACGTTTTTCGCTCAGAATACTCCACCAAGAAATCAATCTGTCTTGAGCCGAATTGGATAGATGTATTCATTACTTGTGACGTAGTTTAGCAACTTCAATACAATTATTAGCGATCTCGTCCATTTCTCCAAAAGACAAAGGTATATTGTATTTATCTCTAACTTCATCAATGAGATAATCCCCGATTTCTATCAAAAGTTTACCCGTAATATTGGTTTTATGCTGCCAGTCAATAACAGGTTTATCATTATCTAAAACAGCATTCCTAATTAAATCATCAATTTGTAGTGCCGTTTGTACTGCAATTTCTTTTCTTACAATATTATCCTGTACTTTTTCGCGTAGTGATTCAAGGGCTAAACCATAAAAAGCTTTGGCAACATCTTTTTCTCGCAATGCTTCGGGAATGTCACTATCAGTATGCGCTAAAACATTATCCATGATTTCCTGTACTTTACTTAGGTACTGTGCTTCATTGATTCTATTTTCTTCATATTCAGCAATGGTTTCTTTAAGCATTTGTGAAAACTTCTTATAGAAAGCAGGATCTTCTTCCATTTTTTCTGAAATATGTTTAGCCGTTCTACTGGTAATCTTATCTGCCTTGGCTGCTTTTCCTGTGGTGTTTTCTACTTCTTCCTGAAATTTATCTTTATCGAAAATATTAACCAATTCCGTAATTACCTCTACGTTTTCAGTGGTAATATGAGTATCAATTAATTTTTGAATTTGTCCTTCATACTGTTTGTAATCAACCGCATCAGAATACCTTTCTACCACAGCTAACCGCAACTTCATAAACATGGCTAAATCTTCTTTGTAACGATCAATTGTTTTTTCTTCTACTTCTTTGTGGAATTTCATCGATGAAAGTGCCAATTTCAGCCCTTTGGCAAAAGCCGCTAGTTTATCATAAAACAGTACTCGAATAGCTTCATCTCTCAATAAGATTTGATACGCTTCAGCATCTCTTTTATTAGCAATTGTTTTGAAAATATCCCATAACTCTGAATGCTTTTGAGGGAGTTTCTTGATTTCTTCATTAATGTTAATGAGCGTTCCTTCTAAATCATCTGCATCAAAATCTTCAAATGAAGAATACATCAGTAAAGCATCATCTAAATTCTCTATTACACCATAATAGTCAACGATATAACCAAATTCTTTATCAGGATAAATACGGTTTACTCTGGCTATTGCCTGAAGTAGTTTATGGCTTTGTAAATTTCGAGTAAGGTACAATACCGTGTTTTTGGGTTCATCAAAACCGGTCAATAACTTATCTACTACGATTATGATTTCAGGGTCTTTCTGGTTCTTAAAACGGTTGATGATGTTTTTCTCGTACCTCTTTGAGTTCCCATGTTCATCCATCATTCGTTTCCAAAAACGATTTACTTTTTCTGATGACTTTTCATAAGCACTTTCTTCACCTTCCCTTTCATCATTAGCCGAAATCAGAACTTCACTGCTCACTATGCCAATTTCATCTAAAAACTCTTTGTAGCGAACTGCATTTACTTTTTTATCACAAACCAATTGTGCTTTAAAAGGAGTTCCTTGCCAGTTGTCCCTAAAATGTAAACTGATATTCCAAGCAATAGCATATAGTTTTTGTTCCGCACTATTTAATTGATCGGCTCTGCTAAACTTCTTTTTAAAATCGGCTTTTTGATATTCGGTTAATGGTTCTGATACCATCCCGAAAAATGTATCTAATGGGCTTGCGTTTACTGTTTGTCTTGCCAATCTTCCTTCATACAACAAAGGAACTACTGCTTTGTCTTTCACCGCTTGATCTACTGTATAAGCATCAATAATACCACCGAATTTGGCAGCAGTATTTTTGTCTTTTTTGAAAAGAGGTGTTCCCGTTAATGCAATGAAACAAGCGTTAGGTAATGTTTTTTGCATTTCAATATTGAATGTTCCACTTTGAGAACGATGACCTTCATCTACCAACACAAAAATATCCTGGCTTTCTAAAGGCTGTTTGATTTTTTTCATAGCAGCAACAAACTTGTTAATGATTGTTGTTACTACCGCATCACTTTTACTTTGCAATAATTCTACTAAACGTTGTCCTGTTGCTGCGTTTTCTACAAATTTTCCACATTTACGAAACGTTCCTGTAATCTGATTGTCTAAATCTGTTCTGTCTGTTACCAATATGATTTTAGGATTGCGAATAGATTTATCCATAGCAATGGCTTGTGCTAACATTACCATTGTTAATGATTTACCACTTCCTTGCGTATGCCAAATAACACCTCCGAGTCGCCTACCACTTTCAATATGCTGAATGCGATTCATTGTTTTTTTAATGGCAAAATATTGTTGATACCTGGCTACTTTCTTCGTACCGTTATCAAACAACACAAAATTAAAAACAATATCCATCAATCGTTGAGGTCTGCATATTCCATATAAATACTCATCCTGAACAGTTGGAAGAATTATATCGTTCTCTAAAGCATCAAAATATTGACGTACATACCTAAAACGATCAGAAAAGAGTTTATTTTTTTGTTCTGTTGTTAATGGATTGTTTTTTAGCTCTTGAATAGTGTTTTTGTATTCCTTCTCTTCTTCATCCGTATTAAATTTTTCTTGCCATTTTGCCCAAAATTTTTCAGGTGTAGCATTAGTCGCATACGCAGCTTCTTGGGTCGCAATACTCAACGTTACTTGAGCATACATATATAAGTTACGAATTCCATCCTCTTGTTGGTTTCGTAAATGCTGACTGATAGCCTGTTTTAAAGGTTCTTTCATATCAGGGCGTTTGCATTCAATAATACAAAGAGGTATACCATTTACAAATAGCACTAAGTCTGGACGGTAGTGTTCTTTGCTCGTGCTACGCATTACACTAAATTCTTCGGTAACATGAAACACATTGTTTTCTATATTTTTCCAATCAATGTATTGTAGTGTAAAACTCTTTTTATCTCCATCAATACTTTGTTCCAATGCTTTGCCTAGTGTGATAAGGTTGTATACTGCTTCACAAGCATTAATATAACCTTCATTCATTGGAAGGTCTTTCAATGACAGGATGCCACGTTCAATATTATCATCTGTAAAAATGCTTGTTTTATTAGCACTTACTTTAATGCTATTAATCTCCTTTAACTGCTTTCGTAACACTTCATCTAAAAGTATGTTGGTTGTTTTTCCACCACGCAATTGTAAAGCCTCGTCAGGAGTGAGGTATTGATAACCCAACTTTTGCAGGATTTGCAATGCAGGTATTTGACTGATATGATCTTCTTTAAAACTTGGTGTATCCATTGTTGATTTACTTTTTGGAGAATTTCAATCCCAATACAGAGAATTCATTATTTCTTACCATTTGCTCAAATACAGAGAATTTGGACATCAATACGGAGAATGCCATTACACTCTCAATCCCTTTATTATCAATACAAAAGCTATTGACACTGTTTCTTTTTAGAGAAAAAACAGCTTGTTTTGGAGAATTGATGAGCCGATTTATGAGTTGTATTAAGCTTCCTGTTTGTAGCATCTTGGAGAATTTTTTAGTCTTTTGGAGAATTGACTGATTCATATTTCTCTTGAAGAGAGTTAATTACCGTTTTTACTAAAACATCTCCTCTCAACGAAATGTATTTATCAACTATTCCATAAGACGTTCCACTACCTTTACCTTGCTTTTTAAGAATTTTATCTTCGATCAGCTTTCCTGTTAAGTATTTTATTTGATTCCTATTCAATGAGGCAGATAGGTGATGTTCCAAATCCCCCATTTTCAATACATTTCCTTGTAATGTCAAAAGCAACTGTTCTACCTCCTTAACTAAATATCTCTTTCCTATTTTTAAGCTATCATTTAATAGTTGATGATACTCTTCGGATAATGTGTAACGATTGGTATGCCCTGAAACTTTATGGATTAATCCTGATTTCTCTAATTGAGAAACAATTTCAGGAATTAAATTCTGAAAGATTCCGTTACGTATCTTAGACAAAGTGATAATCTGTTCTACACCCAATTTAGGTTCTTTATCACTATTCTGATATTGGTTGATGAAAACATGAAATGCTTTATCGGTAATCTCAGTTCTCAAATTGAGTGAAACTTGAAACATATTAGAAGTGCTATAATCAGGCTCTATTTTACCTTCAGAAAGCGTAATAGAGAATATTTTATCAACACCTTGTCCGCTACGTTCTACTAAACCTGTTTTTTCTAATATTTCTGTCATTAAACGACTTCTTGGCGTACTACTAACTGTAAGTATATTCTCAATAGTTACACCTTTAGGAAAACCACCAGGATTATTGATGGATATTTTATTCGGATATTGTTTAATGACTACTTCACTTGTAATAGTATAATCACGATGCGCAATAGCATTGAGAACCGCTTCACGAATAACAGCTTCATTAAAATCGTATAAGTCAAAAATATAAGCTCCTGATTGAATCGGATATTTTTTATTGAGTGTGGGTTGGTTTATAAGTTGCCAAATTCGATCAATTGCTATGAATAAAGGATCTTCAACGGTTTCTCTTGAATCGCTGTGTATTTGAGTTTCGTTATTTCGAAACTCCCAAATGGTTTTACTTTGAGGTAGTTTTTGCTGAATAACTTCTCTTTTACCCAGAAGAATCAAAGCAGCATAATTCAATTTCCCTTCTTCCAATAGTTTTAAATCGGTTAAAGCTTGTTCGGAACTTAATTGCAGAAATCCTGGATTCTTTTGCTTGAGGGAATAGCTTTCTTTCATTTTTTTGATAGCCATTTCATCCAAATCGATTATTGAAATACCTTCACATATTTTAGCCGAAAAATCAGGTTCTTGTTCCGATAAAATGGCAAACATTTCCTCATCACTCATATTACGTAGGCTATCCCCAATTCTCATCAAGGGCACACCTTCAAACTTTAGCATTTTACCTACTGGGCGTGAAGGAATGTTAGTAACCAAAACTCTATTGCCATTTTCAAACAATTCTTCCATTCTTACCCGAATACCAAGACGACTGAATGTCTCATCTTCCAGTGCTCCAGTTTTTCCCTCAGCAAAATCAGAACCGACAACCTCATGAGGAAAACCATCTGTCATCCCCATAACGAGTGTACCGCCTTCTTCATTAGCGAAAGCCACTACATATCCCAAAAAGCACTTACGCCTTTCTTCCTGGTCTCTATGGTCGCTTCTGGCATACGAAAAATTGTGTTTAGCTTCTTTAAACTCAACTTTATCTTCGCTTTCTTTAAGTTGTTTTAGTTCGTCTATGGTCATTGTTCTTAACTTTAATGTTCGGTATTATTAATCTCTAATGCTTCAAAAAAACCGCTGTTTGCAGTATTCTCATCATATATTTTCAAAGGCATATCAGCTTTTGGCATCCACACTCTCCCTAATTCAATTGCAGTGGCAATTGGCATTGTAGGAAAAATATGCAATGGAGTTTGAGCATTGTATTTTGATTTTATACCATTTAAGATTTCTCGAATCTTAATACTGAATTCTTGTAACTGTTTTTTTGACTTTAAAAAATCATTAAATGGATTTTCAATTGTGAGTGTGTAAATAGTCACTTCATCTCCAAGCACGCTTGTTATTCTTTCGTTATTTATTGTTGCACTTAAAGAAATATTAAAAGCAACTGTTGGAAATGTTTCTTGTGGTTCAGTTAGTGAATAGATGATGGATTTATCATTATCTGATAATTTCCATGTTTTTGGATCTCTAACTGGTTGATGAATTTCGGCATGGTGAATATCATTTATTAATGTACCTAACTTTATCAGCAAAGGCATAGGTGCAAAAGCAAATATGGATAAGTGTTTTATCTCACTTTTTCTAAACTTAGGTTTTAGTTGCTCATTAAACTGGCTTTCAAGATTCTCTAACTCTGTTATCCAAAAACTTGCATTCTTATCTCTTTGCGGACTATTGCTTAAACTTAAATCAATTGCTGAAGACAAAGCAGGATAATATTCAGGTAAAAGGAATTCACTTACTGTTTCATAGGTAGGTGATGGTGTATGTACTCCTACATTGGCTTTGTAGGTAACTATATGGCTCTGCATATCAGGAGAAATAGCAGTAACTCTTTCAATTCTGTCTTCATGCTCCTGTTTCATTTTTAACAATAACGATTCAGGATGTCCGTCAACATCTATTTTATCAATAAGTCTGTGGTGAACATCGCACAACAACATCAAATTACTCAAATCGTTAGCCAAATGAGGAGAACGTGTTTCGTCACCTCTTGGGCCACCTGCAACATCAGCAACAATGTGAGCAATATATGCTTGATTATAATTTCTCTTTGTTAAGATGTCTTGATACAGAGGATTATTACAACCTCGATACTGACACCTGCCAGCTGTTTTTGCCCAAAGCATGAATTTATTTTTATCTGATATCCCAGTTACACTCATTATAATCCTTAATTATTGTTCTAAACTTTCTACAGTTAAGCTACTTACCTTATAAGCGTAAATAAAAATACTTTCTTCATCTCCACCGCCTCCAGCTCCTTGCATACCTTTATCAAAAAAATGTTTTTCCACAGCTCTTGCATCAGTATCATTTGATGCTTCACGGTGAATGCGACAATGTCCTTTTTTAGGTACTTTATGATCTCCAAATAAACGATTTTGAATACTTTTTGTAATCCCTATATAGTAATCGGAGTAGTTACCTCCACCACAGCCATCAACCAGATGAGCCTCAATTTCTTGAATAATTGTTTTTATATCTTTTGCCATAATAATATTGTGTTTAATTCTTTAATCTCTTTTTCCCTGTAAGCAATTGTTGCATCATTCCTTTTTTCTGTTCTCGAAGTTTGTCCGTTTTCGACTTGAGTAGATTAAGTTCTTTGTCTGCTACTTGTAACACTTTGGCAATGGCAGTTTGTTCTTCTTTTTGTGGTAGTATTGCTTTTACAATAGAGAAATCCTTGTATTTACAATTCAAAGTATCACCTACTAATCCTTGAGAGTTTCGCCAAAAAAGATTAATCAGTTTTGGAGTTTTAAATAAGTAAGAGAAGAAAAATGAATCGGCATTGTCTTTTGGAGCTACAACTGTATAAGCAGGGCTAACAATTCCTTCTAAACTTGACAATGCACTTCTGCCTTGCCACATGCGCATTGTATTATAGCCTATGTCTCCAACACAAATCTTTTTATATTTTGACTTATCGGAATTTGATGTATCCTTTTTTATTGAATCTTCTTGAGGGTAAACACCATTTTGACCAATAGAAAGAAGAGATAAATCATCATTGTTTCTTTCATTTCTTTCTGAAAATATTTCTCCCAAATGATATTCTTTCCACTTCTCATTAAATCCATCTAACCGCTTTTTCCCCGTTAACAAATTTTGCATCAACCATTTTTTACGGAGTTCTTTTTGAGCAATGAGTTGATTGTTGGTGTTGATGGCTTTATCCCAAACTCGCAATAATTCAACTATTCCATGTTGTTCATTAATTGGAGGAATAGGACACAATATTTTACTCAAGGCCGCTTTCGTAAGTTTATATCTACCTGCACCTTGTCTTGTTAAATATGGAGTTAAAGGCCTGTGATTAAAATAATAGAAAAACCATTCTGTAAGATTATTGCCTCCTTGGATAATATGAGCATGATTATTTACATTGAATTGTCCAGAAACTAATAAGGTCATTGGCAGATCTTTCCATTTTAAAAAGTGGTCGCCATCTTCTCCAATTAAAGCATATGTTCCATCCAATCTATATTCATTAATATAATCTTGAATTTTTGTAGGCCCATAATAGGGGTAATCTCCTTTTATTTTTTTTCGTTCAGTTTCACTAATCGGAAGCCTCAAATTATTGCAAATATCAAAAGCCTCACTCACTTTTTTCACGTCCCAATTATTAGGAATTGTTCCGTTACCAAAAGGTTTAGTGAGAGTGTTATTTTTTATTGTTATTGCTTCCTTCATCATTTAATTCTTTTTGTTTGTTGGCTTGTTTTTCAGCCTCCGTTTCATGGTGTATTCCTCCACCATGCCAAGTACCAGTACTTACCCATAATTCATAATGGCAAAGCCACTCACAAGCCCAAGGTATAAGTGTTTTCACATAAAGCATACCTGTATCCCATTCATTATCTTTTGGATAATAAAGACAGAGACGTTGTTTAGGAGTGCTATATACATGAGGGAGTACATTTTTTCCTTTGGCAAGAGTTAAAGGAGTTGGATCAATCACATATACTTTTGCCCCTTCGTTGTATTTGTAATGCAACTTTAAAGTATAAGTTGCACTTAACGGAGATGGAGTTACCGTTCCAGTCCAAATCAATTCTTTTTCACCTTTACGATTAATATCCGTATTCGGAAAATAAGATTTCAATGTTCCTTCTTGCACTATAAGTGAAATTCTACTCATGTTTGCCAAAAGGTTTATGTTGAGGAATGGTTGTTCTTCCTGTACCTCCTAGTAAGCCTGTTCCAGCAGCCATTTTCATTGTTCCGCTTTCTCGTTTCTTCAATAAGTTTTCTCCATAATTACTAAACGCCTTTGTTACAGTCCTTTTACCAAATGGATTTTCTAAAGATTCCTGAATAAGATGAACCCCTCTTTTTTAGTGGCATTATTAATATCTACTTTAACTTGTTTCAACCATTTATAGAAGTTTATTTGTTTCTTAGGAAAATCAGGCCATTTATCAGCAAAATTTTCTTCATCGTTTACAGGGTTTTGAATCCATTTTATTACTTTTTGATGCTCTACTGAATAGCGTTCTTCAATAAAGTCACCCATATTATCAAGAACATTTAATAAGGCTTCAATAATGCTTGTTTCTTTACTGTACGCCTTAGAAGCAAGTGTAGTAATGATGATAGAAATCGGTTTGTCTTCATCTCCATTAAACATCATATCTCTATGTCGTTTAAGTATTTGAACTACACGTTGTAACGGTAACTTTTCTTTTCGATAAGTTGGAACAGGTTGGATAGATTCATTTATAGAAAATGATTTCGTAAAATCAAGAGTTGCCTGCTGATAAAACCACCTTCCATACCCAAACGGATTACTTTTTAACCATTCTGAATGATTCGTTTCAATATCATAATCATCTTCTTCATTATCAGTTATTCGAATGGCTAACTCATCAATATCCTCTAGTTCTGTCGCAGAGAATGCTTTTTCCAGAATCATTCTATACCCTGAATCCACAATAGAGGGGAGAATGTCCATGTGATATTTCTCATTTCCGTTTTCAGATTGCTCTCTATAAAGCAGTGTCCAGCAACGTCTTCCTTCATCATCTAACATATCTTCATACGTTGCATTAGCTTTTAATTGATCTCCTACTTTCTGTTTTAAATCACTTTGAGTCCAATTAGGTTTTTTTCCTTTTAATTGACACACCAAATCAATATCCAAATCGTCTGTATCATTTATAGGCTTAACCATAGTCCCTAGCATAAATGACCCTTGTGGTAAAATTTCAGGTGTGTATGGTGCTAATGCTGAATCTTCTTTTGATAGTTGATTACCAACAGCTTCATAACTTGAAACAGCATTATTATACTGTGTTTCAGAAATGTCAAGTGTTTTACCTAACTCTTCTAAAATATCATTGAATTGTTCTTTTTGTTCAGTTGTAAGCATATCAGTTAATATTTAGTTCCTTTAAGTATTTATTCATCTCCTCCTGCACACTTTTCAACTCAACTTCCAAGGTTTCAATCTCTACCTGCACAGCAGCTATATCCACCTCTGGTTCTTCTTCAAAGGTATCTACATAGCGAGGGATATTCAGGTTAAACTCATTTTCCTTAATCTCATCAAAAGTGGCTACATAGCTGTATTTATCTTTTACCAGACCCGCTTTTAGTTTGCCCTCATTAAAGTGTCGATACGTTTCTACAATTGGGTTAACGTCTTCTTCTTCCCTTAACCTGTTTTGGTTTTTAGCAGATTCATAACA
Source organism: Flavobacteriales bacterium (assembly GCA_016763645.1). Lineage (GTDB taxonomy): Bacteria > Bacteroidota > Bacteroidia > Flavobacteriales_G > NORP312 > NORP312. The sequence goes on from JAESTK010000312.1 coordinate 12,056, forward strand.
TTGGCTGGCATCAATAAACAACACATCGGTGTTCTTGTCCTTTGCTTTATTAAACACCAAAATAGCAGCAGGTATCCCTGTACCAAAAAACAAGTTAGCAGGCAAGCCAATTACCGCTTCCAGTATGTTTTCTTCAATGGTTTTCTGGCGTATTTTACCTTCACTCGCTCCACGGAATAATACTCCGTGCGGTACGACCACGCCTACTTTTCCTTTGCCCTCATAAGTAGTTTCTATCATGTGACTAATAAAAGCCCAATCACCTTTACTCTTTGGCGGTATGCCTCTCCAAAAACGATTGTATTGGTCTGTTTCAGGGTCGAAACTATCACTGGATTTATTTTCTTCCTTATCGTCACTCTTTCCCCATTTATCAAGCGAAAATGGTGGATTTGCTACAACGGTATCGAATTTCATTAAAGCATCACCTTCCTTTAGTTTAGGGTTACGAATGGTGTCTCCCCAACGAATGGTAGCATTATCAAAACCATGCAAAAACATGTTCATCACTGCTAATGCCCAGGTACTTCCATTAGCTTCTTGTCCGTACAACGAGAAGTTAGGAGAACCTACTTCAATACCTGCTTTAATTAACAACGAACCCGAACCACAAGTGGGATCACAAATTCGAGAACCAGGAGCAGATTTGGTTAGCTTCGCCAATAAAGTAGAAACTTCGCTTGGAGTAAAAAATTCCCCCGCTTTTTTACCTGCATCACTCGCAAAATTGGAGATTAAATACGCATAAGCTCCACCAATAATATCATTCCCATCTAAATGAGAAGGGCGTAAATCGAGCTTGTCTGAATTAAAATCCAACAATAGATTTTTTAATCGGGTATTCTTGTCTTTTGGCTCACCAAGTTTGCTGTTATTAAAATCAATGTTTTGGAAAATCCCTGCCCCATCTTCACTGTACAATTTTTCTCTGTTAGCTTCTTCCAAGTCCGTTAAGGCAATATTGATTAACTCCCCAATATTCGATTCATTTCGACTATCATACAGAAACTTAAAATGACTGTGTTCAGGAACAACAAAACGCTCGTGCTGCATGGCACGTTTCGCACGTTCTTCATCACCACTATACTTTTCTAAATAAGCAGCATGTTTATCATCATGTACATCACTTAGGTATTTGATGAAAAGCATTGTAAGTACATAATCTTTATATACGCTCGGATCAATACTTCCTCGGAAGGAGTCACAGGCTTTCCAAACCGCGTTGTTGATGTCTTTTTGTGTTATTTTATTAGCCATGATTTTATTTTAATGCGTTAAATATTTGTTGTTGAATTTGCGTTTCTCGGAGTGCTTCAATTTGTTGTTTCAATTCTTTCTCCAAATTTCTAAGTTGGTAAATTTTTAAAATTAATTTCTGCGTTTGCATATCAGGGATAGAAATTTCCAAGTCAGCCAAAACAGTTTTAGAAATAGAGGCCATTGAAGTTCCTTTTGCTTTTCTTTTTAAGAACCGTAAGGTATTAGGTTGATTTAAAAACCAAGTCAAAAATTCTGGTAATACATTTTGCTCCTGCAAGCGGATCACAAAAAAAGAAGTTGAAGCAGCAGCAGATAACCGAGAGTCATTGAATAGTGCTGCAAAATTCTTAATCCCTTTTGAAGCAAACAATACATCTCCTTGTTTAAGTATGTGTTTATTACTGATCCCTTCCGCATTCAAATCAGGTTGTAACGAAGCTATCAATACCCCATTCTCATCATAATACTTAGGCTGCAAGTAGGCGATTTCTCCCCTTGCCACAGGCTTAGCAAAGACTCCTGTTTGTATGCTTGCGATATGTTTTATAGTTGTTTTCAACGTTTATTTTTAAGTACAACGGTTACAAAAGTACTCCTTTTTATTTAAAATCAAACAGAAATCGAGTTTTTATTTTTAAGTACGTTGATTACAAATATAACAAAAAGACGTTTTTTGACATACAATGACCTATCTTAAAACTTTGCTATAAACCAAATTATCAGCATTCCCACAAGTTTAAAATAAGCGATTAGTATCTTTGTTAAACAATGAACGACAGTCAATTTACATCTGAACAAATCAATCTCTTTAAGTCAATTTTTAGAGGAAGAGAAGATGTTTTTGCTATTAGATGGGAAAAAGGAAATAAAAGTGGTTATATGCCTGCGTATAGTTACGACCCATATATGTACCGACTCCATAAAATGAATGGAGGTACATTTAGCTCTTATACAGATAAAAGTTACCGTCCATTTACGGATGAACAACTTTTGAAGCACCTCACGGGCGAACAGTTCATTGGTATTTATCCTCTGCTCCAAGACAATACTTCATGGTTTATTATAGCTGATTTTGATAAGGATAAATGGCAAGAAGAATGTAAATCGTTTCTTTCTGTTTGTAATCTGTATAAAATCCCCGCTTATTTGGAACGTTCTCGTTCAGGAAACGGAGGTCATGTTTGGATTTTTTTCGAGCAAGCATATCCAGCGATTAAAAGTAGAAGACTTTTTAAGTCGTTATTGGAACAATGTGGTGCTTTTTCTGTCTTCGATAAAGCATCAAGCTTCGATCGATTATTTCCAAATCAAGACTTCCTTTCAGGAAAAGGATTAGGTAATCTTATCGCTTTGCCTTTATTTAAAGACACCTTGGAACAAGGAAATAATTGTTTTATTGATACTGAAACACTTGTTCCATTTGATAATCAATGGGATTTCCTGAAACAAATCAAAAGAATTTCAAGTGCTGACCTCGATAACTTATACGATTCAATTCATAAAGACGAAGAAACCTTACCATACCCTGCAAGCACAAATGGCAAGTTGATTATTTCGCTAAATAACTCTGTCCGTATTAACCGATTAGGATTAACTCTTCCGTTGATCAATTTTTTAAAAACTGAGTTCAACCTACCAAATTCAGAATATTTCATCAAGAAGAAAACCAAAAGAAGTACTTGGGACACCAAAAGATATTTCAATCTAATTGAAGAAAACGAAAACGAGGTGATTTTACCAAGTGGTGCAATTGGTAAAGTTCTGCGGTTTTGCTCAACGCAAAAGATAGATTTTGAATTTGATGACCAACGCAAAAAAGCAAAACCAATTCCTTTTGTTAATGATTTAAACTTGCGAAAACATCAGCACACCGCTATAGAAACAAGTAGTAAAAAAGATTTCGGTGTAATTGTAGCTCCTCCAGGATCGGGCAAAACAATTATGGCATTAAAAATCATTGCCAAAAAACAACAGCCTGCTCTAATCATTGTTCATAGAAAGCAATTGCTAGAACAGTGGGTTGAACGTATCGAATCATTTTTAAAAATTCCGAAAAATGAAATTGGGAAAATCGGACAAGGAAAAACTAAAGTAGGTAAGCATATTACGGTTGCTATGATTCAGAGTCTGGGAAAAAAGATAGTTGACGAAAAATTGACAGACGCATTCAAAACAATTATTATTGACGAATGTCACCACATTCCTGCCGAATCATACAGCTCAACTATTTCAAAACTTCACCCTTATTACCAATATGGGCTTACGGCTACTCCTTTCAGAAAGTATGATGATGGTAAGCTAATTTTTGCACACTTAGGAGAAGTCATTGCAGAAATTAAACCGCAGGATATTGAAACATACAAACGAGCAAGAATCGTTATTAGAAATACCAACTTTAGTATTCCTTTCAATTCCAAAACGGATCAATTTGAAACTTTATCGAAAGTATTAATTCATGATTCTGCTAGAAATAAATTAATTATTGATGATGTTTCAGCCGAAATAAACAAAGGAATAAAAGCAGTTGTCATTACGGAAAGGAAAGAACACATTGAGGCTTTAAATCAATTTCTAAAGCAATCTTATGAAGTAATAACCTTCAGTGGTGACGATTCTGAAAGCAGTCGAAAACTGAAATGGAAGGCGCTTAACGAGGGTAACTATCAAGTATTAATTACCACAGGTCAGTTTTTCGGTGAAGGAACTGATTTGCAAAATTCAAACTGTCTTTTCTTGGTTTACCCATCTTCTTTTAAAGGCAAGCTCATACAATACATTGGAAGAGTACAGCGATCAGAAGTAACTCCCGTAAT